>JBQCCX010000001.1:0-2595 GCA_051961815.1 Xanthobacteraceae bacterium
CTATGCCCAGATCGTCGGCCGCGACGGCGAATACGTCATCCTGCGCCTCAATTCCGGCGAGCAGCGGATGGTGCATGGCCGCTGCATCGCCACCATCGGCGCGGTGTCGAACCCCGACAATATGAACATCTCGATCGGCAAAGCCGGCCGGACCCGCTGGATGGGCCGGCGTGGCCATGTCCGCGGCGAGACCATGAATCCGGTCGATCATCCGCTCGGCGGGCGCACCCGGGGTGGCCGGCATCCGGTCACGCCTTGGGGCAAGCCGACCAAAGGAATGAAGACGCGCAAGAACAAGCGTACGGCGAAGTTCATCATGGCGAGCCGTCACGCGCGCAAGCAGAAGTAGGAGACAGCATGGCGCGTTCGGTCTGGAAGGGTCCGTTTGTCGACGGTTATCTGCTGAAGAAGGCGGATGCCGCGCGCTCATCCGGACGCCACGAGATGATCCGCATCTGGTCGCGACGCTCGACGATCCTGCCGCAATTCGTTGGGCTGACCTTCGGCGTCTACAACGGGCAAAAGCACGTCCCGGTGATCGTTACCGAGGAAATGGTCGGCCACAAGTTCGGCGAGTTCGCGCCGACGCGGTCGTTCTACGGCCATTCGTCGGACCGCAAGGCCAAGCGCGTCGGAGTGCCGGGCGCGCCCGGCGCACCGGGTGCTCCGGCCGAAGGCGCCGCGCCGGCGGCGGCGCCGGGCGCCGCGCCACCCGGCGGCGGCTCGTGAGGCGGGGAGAGCGTCGATGAGCAAGAAAAAGCGCGAGCGCGCGCTGTCCGACAGCGAGGCCAAAGCGGTCGCCCGCATGCTGCGGATCAGCCCGCAGAAGCTCAATCTGTTGGCGCAGCTCATACGCGGCAAGAAGGTTTCGACCGCGCTCGCCGAGCTCGAATTCTCGCGCAAGCGCATCGCACGCGACGTGCGCAAGTGTCTGGAATCGGCAATCGCCAATGCCGAGAACAACCACGATCTCGATGTCGACGATCTCGTGGTCGCCGAAGCCCATGTCGGCAAGGCGCTGGTGATCAAACGGCACGCGGCGCGCGCGCGCGGCCGGGTCGGTGCAATTTTCAAGCCGTTCGCCAACCTCACGATCGTGGTCCGCGAAGTCGAGGCGCAGGCTTAAACGGCGGGCGGCGAGGAGAATACGATGGGTCAAAAAGTCAATCCGGTCGGGCTTCGTCTCGGCATCAACCGCACCTGGGATTCGCGCTGGTATGCCGGCAAGGCGAGCTACGGCTCGCTGCTGCACGAGGACATGGAAATCCGCAAGGCGCTGATGGCTGAACTCAAACAGGCCGCGGTGTCGAAGATCGTCATCGAGCGGCCGCATAAGAAGTGCCGTGTCACCATCCATTCGGCACGACCCGGCGTCGTGATCGGCAAGAAAGGCGCCGACATCGAAAAGCTGCGCCGCAGGGTTGCCGCGCTGACCGACAGCGATGTCGTCATCAACATCGTTGAAATCCGCAAGCCCGAGCTCGACGCGCAACTCGTCGCCGAATCGATCGCGCAGCAGCTCGAGCGCCGCGTTGCCTTCCGTCGCGCCATGAAGCGCGCGGTGCAATCGGCGATGCGCCTTGGCGCCGGCGGCATCCGCATCAATTGCTCGGGCCGGCTCGGCGGCGCCGAGATCGCGCGCATGGAATGGTATCGCGAAGGCCGCGTGCCGTTGCACACGCTGCGCGCCGACGTCGATTACGGCATCGCCACCGCGTTCACCACCTACGGCACCTGCGGCGTCAAGGTCTGGATCTTCAAGGGCGAGATCATGGAGCACGATCCGATGGCGCAGGATAAACGCATGGCCGAAGGCGAAGCCGGCCGGCCGCGCCGGGACGCGGCCTGATCGGGCGAAATTGACGAAGGACGTGACGAGTTAAGTCATGCTGCAACCGATGCGAACCAAATTCCGCAAGGCCCATAAAGGGCGCATCCATGGCGCGGCCACCAGCGCCATCGATCTTGCATTCGGCCAATACGGGCTCAAGGCGATCGAGCCGGAGCGCATCACCGCGCGCCAGATCGAAGCGGCGCGGCGCGCGCTCACGCGGCACATGAAGCGCTCGGGCCGCGTCTGGATCCGGATGTTTCCCGACGTGCCGGTCTCGAAGAAGCCGCTCGAAGTTCGCATGGGATCGGGGAAGGGCACCCCGGAATTGTGGGTGACGCGGGTCAAGCCAGGCCGCATCCTGTTCGAGGTCGACGGCGTGTCGGTTGAGGTCGCCAAGGAGGCGCTGGCGCTGGCTGCCGCCAAATTGCCGGTCAAGACCCGTTTCGTCGAACGCATCGCCGAGTAGCCGCGTCATGAAAGCAGCCGATATTAGAGCGATGACGATCGATCAGATCGACGACGAAGTGCTCAAGCTCAAGAAGGAGCACTTCAACCTGCGTTTCCAGCGCGCCAGCGGGCAATTGGAGAACACCTCCCGCGTGCGCGAAGTGCGGCGCGACATTGCGCGACTGAAGACGATCGCGGTGTCAAAGCGCCACGGTTCGGGCACGGCGAAAGCCGGCGCGCCTGAGCCGGCCGCGGCCAAGGGCGCGAAGAAGCGCGCCAGGACCGCGACGAAAACCGCGGCCAAGAGTTGAGGG
>JBQCCX010000002.1:0-2297 GCA_051961815.1 Xanthobacteraceae bacterium
AAACCAGTGAGGCAAAAAGCGGGGATTTGGGAAGTGCGCATGATGCTGGATGGGAGCGGGCGAGCGTCCTTTTAGCACATCGCTTGCGGCGGAAATGTGAGAGTTCCATGCGATCAGTGTCCTCCGATGACCCTTCCCGCAACGCTCCTATGCCCGATTATATGCGTGAACGGCGCCTCCGGCTGATTGAATGCCAATGTGGCTTGCCGCAAGCTCAAGCCTGCTCTTTTAAACGGTGACTGTCAGTCGTGGCGAATGAATCGCTGACCACCCAGTGCTGCATCGCCGGCGGCGGACCCGCCGGAATGATGCTTGGCTTTCTGCTCGCCCGTGCCGGAGTGCGCGTCGTCGTCCTGGAAAAACATGCAGATTTTCTCCGCGACTTTCGCGGCGATACCGTGCACCCGTCCACACTTGAGGTCATGCACGAACTCGGCCTCCTGGAGGAGTTTCTGAAGCTGCCACACCGCACGGTCGACCGGCTGTCGCTGCAGATCGGCAAGCAACGCATCCGGCTGGTCGATCTCACGCATCTGCCGACGCACTGCAAATTTATCGCGCTGATGCCGCAATGGGATTTTCTCAATTTCCTCGCCGATCAAGGGCGGCGCTACCGGCAATTTGACCTGCGCATGCGGGCAGAGGCGATCGATTTGATCGAGGAGGGCGACAGGGTCGCCGGCGATCGCGTTCAAAAGCCGGATGGAGAATTGACGGTCCATGCGGATCTGGTGGTCGGTTGTGACGGGCGGCATTCGACGATGCGCGAGAAGGCGGGTTTGCAGGCCGACGAGTACGGTGTGCCGATGGACGCGCTGTGGTTTCGCGTCACCCGCCGCGACAGCGATGGCGCCGACGTATTTGGGCACATCGAAGCGGGCGCGCTGTTGGTGATGCTCGATCGCGGCGATTATTGGCAGTGTGCCTATGTGATTCCGAAGGGCGGCATCGATCGGGTGCAGGCGAACGGCATCGAGGCGTTCCGCAATCGCGTGGTGGCGCTATCGCCGTTCCTGGCCGATCGCATCGGCGAATTGAAAAGCTTCGATGACGTCAAGCTCCTGAGCGTCATGGTCAATCGATTGCGGCAGTGGTGGCGACCGGGGCTGATTTGCATTGGCGACGCGGCGCACGCGATGTCGCCGATCGGCGGGGTCGGGATCAACATCGCGGTGCAGGATGCGGTTGCCGCCGCCAATCGGTTGGCTGCGCCACTGAAGGCCGGCACGACCACCGGCGGCCATCTGCAGGCGGTCCAGGCGCGGCGCGATTTCCCGGCGCGGATAACGCAGAAAATCCAGCTCACCATGCAGAACCGGATCATCGGCCCGGCTTTGCAAGGCACGCGCGAGCCGAGGCCGCCTTTGCTGTTCAAGCTGTTCGATGCAGTTCCGCTGCTGCGGCGCATTCCGGCGCGCCTGTTGGCGCTGGGCATTCGGCCCGAGCACGTGCAAACGCCGGATATTGGCGCTGCGCTTTGAGCTCTAGTTGCGCCGCTGCATTTCGCCGGCGGCGCGGGCCAGGATTTCGACCAGCTGCGCTTCCGCTTCGGCATCGCCTTCGAGCCTTTTGCCTACCGTCTCGCGCAAGTGATCGAACGCGGCTTCAAGGAGCGGCGGCAAGCTCCGGCGCTGCTCGCGTTCGCCGCGCGCTGCGCGCCGCCAGCGATTGACCCGTTCGCCGATTGCGGTCAGCCGGTCGAGCACGACCTCGGCGAGGTCGCGATTAGCCTCGAGATGGGCGCGGCCCTCGGCGGTGATGGTGTAAAGCTTCTTGGCGCCCTCGCTGGAGACGGTCACGTAACCGGCTTCTTCCAGAAAGGTCAGGGTCGGATAGACGATGCCCGGACTGGGGCTGTACCAGTCGGCGGTTTTTTCCTCGACCAGCTTGATGATCTCGTAGCCGTGGCGCGGGGCTTGCGCGATCAGCGCCAGCGCGACCAGTCGCAAATCGCCTTGCGCCAGCATTCGCCCGGCGCGCATGTCGTCTGGATTCATCCCGCCAAAGCCGCCACCATGACGGCCGCCAAAGCCAAATCCGCCAAAACGGCCGCGCCGATGCCGGCCGGCGGCCCACCGATAAGATCCACAATAACCATGCATTTCAGCAGTCTCCTGATTTAAGATATATCTTTAGATATCTCATTATCAGTCATAACGCAAGATATATCTTTTCTCCGGCCCATAGGCGTGCGGCGCAGGGGAGGACTACAATGCGGCGATGTTCGCGACGTTTTTTCATGAACTGAAGCAGGCCGGCCTGCCGGTGACGCTGCGCGAATATCTCACCCTGATGGA
>JBQCCX010000003.1:0-7754 GCA_051961815.1 Xanthobacteraceae bacterium
ATAGCGCAACGTGCCGTCGGAAAGCTCGGCTGCCTTTAATGGACGCAGTAAACCGTGCTGGCGCATCTGCAATTCGAAATAGCCTTCGCTGCTGACGATATCCGCGGCGCTGCCGGGGAATGCATCAGTAATCGCCTCGTCGAGCGCCGCAACATCGCCGATCTCGCGAACGGTCTGCACCGCGGCGGCGAGGTCGGCACCGTCGCTGCCGAGAACCGGCGTATAAGTGCCGATCTGCGGCCGCCGCGCTGGCGCATCGCGATCGGTACTCAAATGATCGTAAAACCGCCAGTCGCGCATGCGATCGCGAAGCAGCAAGAGCTCGGGCGCTTCATGCGGATCGCTGCAATGGGTCATCATGCTGTCAAAAGACGGCAGGTGCTGTGCGGCCTGCCGCCATGCGCCACCGGAGTCGCGAATACGGACGCTCGGGCCGTTGCGCACGGCAAAGACGTTCGTGCGCGTCAATGTCTCGCCGTTCCATTGGTTCTCTGTCTTGATGGCGGGGTCGCGTGAGAATTGCGAACTCGATGGCGTCGGCAAGCCAAGATCGATAGCGTAACCGTAGTCGTCGCCCGAAAAACCGAGCTTCAGGCTGATGGAGGCCTTCCGCACCGTGCCCTGCACCGGCAAGCGATCCTGCTTCATCGCACGTGAAAATTGCTCAGGTCCGGCCCAAAGCGTCGAATGCAATCCACCTTCCGCTGCGAGCGATTGGATGATGCGGCCTTGCGCGATGTCGGCCAGAAGCCTTATCGCGCGATAGAGGCTCGATTTCCCTACCCCATTTGCGCCGGTGACCACATTGAGCGAGCCGAGGCTCAGCCTGACATCGCGCAGCGAGCGATAGCCGGAGATAGCGATGGTTCTGATCATGACGCGTAGGCCGATTCCTTCGCGTCAAAGTAGCACGCGCAGATGCGATGGCAGCGAGATCTAAGAGGCCGGGTTGGCCCGGCCGCCACGGCGCGGGCCGTGATCGGTGACGCCGAGATGGGTTTCCAGCGCCGCGCGGTCGGCGGCGAGCGCGGCGCTGTCGGCGGCATGAACCACCGCGCCGCGCTCGACGATGATGGCGCGGTCGGTGACGCCGAGGATCTTCTTGGCGTTCTGCTCGACCAGGATCGCCGACATGCCTTCCTCGCGGATGATCCGGCGCAGCGCCGCGAGCAGCTCCTCGACGATGATCGGAGCGAGGCCCTCCAGCGGCTCGTCGAGCAGCATGACGCGCGGATTGAGCACCAGCGCGCGGCCGACCGCCAGCATTTGCTGCTCGCCGCCGGACAGCTGGTTGCCGAGGTTCTGCCGCCGCTCGGCAAGCCGCGGGAACAGGCCGTAGACTTTGGCGATGGTCCAGCGCCCCGGCCGCGCCACCGCGGTGAGGTTCTCCTCGACGGTCAGCGATTTGAAGATGTTGCGCTCCTGCGGCACCCAGCCGATGCCGGCATGCGCGCGTTGATCGGGACGCAGCCGCGTCAGCTCGGCGCCGTCAAGCGTGATGCTGCCGCCAAGATAGCGCGTCACGCCGACGATGGTGTTGATCAGCGTGGTCTTGCCCATGCCGTTGCGGCCAAGGAGCGCCAGCGCCTGGCCTTCAAGAAGCGATAGCGAAATGTTCGACAGCACCACGGCTTCGCCGTAACCGGCGCTCAAATGCTCGATGGTAAGGAGCTCAGGCATCCGAGGACGATCCCATTGAGTTGAAGCAATTTCCGTCGCCAAGATTTAGTTTGCGCATGATCTTATCCGAAAAACCGGTTTCCACTTTTTCGGGATCATGCGCCGAGCTCCTCACCGAGATAGACCGCTTTGACCCGCGGATCGCGCGCCACTTCGTCCGGTGCGCCGTCGACGAACAGCGCGCCGTTGACCAGCACCGAGATGCGCTCGGCAAACGAGAACACGAGATCCATGTCGTGCTCGATCAGAAGCACGGTAACGTCCTTCGGCAGGGCGGCGATGGTGGCAAGAAGCTCATGGCGCTCGGCTTCCGGCACCCCGGCCGCCGGTTCGTCGAGCAGCAGGAGCCGCGGCCGGCAGGCAAAAGCGAGCGCGATTTCAAGAAGCCGCTGCTTGCCGTAAGGCAGGATCGCGGTGCGCTCGTGCATGACATCGGTGAGATGAAAACGTTCGGCGATCTCGGCGATCTC
Source organism: Xanthobacteraceae bacterium (assembly GCA_051961815.1). Lineage (GTDB taxonomy): Bacteria > Pseudomonadota > Alphaproteobacteria > Rhizobiales > Xanthobacteraceae > BOG-931. The sequence continues at coordinate 2,151 of JBQCCX010000003.1, forward strand.
GTCGGTGATCGCCGCTTTGGTGCCGACAAGCCGCCACCAATCGGCGCCGCCGCCGAGCCGTTCCGAGACCACGAGACCGATCGATTCCAGTGGCGTGAGATCGAGAAACAATTGATTGATCTGGAAGGTGCGCGCCATGCCGAGCCGCACTCGTTGATGCGGCAACAGCCGAGTAATGTCGCGGCCGTCGAGCTCGATCCGCCCGCCGGTCGGGCGCAGCACGCCGGTAAGAAGGTTGATCACGGTGGTCTTGCCAGCGCCGTTGGGGCCGATCAAGGCGTGGCGCGCGCCGGGCTCGACCGAGAGATTGACATTCTGCGCCGCGAGGATGCCGCCGAAACGCTTTTCCAGCCCGATGGTTTGCAGGATCGGCATGCTTCACCGCCGATCGGGCGCGGCGCTGCCGAGCGCCGGCCAATGCGGCGCCAGCCGCGCAATCAGTCGCGCCAGCACTGCGCGCAGCATGCGAACCCAGCCGGTCATGCGCTCGCGGCCGACCAGAACGATGACGACCAGCACCAGCCCGATCCAGAACTGCCAGTATTGCGGCGTCAGATTGGCGATCCAGTCCTGCAGGAATTTGTAGATCACCGCGCCGATCAAGCCGCCATAGAGATAGCCGGTGCCGCCGATGATCAGGACCAGCAACAGATCGGCCGAGCGCTCGAGCGAGAACACGTCGAGCGAGCAGAAGGCGGTGGTCTGGGTCAAAAGCGCGCCGGCGATGCCGGCAAAGCCCCCCGACACTGTATAGATCGCAACCAGCCGCCATTTCACCGGAATGCCGATCGCGGCGGCGCGCAGCGTGTTGCCCTTGATGGAACGAAGCGAAAGGCCGAACGGCGAATAGATGATCCGCCGCGCGATGACAAAGCAAACAAACAGCACGATCAGGCAATAGACATAACCATTGTGACCGAACAGATCGAAGCGGAAGCGGCCGAAGATCGGCGCGATCTCGACCCCTTGCAGGCCGTCGGCGCCGCCGGTGATGTTGGAGTAACGGTTGGCGAGTTCGCCGAGCATCAGCGACACCCCGAGCGTCACCATCAGCCGGGTGAGATCGGAGCCGCGCAGCACCAGGAAACTCGTGACGAAGCCGAGCGCGGCCGCGAGAATGCCGGAGCAGATCAGCGCCAGCACCGGTTCCTCGATGAATCCGTGTTTGGCGACCAGTCCGGAAAAGTATCCGGCCAGCCCGAAGAATGCGGCCTGGCCGAGCGAGATGATGCCGGCATAGCCGAGGATCAGATCGAGCGACAGCGCGAACAAAGCGAGGATCGCGGTATCCTTGAGGATCAGATATTTTCCCGGAAACAGCCAGATCGTCGCGAAGGCGAACAGCCAGAACGCTATTTCAAGCGGCGACCAGCGGGCGCGGCGCTTGAGATAGAGGGCGACGTCTTCGGAGCGCGTGGTCATCGGCTCACCGCGCAGCGGCGCGGGCGAACAGGCCCTGCGGCCGCCAGATCAAGACGACGATCATGATGGCGTAGATGACGAAGGCGCCGAGCTTCGGCACGTAATATTTGCCCGCGACGTCGCCGATGCCGAGCAGGATCGAAGCGAAAAACGGTCCGGTAATGCTGGAAGTGCCGCCGACCGTCACCACGATCAAAAAATAGATCATATATTTGAGCGGAAAGGTTGGATCGAGACCGAGGATTTCCGCGCCAAGCGCGCCGCCCAGTCCGGCGAGCCCGGAGCCGAACGCAAAGGTGATGCCGAAGACGGCGCCGACATTGATGCCGAGCCCGCGCGCGACGCGCTGATCGTCCACCGCTGCCCGCAGGCGGCTGCCGAACCGCGTCTTGGCGAGAATGAGCTGCAAGGCGACGGTCAACAATCCGCAGATCACGATGATGAGCAGGCGATATTTGCCCATGCCGATACCGGCCACTTCGAACTGCCCTTGCAGCGCCTCGGGGATCTGCACGAATTGCTGCGACGAGCCCATCGTGTAATCGACCGCCGCGACCGACATGAAGACGAGGCCGATGGTGAACAGCACCTGGTCGAGATGGCTGCGCGCATAGACGTGGACATAGAGCGTGCGCTCGAATAACCCGCCGATGAGCGCGGTGACCAGAAAAGCGATCGGCAAGCCGAGTGCGAACGGGATGCCGAACCGATTGACCAGGATTACGGTGCAATAGCCGCCGGCCATCGCGAACGCGCCGTGCGCCAGATTGATGAAATTCATCAGCCCGAGCGTCACCGACAGGCCGCAGGCCAGCACGAACAGCAGCATGCCGTAGGCGATCCCGTCGTAGAGGATGGTCAGCATGTTCGCCCTGCGCCCGCACCCTGATTTCCCTCTCCCCATCGGGGAGAGGGTTTGGGTGAGGGGGGTCCGCCCGAGCGGCCTGAACCCCCACACCCGTCGCGCCTCCCGCGCCGACCTCTCCCTACCGGGGAGAGGTGATATGCGTTATTTCGCCTCCGCCGCCTTGATCGGATCTTTCACGTTGGCAAAGGTGGCGAATTCAACGTTGTAGAGCTCGCCGTTCTTTTTCTCGACCTTGCGGATATAGATGTTCTGCACGATGTCACGGGTGTCCGGATCGATCGAGATCGGGCCGCGCGGGCTTTCCCACGCGAGGCCCTTGGCGGCGGCGATCAGCGAATCGCCGTCGGTCTTGCCGCCGGCCTTCTTGAGCGACTCGTAGATCAGATTCATGCCGTCATAGGCCGACACCGCCATGAAGTTCGGCCGCATGCCGCCATTGGCCTGCTTGAACGCGGCGACGAAGGCCTTGTTGGCCGGCGAATCGTGATCGGCGGAATAAAAATGCGCGGTGATGGTGCCGACCACTGCGTCGCCCATGCCGTTAAGTAGATCGTCGTCGGTGACATCGCCCGGGCCGATGATCTTGATGCCCGCCTTGTCGAGCCCGCGCTCGACGAATTGCTTGACGAAAATGCCGCCCTGTCCCGACGGAACGAAGACAAAGATCGCATCGGGCTTCTGGTCGGCGGCGCGTTGCAGGAACGGCGCGAAATCCGGGTTGGCGAGCGGGAAGCGGATGGTCTCGAGCACCTGTCCGCCTTTTTTGGTGAACTCGTCCTTGAACGACTTTTCGGCATCGGCGCCGGGCGCGTAATCCGACACCATGCTGACCACTTTCTTGATCCCGTTCGCCGCCGCCCAGTCCGCCATCGGCACGGTCGATTGCGCCAAGGTGAAGCTCGTGCGCGCGATATAGGGTGACTTCTCGGTGATGATCGAGGTGCCGGCGGCGGTGACGATTTCCGGCGTTTTGCCTTCGCTGGCGAGCGGGGCGACCGCGAGCGCGGCCGGGGTGACGCCGAAGCCGGCGAGGAAAGTGACTTTGTCGTTGACGATGAGATCTTGGGCGATGCGCTTGGTGTTATCCGGGACCGCGCCGTCATCCTTGATGATCAGCTCGACCTTCTTGCCGGCGACGGTGTCGCCATGCTGGGCCATGAAGAGCTTGGCGGCGGCGGCCTCCTGCTTGCCGGTCGATTGCTGCTGACCGGTCATCGGCAGGATCAAGCCGATCTTGACGTCTTGCGCCTGCGCCGCGCCGGTCAGCATCAGAGTGGCGGCGGCACTGGCGATTCCGACAAAAGACCAGCGTTTCATAATGTACTCCCTGACAAGCGATAGACGGGCATACCAACATTCCGGGCATTTCTTGTCCAGCGACCGCGATGTCTCACTTTGGTTTGCGCGCGACGGAGCGTCCTGCGCATGCACGTTGCTGCGGTTGCAAGGGCGGCAGATCCGCGAAGCGGATCGGAGGGGGGTGGCCTTTTTTACTACTCGACCCCCCGCCCTACCCTCCCCCACAAGGGGGAGGGAATAAGAGGAGAGCCGAGAGGCCAGCTGGCTTTACGCGTGCGCCTGGCGCTGCGGGTCGACGATCTTCTCCAGTTTGCCGAGCACGCGCATGCACGGCAAAAGCTGCGCCAGGCTGGCATTGGGCTCGCGTTTTTGTTTGATCGCGGCAATGAACTCGCGGTCTTCCAGCTCGATGCCGTCCATCGACACATCGACCTTGGACAGGTCGATCTTGTTATCCTTGCCGTCGGAGAGATCGTCGTAATAGGCCTTGTAGGTGCCGTTGTCGCAGATGTAGCGAAAGAACGAGCCGAGCGGGCCGTCATTGTTGAACGATAGCGACAGGGTCAGCACCGCGCCCGACGGCGTCTTCGCCACGATACCCATGTCCATGGCGATGTGCAGCTGCGGATGGGTGGGCCCGGCCACCGCATAGCAATCCGAAATCGTTTCGCCGGCCTGATACTGAAACAAGTCGATGGTATGCGCGGCGTGATGCCAGAGCAGATGATCGGTCCAGCTCCGCGGCTGGCCGGCGGCGTTCATGTTCTTGCGGCGGAAGAAATATGTCTGCACGTCCATTTGCTGGACCTTCAATTCGCCCTTCTCGATGCGCTTGTGCACCCACTGGTGGCTTGGATTGAAGCGCCGCACATGGCCGCCCATGGCGGTGACGCCGGTCTCCTTGGCGATTTTGACGAGCGCCTCGGCATCCTCGACGCTGTCGGTGATCGGGATCTCGACCAGCACATGTTTGCCGGCGCGCATGACCTGCTCGCCCTGGCGAAAGTGCATCTTGGTCGGGGTAGTGAGGATCACCGCGTCGGCGCGCTTGATGCCTTCAGACAATTCGCCGCTGTAATGCGGAATGCCGTATTTCTTCGCGACCTGCGCGGTCGCGTCCTGGTTGCCACCGACCAGCGAGGTCACTTCGACGTCGGGAATGCGCTTGAGGGCGTCGAGATGCTTTTGCCCGAACGCGCCCTGTCCCGCTACGCAGATCTTCATGAGATGCCTCGTTGAATAATGCTGATGAATTTTATCGTCATGCGAAGGACTTTCCCTCCCCCCTTGTGGGGGAGGGTTGGGAGGGGGGTAGCAAGGCGACGTGAAAGCGATCACGCCGCGGTGTTACCTTTCCACCCCCACCCCTAACCCCTCCCCAAAAGGGGGAGGGGAAAATCGGTCATGACGCACATGTGAATCAGCCGCGAATCCGCTCGACCTTGGCCCGCGCCGCGGCGCGTTTGAGCTTGCCGGCCGAGCGCTTCGGTTTGGCGGATTTATTCGCGCTTTTCTTTGCGCCGCTGCGGCCGCGATTGGCGAGAATAATGTGGCCGACCGCGGTGTTCGACGCCGGCACGGTGTAGAACCGGTAGACCTCGTCGACCTTGTCGTCGAGCGCACCGCGCATGATCAGCCACATCACCATTTCGATGCCTTCGGCGCCGGCCTCGCGCATGTAGTCGATATGCGGAATCTTGACGAGCTTCTGCGGGTTGTTCGACAGGTTATCGAGGAAATTCTTGTCCCATTTGCTGTTGATCAGGCCGGCGCGCGGTCCGGAGATCTGATGCGACAAGCCACCGGTGCCGAAGATCACCACTTTGAGGTCTTCCGGATAGGATTCCACCGCCTTGCGGATGGCGCGGCCGAGCATGAAGCAGCGATGCCCGGTCGGCGGCGGATACATCACGACGTTGACCGCCAGCGGAACGACCGGACACGGCCAGTGGCCGTTTTTGTCGATTTTGCCGAACAACAGATTCATCGGCACGGTCATGCCGTGATCAACTTCC
>JBQCCX010000004.1:0-2568 GCA_051961815.1 Xanthobacteraceae bacterium
GGGCAACGACGAGTTTGAGCGCTATGCGCAGCGCAGCGACAGGATGACGACAACCAGCGGCGACGCCAAGGAAGACAACTCCATGGCGCATATTCCGACGCCATGGCCACGCGGCGTCAATGACAAGCGCATCATCGCCGACAGCGAGCATATGCAGCACGTCCTCGAATGGTATCGCAGGAGTGCGAGACATCCGGATCCGATGCCTGACGTCACCTTGCCGGATTCGGCGATGGGTGAGCGTATCCCGCCGGAAAAGCAGGGCGCCGCCGGAGGCGCTGGCGGTGCCGGCGCAGTGGCGCCGGCGCCGTATCAGGCTCAATGATGCGACGGGCTTCGATGACCTGGTCCGACAACCATCGCCGCCCAAGCTCCGCAAGCCGATTGGCCTGGCTTGTCGGTGTGGCGCTGTTCGGCCTGGCCGGTTGCAACACGTTCAGCGAAGTCGAGGCCGTGCCCGCGGTCGACCAAGTCAAACCGACGGTCACGATGGAAAATTCCGGCGACATCAAATATTATCCGTCGGATCACCCGCTCAAGCTTGCCTTGGAATATTTCAACAAGGGCGCGTACGGCATCGCCAATCGCTACTTTCGCGACGCCGTCGAAAAGGCTCCGGAAGACGCCGAGGCCTGGGTCGGGCTCGCCGCCAGCTATGACAAATTGCGGCGTTTCGATCTCGCCGACCAGGCCTACGCACAGGCCATCAAATTGACCGGCGAAACCGTCCAGATCCTCAACGACCGCGGTTATTCCTACCTGTTGCGCGGCGATCTGCCCAAGGCCCGCGTGCAATTTATGAAAGCCTATCAGCTCGATCCCGGCAATCCGACGGTGGCCAATAATCTTCAGCTGCTCAATTCCAGCTATCGTTTCGTCCAGCGCGCGCCCTAATCCTCGAACGGCAGGCCGGCATATTGCTCGGCGAGCGACGCCTGGGCGTGCTCGGAGGCATGCAGATAATCGAACTGATTGAGCCGCATCTGCTCCTCGAACGGCGTCTCGGCCGGAAAACGATGTAGCAGCATGGTGAGCCACCACGACACCCGCGCCGAACTCCATACCCGTCGCAGCGCCATCTCGGAATAGCAGTCGAGATAATGACTGCGGCCGGTGCGATAGGCCTCGATTAGGCCGCGCGACAGATAGAACACGTCGGAGACTGCGAGATTTAAGCCCTTGGCTCCGGTTGGCGGCACGATGTGCGCGGCGTCGCCGGCCAGGAATAATCGGCCATAACGCATCGGGTCGGCGACGAAGCTGCGCAGCGGCGCGATGGATTTTTCGATTGTCGGACCGGTCACGATGCGATCGGCCATGTCTGGCGGACAGCGCGCCTTGAATTCGTTCCAGAAGCGATCGTCGGGCCAGTCCTCCAGCCGGGTGTCGAGCGCGCACTGGATGTAGTAGCGGCTCAGCATCGGCTTTCGCATCGAGGCCAGTGCGAAACCGCGATGATGATAGCAGTAGACCATGTCCGGGAACGGCGGCGTCTCCGACATGATGCCGAGCCAGCCGAATGGATAGCCTTTCTCATAGGTTTTGAGCATCGCCGCCGGGATCGATGACCGGCTGACGCCGTGGAAGCCGTCGCAGCCCGCGACATAGTCGCAATCGATGCGCGCGGCGACGTCGTTTTTCTCATAAGTCACGAACGGTTTTTGCGACGTAAGCTCGTGCAAGCGGACATTGGCGGCCTGGTCGATCACGATGCCGCCGGCGGCATCGCGCGCCGCGTAAAGGTCCTCGGTGATCGAGGTCTGGCCATAGGACATCAACGGCCGGCCGGTGAATTTGTTGGTGTCGATGAAGAAGCGCGGCCGGCCTTCCCAGGCGATGGCCGAGCCGTTATGCGGATGGCCTTCGCGGTCCATGCGCGCGCCGAGCCCGACCTCGCGCAACAGCGCAACGGAGCCTGCTTCCAATACGCCGGCGCGAATGCGCTCGAGCACGTGCGCCCGGCTCTGGCGCTCCAGCACGATCGTGTCGATGCCGCCCCGGTGCAAAATATGCGACAACAGCAGGCCGGCCGGGCCGCCGCCGATGATCGCGACTTGGGTGCGCGCAGCCGCTGTCACAACGACCCTACCAAACCCCAAATGCGCCTATTGGCAAGCGATTTTCGCCGCCGGCAGCGGGCTTGAGAATGGGCCCTTTAGACGAGGCTTGCATCGGCGGCGCGATGCCGCGATATCAATAAGCGATCGGCCGGCAGAACAGCGACGGTGCTATGTTTGAATCATTCAAGACCTTCATTTCCGAGCTTGCCAACGGCGAGAAACATCCGAGCCAGTTTGCCGATAACGACTATCGCCTGGCGGCGGCGGCGCTGTTGGTGCACGCCGCCGCGATCGACGGCGACATGTCGCAGGCCGAGCGCGACAAGCTTCGCAGCGTCGTCAAGCAGCGCTTCGCGCTCGACGACCGGGCGACCGACGAGCTCATCGCCAAGGCGACCGAGGCCGAGCATGAATCGGTCGATCTCTATCATTTCACTCGTCTGCTCAATCGCTCGCTCGACGAGCCGGGCCGCGCCCGGGTCATCGAGATGATGTGGGAAATCGTGTT
>JBQCCX010000005.1:0-2640 GCA_051961815.1 Xanthobacteraceae bacterium
ACCTTGCCGATGGGCTGCGTCGCACGGTCGACTGGTATCTCGATAACGAGCAGTGGTGGCGCGCCATTCAAACCGGCGCCTACCGTGACTGGATGAAGCTCCAATATGGCTCCGCATTGATAGGATCAGACGCGTGAACAAGCCAGCATCACCGACCGACCCTCGTCTCCTTGATGCGCAAGCGATGCAGCGGCTCAGGGAGCTCGCGTCTGAGTTCGCGGCCTTCGATTCCGCCGCGCACGGCAAAGTTGATGCGGCTCGGGACCCGGCATCGATTTTGACTTCTATACTCGCAGACGCCGTCGAGCATCCACAGAGCGATGGGCTTGGGCGCACCGATCAGCCACCGCACCCGGCCGATGCTTTCGCTGCGCACATTGTGTGGCTTTCGGAAGCCGCGCTTCTCCCCGGACGCAGCTATGTACTTAAGGTCGGCGCGCAGACGATCGGCGCGATGGTTACCGAACTGAAATACCGGCTTGATCCGGGCACACTGGAGCATTTGGCCGCGAAAGAATTGCATCGCGACGAAGTCGCCTTTGTCAACGTCGCGACCGTCGAGCCGATCGCCTTTGCTCCATATGAAGAGAATAACGTCGCGGGTGGCTTTATCCTGATCGACCGCCATAACAACGCGACCGTCGCGGCAGGAATGATCCGCTTCGCGCTACGCCGCGCCGCAAATACGTATTTCCAATCCTTCGAAGTGAACAAGACGGCGCGGGCGAAGCTGAACGGCCAAAAGCCGGTACTGCTGTGGTTTACCGGCTTGTCCGGCGCCGGCAAATCCACGGTCGCCAACAATCTGGAAAGAAAGCTGCATGCGCTGGGTAAGCGCACATTCGTGCTCGACGGCGACAACGTCCGGCACGGGCTCAATCGCGATCTGGGCTTTACTGAAGCCGATCGGGTCGAGAACATTCGCCGCGTCGCCGAAGTTGCGAAACTGTTTGTCGAAGCCGGGCTGATAACGATCGTGTCGTTTATTTCGCCATTCCGCGCCGAGCGGGAGATGGCGCGCGGCCTGATGGGGCCGGATGAATTCATCGAGATTTTCGTCGATACGCCGCTCGAGGTCTGCGAGCAGCGCGACCCCAAAGGCCTTTACCGAAAGGCGCGGCGCGGCGAATTACGCAATTTTACCGGCTTGGATTCGCCCTACGAACGGCCGGAGACGCCCGAATTGATCCTGGAGTCTTCCAGACAGCAGCCCGAAGCCCTGGCCGATCATGTGATCACGTTCCTGCAACGGCGCGGTATCCTCTCCTAGCGCCGCTTCGGGACCTTGCCGATCCGAATCTGCCATTTGATTACCAGCCTCGACACCGGTGGTGCCGAGCGCAGCCTGGTCAATCTGGTCACGGCGATGAACCGGGATGAGTTTGAAAATGAGGTCGTTACGCTTTTGAAGCCGGGCCCGATGGCGCAGACGCTCGTGCAGGCCGGTATTCCCGTGATCAGTATGGAAATGGGGCGGCATCGACCAAACCCGGCAGTGTTGCTGTCGCTGATCCGTTACCTGCGTGCGAAGAAGCCGGCGATACTTCAGACCTGGCTCTATCACGCTGACTTTTTTGGTTCGGTCGCGGCGCTTTTCGCAAAACCGGACCATCTCCTCTGGAATCTGCGCAGCTCTGAAATCGACGACCCAACTATCCGGCGCTCAACGCGTTACCTGGCGCGGCTGCTGGCGCTGCTATCGTCGCGGCCTGACGCGATCGTCGTCAATTCCGGCGATGGACAGCGCTATCACGAGCGGATCGGGTATCGCGCAAAAGAGTGGGTCAACATCGCCAACGGTGTCGATCTCGATCGCTTTCTCCCGCGCCGCGACGAGCAGCCGATGTTGCGAGCGCGATTGGGCATTCCTGCTGGCGCGGCAGTCATTGGCTTGGTCGCGCGCGATCACCCGATGAAGGACATAGAAACATTTCTCCGTGCCGCCTCGCGGTTTCAACAATATGACGGAAAGGCAAAATTTGTCCTCTGTGGCGATGGTCTCGGTCCCGCCAATGAGAAACTGACCGGGCTGCTTTCATCTCTCGACCTTGACCGCAGCGTTGTTTTGCTCGGGCCGCGATCGGACATCGAGCTGATCTATCCCGCTTTCGATGTGCTCACGCTGTGTTCGAGCGCAGGTGAGAGTTTTCCCAATGTGCTGTGCGAGGCGATGGCCTGCGATGTGCCGTGCGTCGCTACGGATGTCGGCGACAGCGCCGGGATCATCGGCGACTGTGGATCGATTGTACCGAAACGCGATCCCGACGCGCTGGCGAATGCATGGCGCGCGATGCTTGAAAAAGGCCGATGTTTTGCCGACGGGAAGGTGCGTGCGCACGTTGCCGCGCGCTATAGCCTGAAAAAAATGTGCGCGCGCTATGAATCGTTTTATCGTTCGTTAACTGAGAAGCCGCCCAAGGCCTAAGATTTATAGTGATGAACGAAGGAATGGTCGCGGCAAACCAATTGGACGCCTTGCGAATGGATGGCGGCGCGAACAACAACCTCGACGCCCGCGTGGCGCGCGGTTTCGGCCGCGAATGGTCGACTTTCCGCCAGGACCCGGATCATCTGTCGCAGGCGCAACGCCAGGCCATTTTCGACGATTATTTTCACATCTTTCCCTGGCATCTGCTGCCG
>JBQCCX010000006.1:0-3508 GCA_051961815.1 Xanthobacteraceae bacterium
ACGAGCCGTCCGGCCATGACCGAATGATCGGTCCCGCAGAATTCCGCACAGGTGAAATGAAAAATGCCGGTCCGGTTTGGCTTGAACCAGAGATAAGTATAGCGATCCGGCAGGATGTCCTGCTTCAGGCGCAACGCCGGCACGTACAGATCATGAATAACATCCTGCGACGTCATCACCAGCCGGACATCCCTGTCGGACGGAACGTGGAGCTCGTCGATTTCGCGCGCCCCGCTCGGATGCTGGATGCGCCACATCCATTGCTTGGCGATGACGTGAATTTCCAGCGCATCCTTCGGGGGAACCAGTGCGGTGATCTGGTCCGATGCCGCCCACCAGAAGAAGAACAGAAACGAGAACACCGTCGCGACGGTCCAGCCGATCTCGATCTCGCGCGTCTTGCGCTCGGGGACCTCGCCGCGCGGACGGCGCGATCCGCGGTAATAGAGCGCGAAGAAAACAACAATCCGGCCGGTGACGAGCGCGACAACGAGACCCGATAGCACCGAGAGCAGATAAAACAGATGATCGACTTTCACCGCGTAGTCGGAGGCGGCGGTGGTGAACTGGTCGAGGCTCATGACGCGATCCTTCGCCGGCTGCGCATGATCATCGTGAAGATGCCTCCCGCCACTATGACGAGGGTGCCCGCGGCGGCATAACCCAGCAGGGTCGTGATGCGCTCGGTATAGATTCCTTTGACCGGATCGTAGCCGTAGCAAAGCAGATGAATCTGGTCGGCGAGATTGCCGACGGCGCCGCGACCGGCATCGACCAGAGCGAGCCGGAGGTCCGAGCCGTCGAGCCCGAGCGGCGAGAGCAGATGACGCACGCGTCCGTTGGCATCCACAATATAGGCGGCCGCTGGATGGGCATATTGATCGTGCTCGGGGTCATAGGCGTAGTTCAGGCCAACAGCTGTTGCAGCAGCCTTTATGGCGGTCTCGTCGCCGCTCAAGAGCACGGCGCCACGGTTGATTGGACTTGCGGAATCGATGTGAGCCGCGCGCATCGCATGGGCGCTGTCGGAACCGTCATGTGGATTGATGCCGATCACCAAAAGCCGATAATCGGCGCCGGGTCGCAGCCCGGTTTTAGCCAGACCCGAGACAGCGAACGCGAGAATTGGGCCGCACAATGTGCGGCAGGTGTAATCGGCGAAGATCAGTACGGCGGGACGGTCGGCGAGCGCCGTTGCGATCGTCGTCGTGCGGCCGCTGTCGTCGCGAAAAGTGAGCCCAAGTGGCAAGCCGGCGTCAGTGGGCGGCGCGGCTGAAATTTCTGCAAGTTGCGACGCCGTGAAATGCGCTTGCGCAGGAATGACGGTCATGAGGGTGGCCGCCGCTACGAGACAGGCGATCGTAAGACGGCGCGATCTCACGGCTGCTTCTCCTGGGCCGGGCTCTTTTGTGAATCCGTGGCACGCGGCGCACCCGCGCTTTGTGATCCGCTTTGCGAAGGCGTGACGGCGCGTTGCGCCCCCGCCGTCGGCGATGACAGCGCAGGTTGCGGCGGCATGATTGGCGACCAGGCATCGCCGCCCTTGTCGACGAGAAGCTTCATCGCACGGTCGATGGGAACTTGCACCAGCGTGCGCTGATCGTTGGCCCAGCGCCAGGTGTTCAGGCGTTGGCTTTGCTCCGCTGCGAGCCGGCGTGTTTCCGCCATTTCGTCTTGGTGAGTGGCAAGCCGCGGGGACGGAAATGTTTGCGAGGGCGGTGGCGTTTTGTCCGGCACGGTGAAGTCGTAGACGACGTAAAGCCCGCCTATGGCCAAGCCAAGCAAGACCAGCACCGCCAGCGCCGGCCAGGCCACGCCGCGCAGGTCAACTGCAGATGATTGCGGCACATATCTGAGGTGTTCTTCAGCGGGCACTGGCGGGCTCCCGTGAAGACAGCAAATTCTCTATGCCGCTGGCGAAGCATCCGACCAGCGCAAGTCCGATTCCGACGATGGCCAAAAGCGCGGCGGCAAGGGCAGTGCCTGGAGACGGTGGCGCCACCAAATAGGCGTTGTAACAAGCCAGACCGACCAGCACGCATCCACAGACCGCGCGTAAGGGACGTGGTCGATTGCGAACGCGCGACAGCAGCAAGGCCAATATCGGCAGAAGCGAGCCGAGAAGGAAAGCTGCGATGGCCAGCGCCGACCATGGCAGGCGATCGCGCACGACAAACCAAATTTCTTCGCGTGGAAGATCGCCGTACCAGATCACCAGCACGGCCATGAAGTCGATATAGGTGATGCCGAGTATGGTGGCGAGCAGCAGCGCGCCGACATCGCCGACCGCCGGATCATCTTCGCCCATCGGCGCCGACACCGCCGCCCACGCCAATGCGCCGACCAAAGCTGAAACGGCGACGCTGCCGCCAAACGACGAGGAAGTGAAAGGGGCGCCGAGCGACAAATACCAATCAACTGCGACGCTGCTGATGACGAGCGCGTGGAAAACCAGCCCGAGCGCAGCGAGGAGCTGGCCCGAGCGTCCGGCTATTCGCGGCAGAAGTAAAGCGAGAGCCGACCATCCGAATAAAGCAATCAAGGTCCGGCCGATATAGGACGGCGCGTTCAAATAATAGGAAAGCACGTCGGGTTTGATCGTGTCGGGCCGCTGCGGCCAGGGATAGAGCAGGGGGATTGCGATGAATACCGGTACGGCGAGGATCACGAGCAGAGGCACGCTCGCCGCCGCCGGTTCGAGTGCCGGCGCAATGATTTCACCCCAGCGGCCTGAGGTCAGACGGTGAATCATGATGAGCGTCAGGCTGCCGATGAGGATCTGAGCCCAAAATGTAAAGCCGATCAGCCAGCCAGCCGCCGCCGCTTGCGGCCTGAAAACCGCAAGCGCGATCAAGGCGAGTGCAAACCACACCGCGCCCACGAATGCGGCGTCGCGCCAGGCAAGGCGGCGCTGATGCCGCGGGCTCATCGGATCTTCTCCGCAGCATCGGGAACTTCGGCCATGGTCGCGCGCCGTGACAGCTGCAGCGCTCGGATATAGCCGGCGATCGCCCAGCGATCGTGCACATCGACGCGGTCGGCGTAGGAGAACATCACGCCGTAGCCGTTTGTCATGACGTCAAAGAAATGCTGCGCCGGCGCGGCGAGCAGACGATCGATGGAGTATGAGGGCGGCGCCGGAAATCCGTGCGCGACGATCACTCCGTCGCCGTCTCCGGCCAGTCCATGACAGGGGGCGCAGAAAACTCCAAAACGCTCGCGGCCGCGCGTCAGCAGCGCCTCGGTCATGGGCGGAGGCGCTTTCGCTGCCGTGGCGCGGGCAATGTCGCCTTGGGCGACGACATGGTCCGGCAAGGGACGCGCTGAAGTGCCGTCACGCCACAGCGAGCTCGGCGCGTAGGTTGTGAGCTTGCTTTGCTGCGTCATGCTGAGATCGCAGGCCGAAACGGCCAGACCGGCAAGGGCGAGCGCGGCGAACTTGCCGATCGCAGTCATTACGGCTCCTGTTCGACTTCGCGGATGGCGGCCGCGCCGGCGCCGCGGAGAA
>JBQCCX010000007.1:0-6782 GCA_051961815.1 Xanthobacteraceae bacterium
CCGCGTCGGCTTCGTGCAGTCGCCGCAAGATCATCGCGATGGCGATCGCAGCCCGCTGCACACCGCGATGAATGCGGAATATGCCGGCTTTTTCGACATCGGCATGGTGCAGCGAAACGAGTTCAACGGCGTCATCATGCACGGCACGATGTGCCTGATGCGCCGCGCTGCGATCGAAGACGCTGGCGGCTGGTCGAGCGATACTATCGTCGAAGACACCGATCTCGGGCTTGCGATCCTCGAACGCGGCTGGGTCGCGCATTACACCACGCGCCGCTACGGCCACGGGCTCCTGCCCGACACGTTCGAATCCTACAAACGCCAGCGCCACCGCTGGGCGTTCGGGGGATCGCAACTGGTGCGCAAGCATTGGCGACGGCTGTTGCCGTGGGCGGACGGCCTCACCCGCGAGCAGAAACGCGAATACGCGCTGGGCTGGCTCAACTGGCTGGGCGCGGAAGCGATCGGGGTCGTGGTCGCCCTCCTCAACATCCTTTGGGTGCCGATTGTCGCTTTCGCCAATATCGCGGTGCCCGACCGCATCCTGACAATTCCGATCATCGCCGCCTTTGCGGTTTCGGTCGCGCATTTCGCCGCTTTGTATCGCCTGCGGGTGCGCGCTTCGCCGGCGCAGATGGTCGGTGCGGTCGCCGCGGCGATGGCGCTGCAATGGACGGTGGCGCGCGCGGTCGGAATGGGCGTGATGCTCGAGCGGGTCCCCTTCCTGCGCACCGCCAAGGGCGGCAATTCGCGCAGAGGGCCGGACTTCCCCGCGTTCTGGGAGGCGGTGATCGGCGGCCTGTTGCTGATCGGCTCGATCACGCTCGTCGCTACCAATTACAAGCAGGTCCGCGAGATCAATATTTTCGCGCTGGTGCTGGTGGTGCAGAGCCTGCCCTTTGTGGCGGCGGTCGCGCTCGCGGCCTTGGAGGGCACCCGGTTGAACAGTTTCGTGTATTGGCGCGAGTTGCAGGGCAAGATCGCCCCGCTCGCGGCCAAGCTCGCAACCAGGACGGCGGCTTTTCTGCCGCAGCGGCGCGCCATCAGCGAAGTCATCGCCGAGCCGCCGAAACTGCCGGCCGACACCGTCGAGCCGGTGCAGTAGTCCAAGCTCGTTTACGCTTGATGATGCGCTCGTCCCCGCGAAAGCGGGGACCCGGTTTCGCTCTGGATTCCCGCTTGCGCGGGAATGAGCGGAAAAACGAAACCTCACCCCGCCAGCGCGGTCTCCGCGAGACGCACCCAGTACGACGTGCCGATCGGAATGGTTTCGTCGTTAAAATCGTAGGCCGGGTGGTGCAGGCCGGCGCTGTCGCCATTGCCAACGAAGATGAAGGCGCCCGGCCGCTCGGCCAGCATGAAGGCGAAGTCTTCCGCGCCCATGACCGGCGCCACTTCGATGTCGACCTTGTCCTTGCCGGCAATTTCGCGCGCGACATCGGCGGCGAAAGCGGTCTGCCGCTCGTGATTGACCACCACGGGATAGCCGTTGGTGTAGGTGATCTTGGCCGAGGCGCCGTACAGGCGGGCGGTGCCTTCCACGACCTCGCCGATCCGCTTGTGCAGCAATTCGCGCACCTCCTTCGTGAGGCTGCGCGCGGTGCCGCGCAAGAGCGCATGCTGCGGGATGACATTGTCGGTGTGGCCGGCCTGGAACATGCAGACCGAGATCACCGCGGATTCCAGCGGATCGACATTGCGCGCCACAATCGACTGCAGCTGGTTGATCATCTGCGCGCCGACGAGAATCGTGTCGATTGACAGATGCGGCCGGGCGGCGTGTCCGCCTTTGCCTTCAATCTCGATTTGCAGGTGGTCGGCCGCCGCCATGATCGGGCCAGGGCGGATCGCAAATTCCCCGATCGGCAGGCCGGGATAATTGTGCATGCCGTAGACTTCCTGGATGCCGAAGCGCGAGATCAGCCCGTCTTTGACCATGGCCAGCGCGCCGGCGCCGCCCTCCTCGGCGGGCTGGAAGATGACGACCGCGGTACCGGCGAAATTGCGCGTCTCGGCGAGATATTTGGCGGCGCCGAGCAGCATCGCAGTGTGACCGTCATGCCCGCAGGCATGCATCTTGCCGGGGACGGTCGATTTGTAGGGCAGACCGGTTTCTTCCTCGAGCGGTAGCGCGTCCATGTCGGCACGCAGCCCAACCACCTTGGTGCCGGGTTTGCGGCCGCGAATGATGCCGACCACGCCGGTGCGCCCAATGCCGGGAACGACTTCGTCGCAGCCGAAACTCTTGAGCTTTTCGGCGACCGAGCCGGCGGTGCGGTGAACGTCGTAGCGCAGCTCCGGATGGGCATGAAAATCCCGCCGCCATTCCTTGATCTCATCGTGCAGGTCGGCGACGCGGTTGACGATCGGCATTGGCGTGTCCTGTGTGCGGCTTTGTTGCGGAGATGAGCGCAATGTAGCAAAGCCGGCGCAAAAAAGCTCCAGTGGGCAGTGCCGGGCGCTGCCGGCCGATCAGCCAGAAGTACTGTCACGCCATACTTCTGGCCCGTGTTTATAGAGTGGGAAAATTGTCGTCTCGAATAAAAGGTCCTCACTGCGCCCAATAGCCTTGAGGCGCCACTGAGGGGTGGCTGGGGGGCAGCTTTGATTCCGAATTGCTGACGGCAGCGGAGCCGAAATCGAAACCTGCGAGCAATCGCGAAGGGCATTCGCCTCCCATGACCATGGGAGTTGAAGATGCTGAGGCAATCAGCGTTGTGTGGGGCGTTGTGTATTCTTCGGGTGCGAAAATTCGTGCGGGTTTTAGCAGCTGCCATGTTGGCGACTGCAGCCTTTGCTCCGGGTGCGATCGCTGGCGACGTGGCTAAGGCCGATGGCACCCCGGTCGACCCTAAAACGTGGACGGGGTTTGGTTGGGGACTTGGAATAGCCGCCGACTTCGATCTCGGCGGCAAGCGAGTCACTGGTGCAACGATCGACACCGTACCTGGCGGCACCATCGTGCGTGTAACCGATACCTCCGGTAATGTTGGCGTTGGTTTCGTGCTGGAGGCCCATTACTTTTTCGCAGAATGGGACACAGGTTTTCCTACGCCGAAAAAGTGTACCGGATACAACTGCAACAACATCGCGACTGGCCCATTCGTTGCCGTAGAAATCGGGGGCGGAACTGCAGCAAATACGGACGCAGGACCGATCACCGGCTACGCATTGGGATGGATGGTTGGTCTGCATCATCCGAGTGCGCCCGCCACTTCGAGTTGGAATTTCGGAATTGGCCTTCGCGTGGATCCGAAAGCGAAAGTCTTGGGCGATGGAGTTCTTCCAAATCAGGCTCCGCCGCCAGGAATTACAACAGCCGATCAACTGCTAAAAACCGAGCCGCGCTACGGAATCATGCTCCTCTCGTCGTTCAGCTTTTAACCGCCGTGGAGGGGTGGTGCAGCCGCTTTGCCGCGTCACCCTTCCCCTACTCGATTAACGGGACCGAGGAACCACAAGCCACTTGCGGCCTTGCGCAAAGCCGGCGAAGCCCACATAAGGATGCGCGTTATCAACGCATTCGAGCCCGTAGCTCAGTCGGTAGAGCACGTGACTTTTAATCACGGGGTCGTTGGTTCGAAACCAACCGGGCTCACCATAAAACCAGGGACTTAGCGGAATAACGCGGGCGACACGGTGATCCGGTAATACCCAGGCCACGTCGCGTATTTCATCGCTGCTGAGTCAGCCTCGACAAAATTGTCCGCGCCGTTGATTCCGCGGGGACATCGCGCGTGCATGATTTTGCGCAACGCTCGCGCATCACCTACGCGAGGCCGACCCTACGCTTGCAAGATTCACAGGGTCCGCCATCGGGTGCGTTTTCAGGCGCGCACAAGCGAGAGCCCGCAACGTAAAACGCATGCTCGCTTTTGCGGAAGCCGCAATCAGATCAGTAAAATCTATAGTTCAGCCCGCCGCGAAGGATGCCGTCGGTGAAATGGGTGTGCGTAGTGACTTGCCCCCCACTGGGGAGCCCAGCCGTGCTCGTGGCCGTCGTCACGCCAGTCGTATCGAGCGTGCCAAGGTCCATGTAGAGACCTTCTATTCTCCAAGTCCAGTTACGCACGCCCCAGAAATCTATCGCCCCCTCCGTGCCGTAACCCACCACCCAACCGGTATTAACGGCACTATGACTGAAGGCCTGGGTAACAGTGAACCCACCGGCGCCGCAGCACGTCGTCGTGGCTGCTCCGTTGACGGTGTTCGTTCCGCCCAGAGCTACCTTGCCGTAGGCCAGCCCCCCGGTCAGGTAGCTCATCTGCCGCCCATTCCCCCACACATAACCGATGCGGACGCGCGCCGTGCCGAACCATTCTATTTTTGTCGCGTAGTTCGTAACGACTGTCCCTACCGAAGCCGGTAACGATGCACTAGAGGTATTGAAGTTATTGCTCAGATTGACGGGGTCTTTTTCGAGGGCACCTTGGAAGTCGGCCTCGAGCCCGACGACAACGAGGGGAGAATACTGCCAATTGTAGCCGATCTGACCACCCCCGATGAATCCGCCTGGGTGACTTATGTCGGAAGCAGCAAAGCCGGTTGTCACAGGAGCGGCGGGAGCGACCTGATTAATCAAAATAGGGGCATTGTTGAAGTCGGTCTTAGCACGGCCGTAGCTGGCCCCAGCGTTGACGCCGACATACCAACCGGTCCAGCTATAGACCGGCTCGGGCGCCGGACCTTTCACGGCCATATCAGCCGCGCCCACCGGCGCTGAAATCAGCGCAAGGGCACCACCCGCCAAAACTAAAGTTGAAAGCCGTTTCATTGCGCCCTCGTTGAAAGCAAATTACAAACTATTAAGGGCCGCAACGATTTGTCTATCATCCGGACGCAACAATGAGAAAAACAAGCATGAATTTTTCTCACGAAACGAGCTACGATCGTCACCTAGTGTGGCTGTGCCTTTCAACTTTTTGTCCAGGCATGTGCCGATCTGACACCACTGTGTCCAGGGTTCAAATCTCTGCGGGCTCACCATAATCGCCGGAAACCGTAGCGCGCCGTGGCCGAGAGCAATGATCCCAAGCGGGACAATACCAACCGCCGCGCCTCATTGGTCGCGCTCGGCGTCGTGGTCGTGCTGTTCGTCATCGGCTGGCTGCTGACGCGCGAGCTCTATTCCAATGCGAAAATCGAAGACTGCGTGATGTCGGGCCGCACCAATTGCGTGCCAATCGACACGCGCTCGTCGTCCTATTGAGCCGATTTCTCTGCGCCGACGCCGCTAAAGCGAAATGAGCCATTTCGCTTTAGCTTCTTGCTTGAGCATCATCTTTTCGGAAAACCGGGACCCACTTTTCCGGCTCATGCTGCGGCCACAAGACTTTCATGGCTTCGTCGCGCTCGCGCCATGCGAAGGTGCGATCCTCTGCACCGGTTCGGTGAGGAGTGCGTCGGTGAGGCGTGCGTTCATGGGGGATTGCATGGAGAGAAGCGATGATGGCGTCCCTTCCCTGGCCGAAACCCGTCCATTCGGCGCCAAGTCGTAAATCAAGTAAAAGCCCGCAGCGGCCGAACTGCCCCGATTGCGGCAGCCGTTTGCTGCTCGCCGAAGCGGCACGGTTCAATCTCGCCGGCCGCATCGACCACCTCTGGGCCTGTGACGATTGCGGCACCGCGTTTGAGACCTCGATGGAGCTTAAGGTTGATGCGGCAGCCTAAAGCGGCCTGCCGGCCACTCCGCGGTGGCCACAACGTCGAATCGGTTGTGCTTCTCCTTTATCTTTCGCATGATGTATTTACGGTAATTGGCTGTAATCACGATGAAAATATTGACTCAGTGGGCACGAAGCCCGGGCTACGGCAACACGCCGCACAGGCAATAAGAGGAGTAAGCTCGGTGTTTGTGCTCTCGTCGCGAGGTTCGCATCAGGGAGGATCAGATGGATCAAACGTTCAGTCGTCGGTCGGTATTGGGCTATGCGGCGGGCAGCGCCGCGGGCGCCGTCTTGCTCGCCTCATCGACGCCAAGCCAAGCCGCGCCGATGAAATTCAAGGCCGATATGAATGGCGCTAGCGAAGTCCCGCCGGTCCAGAGCGCCGGGAAAGGGACGGTCACCGCAACCTATGACCCCGCCACCAAGGTTCTGAGCTGGGAAGGGAACTTCTCCGGTCTGTCCGGTCCGGCAACGGCGGCGCATTTCCACGGCCCGGCCGAGGCCGGCAAGAACGCCGCGCCCGAAGTCTGGATTTCGGAAAAAGGCCAGAACCTCTCAAGCCCATTCAAAGGGCAAGCCACGCTGACTGACGCTCAGGCCGACGATCTGCAGAAAGGCATGTTGTACGCCAACGTCCACACCGACGCGAACAAGGGCGGCGAGATCCGCGGCCAAGTCGTCAAGGCGTAAGGTCGTTGAAGGCGTAAACCGCTGGCGGGTCGCGTCAATGTCAGCGGCAGTATGAACGACCGCGTTATGCGCCGGCCCGGCGTATTCGGGCCGGCGAATTTTTTGCCGCAAGTCCGCACTTCCGCTCGTCCCCGCGTAAGCGGGGACCCAATCTCGATTCCCGCTTGCGCGGGAATGAGCGGAAACATTGGGGCCCTCGCTTACGGCACATCCCGCTTCGCTGCCCACTCCGCTTCGACTTGCGCGCGGTAATCGGCAAAGCGCGCTTGCGCGATCGCGGCGCGGGCGCCGGCGGTCAGGTCCTGGTAGTAGAACAGGTTCACGATCGACAGCAGCGTACCGCCGAGCGCCTCATTGGCCCTGAACAGATGGTGCAGGTAAGCCCGCGAAAAATCGCGCGCGGCGGGACAACGGCTTTGCGGATCG
>JBQCCX010000008.1:0-10298 GCA_051961815.1 Xanthobacteraceae bacterium
GGAAACTTAATTTAAGCGCCGGCGGACGAATCCATTGCGGGCGAGCCGGTTTCATCACGAGAGCGTAACGAGACCAATCATGTCAGCACAAATCGAAAAAATTGCATTGTTTATTGACGGCGCCAATCTCTACGCCACGGCAAAGTCGCTCGGCTTCGACATCGATTACAAACGCTTGCTGCGGGAATTTCAGTCGCGCGGCTATCTGGTGCGCGCGTTCTACTACACAGCGGTCATCGAAGATCAGGAATATTCCTCGATCCGTCCCCTGATCGATTGGCTCGACTACAACGGCTACACCGTGGTCACCAAGGCGACCAAGGAATTCGTCGATCAGACCGGGCGGCGCAAGGTCAAAGGCAATATGGATATCGAGCTTGCGGTCGACGCCATGGAGCTCGCGCCCTTTATCGATCAGATGGTGCTGTTTTCCGGCGACGGCGATTTCCGCTCGCTGGTCGAGGCGGTGCAACGGCGCGGGGTGCGCGTCGTTGTCGTTTCCACGGTCTCCACGCAACCGCCGATGGTCGCCGACGAACTGCGCCGCCAGGCCGACCAGTTCGTCGATATCCTGGAATTGCAGTCCAAGATCGGCCGCGATCCCACCGAGCGGCCGGTTCGCGAGCCGCGGGAACAGCGCGAGCCGCGCGAGCCCAGGCACACCCCGCAATTTCTACAGCGCAGTCCGACGTCGCAGCGCGTCGAAGTCGAAGACGAATTCGAAGACGAATAGCAAGGTCAGAACTCATTATGCGCCCGAGCGGACTGCCCGGCCGCGATTGCCCGCGCTGTCCGCGCCTGGTGGCGTTCCGCCGCGCATGGCGGCAAAACGAGCCAGACTGGTTCAACGCCCCGGTCGATTCATTCGGAGATAGTGACGCGCGGCTTTTGATCGTGGGCCTCGCCCCGGGGCTGCGCGGCGCCAATCGCACCGGGCGGCCGTTCACCGGCGATTATGCCGGCGATCTCCTGTACGCGACTTTGGCGCAATTCGGCTTCGCGCGCGGGCACTACACCGCCAGTGCCGACGATGGCCTTGAGTTGATCGACTGCCGGATCACCAACGCGGTGCGCTGCGTTCCGCCCGAGAACAAGCCTACTCCGGAAGAGATCACGACCTGCCGCGATTTTCTGAAAGCCGCTATCGCCGAGATGAGCAATCTGCGCGCGGTTGTCGCACTCGGCCGCATCGCGCACGAGAGCTTCGTGCAGGCGAACGGCGCGCGGCGATCGCAATATCCGTTCGGCCATGGGCGGGCCCACGTTTTCACCGCGCTGACGCTGATCGACAGCTATCATTGCTCGCGCTACAACACCAATACCGGGGTGCTGACGCCGCAAATGTTTCGCGACGTCATCGCCCAGGCGCGCAAGCTCATCGATGCGCAGCCGCAGGACGCGCTCGAAGCCACGCCATGACGTCGGCGGCATTTTTGTCGGGCGGAAATACCGGATAGAAAACCCGCACGATCACGGCATCCTCAAGCACGATCGCCATGCGCCTGTAGAGCGTCATGCCCGACGTCGAAAATGTCGGCAGGCCGATCGTAGACTTCAATTTCAGCTCTGCGTCGGACAGAAGCGGGAACGGCAAATGAAGCCGTTCTGCGGCTTCGCGCTGATAGGCGCTATCTTGGCTGGACAGCCCATAGACCTGGGCGATGCCGAGTGCCTTGAGCTCGGCAAAGTGGTCGCGAAAGCCGCATGATTGCGGCGTGCAGCCGCGCGCGCCGGGGATATCGTCCCATCCGGGCGGCGCGTCGACGCCGGGAACGCCAGTGCGGGGATAGATGTAAACAACGCTCAACCCCTTCAGCGTGGCCAAGCTGACGGCCGGACCGGAGGTCGCCGGCAGCGTGATGTCCGGCAGCCGTCCGCCGGTGAGATGTCGCGCCGCGCCATCGTCGATCGGAACCGGCAGGTCCGGCGGCAACTTGGTCGGGTCGTGCGCTCCAGGGGCTTCCCGCATCGCGGTCTCCAAATCTTTGCTGCCGATCATTGCACAAGCATGCTTACGCGTACGACATGAATTCCATCAATGAGCCGTCGGGGTCGCGGAAATACACGCTGGTGCCCGCGCCCTTGGCGCCGAAACGCTGCATCGGCCCGCTCTCCACGGCGATGCCGCAGTGCTGCAAATGGGCGATGGCGTCGGTGATCGGGCCGCTCCATTCAAAACACAAATCGCTATTACCTGGCGCTACCGGAATGCGCGCCACTTCCGCCGGTCGCACCCCAGGTCCGTGTACATTGAGTTGCTTGTCGCCGAAGCGATAAGCGTAGCCGGAGGGCCGCGCGATCAACTCCGCGCCCAATACCGTCGTGTAGAACGCGTTCGAGCGCTGCCAGTCGCTGACGTGAATGACGCAATGGTCGAGTTTTGCAGGAATCGGCATTTCCACACCCAATTTTTTGTGCCTGACGCGTTTATGCGGCCCGCGTGCCAGCGGTCAGCTCACCCCTTCTGGCGCATCAAGCGCCCCCGCTCACGCTCCCACGAGCGCTTCTTTTGCGTCTCACGCTTATCATAGAGCCTCTTGCCGCGAGCCAAGGCCAATTCAATCTTGGCGCGGCCCTTTTCATTGAAATAAAGCTTGAGCGGAATGAGCGTCATTCCCTCGCGCTCGACTGCGCCGACAAGCTTGTTGATCTGACGGCGGTGCAACAACAGCTTGCGCGGCCGCTTTGGCGTGTGATTGAAGCGATTGGCCTGCAAATATTCCGGAATGTTGGAGTTGATCAGCCAGATTTCGCCGCCGCGCGCATCCGCATAGGATTCCGCGATCGTCGCCTTGCCCTGTCGGAGCGATTTGACCTCGGTGCCGGTCAATGCAAGCCCGGCCTCGAAGGTCTCGTCGATAAAGTAATTGAAGCGGGCTTTGCGATTGTCGGCGACGACTCGAAGCTTTCTCTCTGTCGCCGCCGCTTTCTTGGCCGCCATGCGCTTGACCTTCGGCACTCACCTTCACCCGCTGCGCAGCTCAACGCGCTTTGAGCAGGTCGCGGATTTCCGTGAGTAACTGCACTTCTTGGGACGGCGGCGCCGGCGCCGCAGGCGCTTCCGGAGCCTTCAGGCGATTGATGCCTTTGATGCACAGAAACAGCACCCAAGCGATGATCAGGAAATTGATGATGAGCGTGACAAAATTGCCCCATGCCAGAACCGCGCCCTGCTTTTTGGCGTCGGCCAAAGCGCCCGCGGTGACCTTCGACGACAGCGGGACGAAATAGTTGGAGAAGTCGAGCCCGCCGGTCGCCGCGCCGATCAGCGGCATGATGACGTCAGCGACCAGCGAATTGACGATCGCACCGAATGCCGCGCCGATAATGACGCCGACGGCAAGGTCGACGACGTTACCGCGCATTGCGAATTTTTTGAATTCGTCAAGCATAGGCCCCTCCCCAACTTGAGAGCTAAACCCGGTCGCGCTAGAGCGAAATGCGCCCGGCGCGAACTCAGTTGATCAAGCCGGCATGCACCATGGCTTCGCGGACCGCGGCCTGCGCCTTTTCGCTGGCCGGCACCATCGGCAGCCGCAGGGTGTTGGCGCATTTGCCGATCAGCGACAACGCGTATTTGATCGGCGCCGGACTGGTCTCCACGAACAGATTAATGTGCAACGGCGCGAGCTTATCCTGCAGCTTGAGCGCGGCGGCAAAATCGCCTTTGCGGCAAGCGGCCTGGAATTCGGCGCAAAGCCGGGGCGCCACGTTCGAGGTGACTGAAATGCAGCCATGCCCGCCATGCGCCATGAATCCGAGCGCGGTAATGTCCTCGCCAGAGAGCTGATTGAAATCTTCACCCAGCGCGGCGCGTTGCTGCGATACGCGGGTCATGTTCGCGGTCGCGTCCTTCACCCCGGCGATGTTCTTGAGTTCATACAGGCGTTTCATCGTATCGACCGACATATCGATGACGGATCGCACCGGAATATTATAGATGATGATCGGAATGCCGATCGCGTCGTTGACTGCCTTGAAGTGCTGATACAGGCCTTCCTGTGTCGGCTTGTTGTAATAGGGCGTGACGACGAGCACGGCATTGGCGCCAGCGCTTTCGGCGTGGCGGGCAAGCGCGACCGCCTCCGCGGTCGAGTTGGAGCCGGCGCCGGCGATGACCGGAACCCGGCCGCGCGCCTGGTCGACACACCACTCCACCACCTCGTTGTGTTCCTTGTGCGAGAGCGTCGGGCTCTCGCCGGTCGTTCCGACCGGGACTAGGCCGTTGGTGCCTTCGGCAATCTGCCAATCGATCAGGTCGCGAAAAGCTTTCTCGTCGATCGACCCATTCTTCAACGGCGTCACGAGGGCGGTAAACGAGCCTCGGAATCTGGTCTTGGCGGTCATATCACGGTCCACAGGTGTGGTAGCGCGGCACCGCTCGTTTTGCGACTATGAACGGGACGCCCGGTTCATAAATATCGATTTGGCGACGCGGTTAAAAGGGCTTTTTCTCGCCCGCGCCGATGCAATCCAACCAGGCTCAACCATCCGGCGGGAAGCCTTTAGCCACCGCTGCTTTGGGCTACTGCCGGTGGATACCTGATATCACTAACGGCGGCCCGCAATGCCGGAAACCGCTCTCGGAGGCTGCGAGTCTCGGCTTCCAACGCGCGCAGATACGGATTGACGACATGGTCAAATAGCACGGCTTTGCTGCGGCCGCCGCGATGGGTAACAAGGGCCTCCGCGCTGCCATCAGGTCGGATTTGCGTCGAGGCAAAATGAAAGAATATGAGCGGGTCGTCGTCAATCACGACCACGTCGTTCTTCAACCGGATCATGTAATTGTGAATATTCCAGTTGGCGAGGTTGAACCCCTTGTGCTCGATGATCTTAAGTGATCGATAGCGGCCCGGCCAGGCATCGAGATACTTCTGATCGCCGAAACGTCCATCCTCTACACGATCGTAGCACCACGCTGTGCACTCTGCCTTATAGGCATTGACACATTCGAGGCCCTCGGCGCATCGGCGGTACGTCACCCAACCCACATTGAAGCGGCCAAAGACGTGATGATTGCGGAACTCGAATGAAAACCGGTGCGGCGTTACCGCGACTGACGCATCCCGCAACTCGTCCAGAATGGATCGCGGCGAGGTTAAGAAATAGAGGTCGCCATCGATATAAGTGATCCGGTCAGCTGTGGTATGCGCGAACAGAAAATGCGGCAAAAACGGGGAGAGCGTAAAATAATACTCAATCGTAGACCGCGTCGGCTTTATCGCGGCGAGCTCCGGATATTCCATTTCGAGCACCGCGAGCGGAATAATTTCAACGTTTGGCAACGCCATTTCCCGTAATATCGATTCGCACAGTTCCGAAAGCGCCAATATATGGATTGGCGTTTGCGGTTCGAAGCGCCGCAACGACCTAATCATCAGCAGCGCCCGGCTTAGATAATTGTGATCGAAATAGGTACAAAAGATATCGTTCATTCGCGATCCACATGCGCACTGGCATGCGCCAATATTGGACCGAATACTTGCGCGGCGAATTGTCGGGCCGCCGGGGTTAAGACTTTCTCCGAAGAGCCGCCGTGCATGCGCCCGACAAAGCGGTAGCCCTGAGCGTAGCCCTTGGCGAGGCCGGGGCGGTAAAATATTCCGGAGGTTCGGCTTTTGACCTCTTCGGATTCGAGCTTGCGCATATTGTCAGGCGTGCTGGCCTCGATCGCCGCGGCGACGCGTTCTTCGCTGGCCTGTCGGTCGAGAAAGCGCAGAATCCGCCGCAGCTCGTCGGCCGGATTTGCTTTCAATTGTTCGTAGCGGACCAAGAGCAGCGGTAACTCTTTTTGATTGAGCCAGGAGGTCGCGTTATCGCGCCAGCTGCCCGCCCACGAATAAACAAGCCCACCGCTAATCAGCCAGTGCTGGCAGAATTTCTGAAAAAGCGCTTCGCGATCGCTTTGCGAGGCATCCAACAGGCCTTCTTCCCCAGCAAGATGTTTGAAATCCCACACTGACATCATGACGTCAATGGGATCACGCAGCAGATAGACCGCACGTTTTGCCCGCTGCCGAAGCGGGATTTGCGGACCGAACGGGAAGTGGATCTTTACGTAACGATCGTGCTCGCCCGCCGGAGGAACACGCATCAGGCTCTCGTGCACATCAAATATGTAGTCGCTGTCGATCAGGCGAGCGTCTTGCGGACGATCGAACAAAACGTGGAACAACATGAAATTCAGATAGGTAATGCCCGATTTCGGGAAGGCTGCGATGTAACAAATATCTTTCATGCCACTACTCAGCAGAGTCCAAAGCCGCACACGCTAGGATTGATGGTTTGTTACCGCCGCTTATATCAGTCCGCCACGAGAGTCGAAAGTGTTGCCATCAGCTGCACGCGGAAGGGCCGGCGAACCGATGCCGTTCCCACGATCGAACTTATCAGATTGACCGGCACCGAAGATGCTGCAAACAGTCTACAGTCTAAGGAGCAGGATGCTCGCCAGCTGAAACCATGCCAATACGACGAAATTGCGTTTTTTTGATCCTATCGCAAGGAGTGACGAATGGCGCTAGTCACGGAATTTTTCCCTGACTTTGCATCGGCGCTCGCCGCCTGCGGGCCGGGCTATGACAACGCCGTCATTGCCGACGTCATAGCGTACAAAACGGCGCGTGGGGCCGACCCTCGCCATTTCGCACCCGAGCAGGCGCTCAATTCCATCGTCGCGGTTGGCCTGGCGAGCGCGGAGCTCACTGAACGGCCGTTGACAGTTCTCGATTTCGGCGGTGGCTGCGGTTTTCATTATTTCAGTGTGACCGCGAGCATCCGATCGCAGCTGCGCTGGGCAATCGTTGAAACGCCGACCATGGCCGAGCGCGCGGTCAAGCTGGCGCAAGGGCGGTTCGAGGTTTTAACGAATGCCGCCGACGCGGCTGCTGCGTTGGGACGCGTGGATCTCGTTCATGCATCGAGCGCGATTCAATACGTGCCCGACCCGCTCAATACCTTGAAGGCACTGGCGGCGCTTCGGGCGCCCTACTTCATGCTGGCGCGCTTTCCGGTGTGGAGTCGCAATCAAACCGTGGGCGTGCAGACCTCCCTCTTAGCGGCGAATGGAATCGGGCCGATGCCGCCAACCATTGCCGATCGGCAGATCAGATACCCCGTTACCTTCACGAATTTCGACGATGTGATGGGGGTGCTCAGCGACTACGAGATCGCCATCGTCATGCAATCGCCGAGCTCCAACTATAATGTCCAAGGTCAACCCGTGCAGGGAATCAGCCTAGTGTTTCGGTCAAAGGAAATCGGCCGGACAGATCGACCGGCATCTCATCGTGGCGAATGAGCCTGCTAGGCGCGTTACAAGCCCCGGTTTTGCCGCACAGCTGTAAATTGTCGCGGTCACGACGGCGATTTAGGATTTATTCAATCTCGTGGCCGAATAGATTTGTCCAACCCCGGCCACTTGGAGGGACTGTGAACTCGTTTCGGTCAATTGTGGTTGCCGCACTGGGTCTGGTCGTGGTGACGGCGCAGGTCGCCGCCGCGCGATCCTCCGAACCCGTCCCATTGCCGCGCGAGCGGCCGGCCGGCAAGAGCGCCAAATCGGAGCAGGCGCGGTCGGCGAGAGCCGGTCCGCAACAGTCGACAACAACTCGCACCGCGCCGCTGTCGCTTACGCCGGAGGGCGAAACGACGGCTGCCGCCAGTGCGCCCGGCGGCGCATCCGGCGTTCAGCCGCCCGCCTCGGTAAAATCTGCGGTCAGTCCGCGACTCGCGGCGCCATTCGCCGCGGCTGCGACCACCGCGACATCGCCACTCGACCTGTCGGCGGCGAAACAGGCGCTCGACTTGGTCCGCAAGAATCGCCAGGACGAAGCGACGACTGCCGCCGGCTCAATCACCGATCCTTTGGCGCGCAAGCTGGTCGAATGGGCGATCCTGCGCAGCGAAGATGGCTCAACCGACTTCTGGCGCTACAGCGCCTTCATCAACGCCAATCCGAGCTGGCCTAGCATTCCGCTGCTGCGCCGCCGCGCCGAGGCGGCGCTGTGGCAGGAGCGAACCGATCCGCAAGCGGTGATCGCTTTCTTTGCCAACTATCCGCCGCGCTCCGCTAAGGGACATTTTGCCTTGGCGCGCGCGCTGCTGACGCGCGGCGATTCCGCGCGCGCATCGGCGATTTTGCACGAGGCCTGGCGCAGCGATGCGTTCTCGTCCGATCTCGAGGGACAGGCCCGCGAGACGTTTGGCGGTCTGATCACCCCGGCAGACGACGCCGCGCGCATGGACACCCGGCTTTATGCCGAGGACGAGGATGCCGCCTTGCGGGCGGCGCGGCATCTCGATGCCACCGCCATGGCGGTCGCCAAAGCTCGCATCGCGGTGATCGATCAAGCGGGCAATGCGAAAGCGCTGCTGGAAGCCGTCCCCGAAAGCGCGCGCCGCGAACCCGGCTATCTGTTCAGCCGCATCCAGTGGCTACGGCGCTCCGATAAGATCGTCGAGGCGGCGCAATTGCTGGTGGCCGCGCCGCGCGATCCGGCGAGACTTGGCGATGTGGATCAGTGGTGGGTCGAGCGGCGGCTGGTCGCCCGCAAATTGCTCGACCGCGGCGATGCCCGGCTCGCTTATGAGGTTGCCAATACGGCAGCGGTCCCGAAAGACGAGAACCATCGTGGCGAGCAACATTTCACCGCTGGCTGGATCGCGCTGCGATTTCTGCGTGAGCCGAACGCGGCGCTACCGCATTTTGCCCGCATTGCCGAAGGCGTGACCAATCCGATTACGCTCGCGCGCGCCTTCTATTGGCAAGGGCGCGCGGCCGAAGCGCTCGGCCGCGAACAAGATGCGCGGTCGTTCTATCAGCAAGCGGCCTACCCGACGGCCTATTACGGCCAGCTTGCCCGCGCCAAGCTCGGCCTCAACGAAGTCACCTTGCGAATGCCGCCGGAATCGGCGCCGGAGCACCGTACGCTTGAAATCGCCCGCGTGTTCGAAATCCTCTATGCCATCGACGAACGAGATATGATCGCGGCGATCGCCGCCGACCTCGGCGAGAATGCGACTGACACCGCTGCGCTGACCGGGTTCGCCAATATTGCTGCGCGTCATCACGACGCCCGGGCAACGCTGTTGATCGGCAAGGCGGCGCTGCGCCGCGGCCTGCCATTCGAACGCTATGCCTTTCCGGATTTTGGCGTGCCCGAATATCAGCAGATCGGACCGCAGGTCGAGGCCTGTGTGGTTTATGGGATTGTTCGCCAGGAAAGTGCATTCAATCCGCGCGTAGTCTCGAGCGCAAATGCGATCGGCCTGATGCAGGTCACGCCCGCTGCGGGGCGCGATACCGCGAAGCGGTTTAATGTCACGTTCGATCAAAGCCGGCTGAGCCAAGACGTCGCCTATAATGCGCAGCTCGGCACCGCAGAATTGGGTAATGACATCGCGAGTTGGCGCGGCTCCTATATTCTCGCCTTCGTCGCCTACAATGCCGGCCCGCGCCGGGCCAAGGAATGGATCGAGCAATATGGCGACCCGCGCGATCCAAAGATCGATCCGATCGATTGGATCGAGCGGATTCCAATCTCGGAGACACGCAACTACGTACAGCGCGTGCTCGAGAACATGCAAGTCTACCGAACGCTGTTGGAAAACAACCCGAAGCTTCTGATCGAAGCCGATCTTCACCGCGGCGGCTGAGCGCTACAACCAAGCCATGATCGAACACCGTAACCTGCTTGCTGATCCGAGCGACTGAAGACGGTATGCAGCAAGAATGTGTGAGGCATTCGACCGCTTTGTCGACGTTCAGGGCCGCCAAGACGAAGAGATCGCAAAGATAATTCGTGAGCTTGAAATTGATATTTTGGTTGATTTGAACGGATTTACGCAGAATTCCCGCACTCTCGTCCTGGCGCAACGCCCGGCTCCCATCCAGGTCAGTTATCTGGGTTTTGCCGGCGCTACTTTTTTCGACTACATTATTGCCGACCAGACGGTGCTGCCGACTGAGCACACGCAGTTTTATTCCGAGAAGGTCGCGTGGCTTCCCGACTGCTATATGGCGAGCGACAATACGCGAAGCACAGTGTCAAGCACGCGCACGCGGAGTGAATGTGGATTGCCGGACAAAGGGTTTGTGTTCTGCTGTTTCAACCAGGCGTTCAAAATCACTCCCGATGTTTTCCGCATATGGACGAATCTACTCAAGGCAGTCGATGGGAGCGTCCTTTGGTTGAGCCCCGCCGGGCTGCCACCGTATCGAATTTGCGTCGTGAAACAGAGCAATCCGGTATCAGCGCGGACCGTCTGGTATTCGCTCAACGCGTTGCCGACAT
>JBQCCX010000009.1:0-17927 GCA_051961815.1 Xanthobacteraceae bacterium
AGCGCCGGCGTCGGGCTGATGGGCATGCAGATCGGCAAGCTCATGGGCGCCGGCCTCGTGATCGGGACCTCGACCAACCCGGAACGGCGCGCGCGGCTTGCCGAATTCGGCTGCGATCTGGCGCTCGATTCCAGCAATCCGGGCTGGCCGGAGGAAGTCAAAAAGGCGACCGCCGATAAGGGCGTCGATCTCATCGTCGATCTCGTCTCCGCCCCGGTGGCCAATCAGAATCTGGAAGCCGCCAGCATTCTCGGCCGCATCGTCAATGTCGGCCGGCTCGGCGGCATGAAGGGCGAGTTCGACTTCGACAAACATGCGCTCAAGCGCATCGATTACATCGGCGTCACTTTTCGCACCCGCACTCCCGAGGAGGTGCGTGAGATCAATCGGCGCATGCGCGCCGACCTGTGGCCGGCGATCGAGGCCGGCAAGTTATCACTGCCGATTCACAAGACCTTCCGGCTCGCCGACATTGCCGAGGCGCTGGCGCTGATGCGGGCGAACCGGCATTTCGGCAAGATCGTCATCAGCGTGTCGTGAATCAGCAGCCTACTGGCGGGGAGGCAGGAATTCGGCTTGCCCTTGGCATGGGCATCCGGCATAGGTTTTACATGACTGATTCGGCGAAGGGCCACGCGCCGATTCTGGCCGCTGGGGGCATCGTCTTACGCGGAAAGTCAAGACCCCGCATCGCCATCGTGCGATTGCGCCGGGAAAAGGCGTGGGTTTTACCCAAAGGCAAGCTGATGCCGCGCGAGCACCCGCGCGATGCCGCCAAGCGCGAAGTGCTGGAAGAAACCGGCTACCGCGTATCGGTCCACGAGTTCCTCGGCTCGATGTCGTATGCCGCCGAAGGAAAGATCAAGATCGTGCAGTTCTGGCTGATGCGCGCCATCGGTTCGCCGGCGCGGGAGCTGATGGACGATGTGAAAGCGGTGAAATGGCTGCCGCTGCGGCAGGCCATCGCAACGCTGAGCCGGCCGCACGAAAAGGTGTTCCTCACCTATACCGGGCCGATCGCCGTCGACTACTTCAAGCGGTCGAGCCACGCCAAATCGCGGCGACTGGCGCGAAACGGCGGCACGCGGTTGGGCAAAGCCGCTCCGGCCTCCGTCGAGCACGTGATCGCGCTCGATTACGACAAGACCCGGCCCAACGCTTTCGCCAAGGCGCTGGCGAGCTGGCGGGCGCGCGCGGTGCAGTCCTCGGCGCGCAAAGCGAGCTAAAGCGCCGGCTGGCGCTATTCCGCAATGATTTCGTGAAAAACGGTGTAGTCGATCACCGTTGTGCCATCTTCCGAAAAGCTGGTGATGTCGCGATAGCGGTGCTTCCAGCGGATGGCCTCGTGGCTATAGAGCTTGCGCGCATAGAGGTATTGCGCCGAATTGTCGTCGACGCCGCTGACATTGAGCGTCAAAGCCGCGTCGACCGCAGCGAGATCGGCCGGGGTCGCGCCATAGAGTGGGCTCGTTTCGTCGATGACGTGGAAAATCGACCACGACAGCATAAACATCGGATGTTCATGGCGATCGAGCGACAGCTCGTAATAGCGGCGAAACCGCGTGCCCTCGGCGGTCGTTTCCAAACGAATCAACCACAGCCGCGATAGTGCCTGCGAAATCGTATTATTGCGCTCGTTGGCGATGCGCACCATCAGCGTCGGCCGGCCCTCATGTGTGGTCACCACCGGGTGCTTGGCGAAGATAAAACGCGCGCGCGGCCGCGAGAACCGGGAGAAGATCAGACCAAACATCACGGCGAGGAACGACATGCCGGTGAAGATTTCGATCGTGGCGACGAGATGCCCGTAGTGGCTCTGCGGATGCATGTCGCCGTAGCCGACGGTGGCCAGCGTCTCGACCGAAAAATAGAAAAACCCGAGCGGCCCGTTTGCCGCGACATTGGCGATCGGGTCGTGGCCGAGCCAATACAGAAATCCAAACACCGCGTTGAGAGTGATGAAGATTGCCGCTGCCGTGCCGAAAAAGATCGGCCAGGACACGGTCATCGAGCGGTGATAAAGATCGGTCCAGAAGCCGTCGGCGAGGCCGCGGGTTTCGATTTCGCGGCCGCCCATGCCAATAAGATGCCGGCCGCCGCTCTTTCGCGTGAACCGGATTTGTTTTGCGGCCTTAACCAAAGTGGTTAGATCCTACGCGGTCGCCGCGACCTGTGTCTTGAGGCGGCTGAAAACCTTGCGTGCATTGCCTTCGAAGATTTTGCGCCGCGCCGCGTCGTCGAGCCGGGGTGCCTTTTCGACATAACGCTTGGTGTCGTCGAAGTAATGGCCCGAGCGCGGATCGATGCCTTTGACCGCGCCGACCATTTCCGAGGCGAACAGGATGTTGTCAGCGGGCACTACCTCGGTGAGCAGATTGATCCCGGGCTGATGATAGACGCAGGTATCGAAGAAAATGTTGTTCCTGATGATCTCATCGAGCTCGGGGCGGCCGTTATTGAGCGCGATGCCGCGGAAGCGACCCCAGTGAAACGGCACGGCGCCGCCGCCGTGCGGAACAATCAGCTTCAGCTTCGGAAAATCCTTGAACAAATCGGACAGGATCAGCTGCATGAACGCCATGGTATCGGCGTTGAGATAATACGAGCCGGTCGTGTGCATCGCCGGATTGCAGCATCCGGAAACGTGAATCATCGCCGGCACGTCGAGCTCGACCATTTTTTCGTAGAATGGATACCACCACTTGTCGGTCAATGGCGGCGCGTTGAAATAGCCGCCGGACGGATCGGGATTGAGATTGCAGCCGATGAAACCCATTTTCACGCAGCGCTCGAGTTCGGCGGTGGCATTTTTCGGCGGTACGCCGGGTGATTGCGGCAGTTGACAGACGCCGATGAAGTTCTGCGGAAACAGCGATACCACGCGCGCGATCAGATCGTTGCAGATCTGCGACCATTCCAGGCTGACGCTTTCGTCGCCGATATGATGGCCCATGCCGGAGGCGCGCGGCGAGAAGATCGTCAGATCGGTGCCGCGCTCGCGCTGCAACTTGAGCTGATTTTGCTCGATGCTGTCGCGGATCTCGTCATCGGACATTTTCAGCGACACGCGTGACGGCATCGCGGTTTTGCCGGCCGAGCTTGCCGCTGCGGTTTGCTCTTTGCGAAAACGATGCAGATCCTTGGGCTCGGTGGTGTAGTGGCCGTGACAATCGATGATCATGAGAGCGCGCCATCCGTTTTTGACCGGCAGATGCTACGGTCCAGCGCGCGATTGTCAAACGCGCCGCCGCGTGCTCTAGGATGCCGCGCGAATGTCAAATCCGCTCCACTAGCGAGGGAGACAAAAAATGGCTGAACTTCCGCGGCTCAACGGCGTGATCGGCGCGCTTGAAACGGGCCGGCATGCTTTGACGACTTTCACGCCGGCCGATGTCGAAGCGGCGATTGCGCTCGCCACCGCGAAATACGACGCCGTGGTCTACGAGATGGAGCACAACGCCTACGACATCCGCGCCTTCCGCGACTGCCTGCAATACATGCTCAATCGCCGCCAGATCGCACAATCGGGTTCGCTGGCGCCGGCGGTCGCGCCGTTTGCGCGCATTCCGCCAAACGGCGGCGAGAAGGCGCAATTTCATGCCAAGCAGGTGCTCGATCTCGGCGCCTACGGCATCATCTGGCCGCACGTCTCCACCGTCGACCAGGCCTACAACGCGGTCGCCGCCTGCCGCTATCCGCGCCTGAAGAACAAACCGCTGTACGAGCCGGCCGGCATCCGCGGCGACGGGCCGACGCAAGCGGTGCGCTACTGGGGGCTGACGCAGCAGGAATACTATGAACGCGCCGACGTTTGGCCGCTCAATCCCAAGGGCGAGATTTTTGTGATTTTGATGATCGAGGACACCGAAGGCATCAACAATCTGAAAGACATTCTCAAGAACGTTCCCGGCATCGGCGCGATCCTGATCGGCGAGGGCGATCTGTCCCAGGAGCTCGGCTATCCGCGCCAGTACGAGCACAAAGTCGTGCTCGACGCCATGGCGCAGGTCGTCAATACCTGCCGCGAGGCCAATGTCGTCGTCGGCCATCCGCATGTCGAAAGCCACAATGCCGAACGGATCGTCAAGGAAGGCTATCGGTTTCTGATGTGCGCGCCGGTGCGCAGCTACGGCCATCTCGACAAAGCGCGGGAGCTGACGGGGAGGGGGTAGGTTGGCATGGCGTAATGCGGCCCCCAGATGTTCTTTAGAAGAGCTGGATTCCCGCTTGCGTGGAATGAGCGGATGATGCTGACGATCAACCCGCCGCGCCGGCGCTCAGATCCGCGGCCAGGTGATCGAAGCTCCTGTCCTTGAGATACTGATCGAGCCCCCAGCGCTTGACCTGGTCGAGCACCTCGTCGAACTCGGAGCGCGGTATAGTTTCGTAGACGAAACGCTCGCCGCGGCCGAATTTGCGCAAATCCCAGGCGTGGACATTTTCGAATTCCGCCGGCACCGCGAGCTTCCACAGCGGCAGGTATTTTTCGAGATCGGCCTCGAGCGCCGATTCGGCGCGATCGAGCGCGCGCAGATAGCCGGTCACAACCTCGGGCGGCGAATCCTGCGGCACCCACCACAGCGTATGGAAGGTGTCTTCGATGATCTTGCGCAAGCCGAGCTGCTCGGCCATCGCGATCTGCGGCGGCAACAGGCTCGCGGCCTCGACCTCGCCGTCGAGCAGCGCGCGCAGCCGAGCGCCGAAGCCGCCGGTATTGACGGTCTTGATGTTCGCAAGCGGCAGGTATTTTTCCAGCCGATACGGCACGTTGAAATGGCTGCCGGCGCGCATGCCGACCGAGACCGGAACGTCTTTCAGATCTTGCGGCGTGCGAATGGATGAATCCGGCCGCACGAAAATCGCCCACGGCGACACGCCATAGGCGTCGGCGACGAAGCGTCCCATGCCGGCGCTGGCATTGCAGATGCTGCCCCACACGCAGGCGCCTTGAATCACTTCGGATTTGTCTTCGGTATACGGGCGGTCCTGCGGGCGCTGCAGATAGTCGAGACCTTTCCAGCTCGATTGCGTGCCGCGGAACGTCTTCCAGTCGAACTCGACATCGAGGCCTTCGGCGGCGAAATAGCCTTCCTGCATGGCGACGAAATCATTAAGCCCCATGCCCTTGGGCGCGACTTTGACGCGATGCATTGGCCTGGCCATCGGTTCCTCCTCGTTGATTATTCGCGATTGCGCTCGCGATTAGAGCTTGTCTTTCAGACTATCCTTGCCGCCACCGCCGAGCAACGCCGCCGCGAAGGCGCTGGCGATCGCCTCTTTGCTTTTGCCGGCGTGCGCGGCGTCGCCGATCACGATGACGCGCTGACCGGGCAGCGCCAAGTGGCGGAACCGCGGCGCGGTGCCGCGGCGCGCCCGATAGTAGAACCAGTTGCGGACGGACCGCGATTTCAATAGCCGCGCGATGCCGGGCGCCCGCGCGAGACCGCTGTCGAGGAGCCAATTGGTCATCGTTCGCAGCCCGAAACGATAGCCGGCGCCGGTGGCGATGACGATGCAATCGAATCCGGCCAACAAAACCCCGGCCGCGGCGGCGTCGGTCGCGAAATGAAATTGCACACCCTTGGCGCGGCAGGCTGCGGTGAGATCGGCGATATAGCGGGCAAAACTGCGCGGCTCGGTCTCGACCTCCTGAAACAATGGCGCCTTGGAGGCGGATCTGAATGCGCCGCCGGGCTCGGCGTCTTTCTCGAACACGGTGACGTTGTTGCTTTGCGCGACAAGCGACGCATATGTCAGTCCGGCCGGACCGGCGCCGATGACCGCGATGCGCTGCTCTTGCGGAATTTGCGCCGCGGCAAAAATGGTCTCGCGGCCGGCGGCGGCGTTGACCACGCAGCCAATGCCGGCGCCACCGCGCATCTCGTTGATGCAGGTGTTGCAGGCGAGGCAGCGCCGGATCGGCTCGCCGCGGCGCACCTTCTCCACCCAATGCGGCTCGGCGATCAGCGTGCGGCCGAGCGCGATGAAGTCGGCCTTGCTTTGGCTCACCGCGCGCTCGGCAATCGCCGGATCGCCGAGGCGCCCGACCGCGATCACCGGGACGCCGACGCGTTTTTTCACGTCGGCCGCGTAATCGAGAAAGGTCGCGTCGGGAAAATTCATCGGCGGCAGCACAACCTGGGCGGAGGGGCGCGAGCGATAATGCCCGGCGGTGACGTGCAGCGCGTCGGCGCCAGCCGCGGCAGCCCAAATCGCGATCTGTCGGCCTTCGGCAAAGCGCAAGCCGCCGGGAAAGAAATCCTCGACTGACAGGCGGTAGACGACCGGCATTTCCGGCACCGCGCTTTTCACCGCGCGCAGCACTTGGAGACCGAATCGCGCGCGGTTCTCCAGGTTGCCGCCGTAGTTGTCGGTGCGGCGGTTCTCGAATGGGGCGTGGAATTGCGAGATCAGATAACCGTGCGCCGCATGAATTTCGACGCAGTCGAAGCCAGCGGTGCGGGCGCGCTGGGCGGCCGCGACATGGGCGGCAATGGTTTCGTCGATGCGCGCCTGGCTCATCTCCTGCGGGACGATGGTCGCAAAGGTGGATTCGTAAACCGGGTGCGGAATGGCCGACGGCGCAATCGGCGTCTCGCCGCAGATGTCGAAGCGGGTATGGCCGCCGGCATGGCCGAGCTGGATCGATGCCATGGCGCCCCCGCGATGGATCGCATCGGTCAGGCGGCGCAAACCGGGAATGAAACGGTCGTCATAAATCCCGATTTCGCGGCGGCGATGGCGTCCAGCCTTTTCCGGCGACGCCATCTCCACCGTGATCAATCCGGTGCCGCCGTGCACGCGCGCGAGGTAGTAGGCGATGCAATCTTCGGTGACAAAGCCTTCGTCGTCGGCGGTGCGCGTCGTCATCGGCGGCATAACGATGCGATTTTTGATTTCAACCGCTCCAATGCGCGCGGGGGTAAGCAGGATGTTCATGGCAAGGACATTACTCGAAAGCGAGCTGTAGTTTTATGCCGGAACCAGATGCTGCGGCCCGCGTTTTCTTGGTTGCGTTGTTTCTCAGGTAATTTTTCCGCGTTCAATTGAGTGCCGCGTGGAGCGGATGAAACGAATCCGTCTGGAGTGGCCGCAATGCAGCACGCATTCAATCAGCTTTTGCAATTCCTGCAACAAGGCATCGCTGCGATCTTTCATTTTGTGCAGATGATCTGGACCTGGTCGGTCGGCCAGATCAGCGCATTGTTGGCAGTGCCATGGCAGCAATGGCCGCTGTGGAAGGACATCTTGCTGGCGCTGGTGCTCGTCGCCGTGATCTGGGCCTTGTACCGAGCGGCGATCGAACTCTTTGCCGCCGGCGAGCGGATCCTGATCGCTTTCGCGCATCTCCTGAGCGTTCTGGTGCGGACTTTGCCGAGCATCGTCTTTGCGGGATTGATTGCGCTTGGCGGCGTCTGGCTGATGAACCACCTCGACAACGATTTGATACGGCTGCCGGTGGCGTTTAATCAGTCTTCCAGCTCAAATCCGTCGCCAAATACTACTCCACCGGCCGGCAATCCCGCTCCTGCCGAGCAGTCGTCGGACAAGCGCTAGCGCGGCCAAGCCGGGCTCACAACACCGGAATCTCGCCGCCGTCGAGATCGATGGTGGCGCCGTGCAGCCAGCTGGCGCGCGCAGACGCCGCGAACACCACGAGACTGCCGACGTCTTCGACCGAGCCGATGCGAATGGGGTTGTTGAATTCGCGCAACAGCTGCTCGCGGATCTTTTGCTCCGGTGCGCCGGTGCGTTCGATTTCGGCCTTGATCCGCCGCCGCGTTCGATCGGTCTCGACAATGCTGGGATGGATGCAGTTGACGCGCACGCCGTCGGTCTTGCCGCGGTCGGCGAGGCATTTGGTGAACGCGGCCACCGCGGCATTGACCGAGCTGCCGATGGTGAACTCGGCGGTGGGCTTGCGTCCGCCGGTGCCACCGATTGAAATGAGCGCGCCGCGCCGCTCCTTGAGGAGCGGCCAGGCGGCGCGGGCGAGCCGGACATGGGCGAAGAATTTCAGCGCGTAGCCGTCCTCCCAGTCGGCATCGGCAAGCTTTAGAAAGTCGCCGCGCTTGGTCGCGCCGGCATTGTTGACGAGGATGTCGAGACCGCCGAATTCGCCTTGGACTTGTCCGATCAGTTTGGCCGCCGCCTCTTTCTCGCGCAAATCGATCTCCGCGCTTGCGGCGCGGCTGCCGAGCTCGCGGATCGCGGCGGCGCTGTCATCGAGCGCGGCCCGATCGCGGCCGGTCAGCATCACGTCGCAGCCTTCACCGGCCAGCGCCAGGGCGATGCCGCGGCCGATGCCGCGGCTCGATCCGGTCACCAGCGCGATTTTGCCTTTCAATCCGACATCCATGTCAATTTTCCCCCGCCAAAATGAAACAGATAACTCGTCATTGCGAGGAGCGATAGCGACGAAGCAATCCAGTCCCTAGTGCGTCGTTTTTTCTGGATTGCTTCGCTTCGCTCGCAATGACGATCACGAATCAAGTCCGATGCCTCACTCAATCTTCAGTCCGAGCTTCTGCACCAGAGCTGCCCACTTCGCTTCCTCGCGCGCGATATTGGCGGCGTATTCCTCAGACGTGCTCGGGCTGGGATCGGTGCCGTCGTCGATCAAACGCTTTTTCATCTCATCGCTGGTGAGGATCGCCCGCAGCTCCTTGTTCAGCCGCTCGACAATCGGCCGCGGCGTGCCGGCCGGCGCGGCGAGACCGTAATATTGCACCGCCTCGAAACCGGGCAGGCCGGATTCCGCAGCGGTCGGTATGTCCGGCACTGCCGCCGAGCGCTTGCCGGCGGCAACCGCGAGGCCACGCAATTGGCCGGCGGCGATATTGCTGATCGAAGCCGGAATGGTGTTGAAGCCAAGCGGCACGTGATTGCCGAGGAGATCGTTGGTCAAG
This sequence comes from Xanthobacteraceae bacterium, assembly GCA_051961815.1. Classification (GTDB taxonomy): domain Bacteria; phylum Pseudomonadota; class Alphaproteobacteria; order Rhizobiales; family Xanthobacteraceae; genus BOG-931. The sequence goes on from JBQCCX010000009.1 coordinate 8,910, forward strand.
GGGCCGGTGCCCTTATAGGTCACGACAGTGATGTCGGTGCCAGCCAGCAAATTGAACAGCTGCGCGGCGAAGTAATTGATGGTCGGCGCCGGCGGCATACCGGCCGATAATTTGCCCGGATCTTTCTTCGCCAAGGCGATGACATCGGCCAGCGATTTTGCCGGCAACGAGGGATGGGCGTCGACGATGATCGGGGTCGAGGCGACCAGGCCGATCGGCGCGAAATCCTTGTTGACGTCGTAGCCGGTATTGGCGCCGAGGCTGATGCCGGTCAGCAGCATGACGATGGTGTAGCCATCCGGCGTCGCGCGAGCAGCATCGCGCGTGCCGATCATGCCGCCGGCGCCGCCCCGATTCTCGATCACCACTTGCTGACCGAGCGCAATGGAAAGCTTCGCTCCGACAAGCCGCCCCATCACGTCGACGCCGCCGCCGGCCGGATAAGGCACGATCAGGGTGACCGGCCTGGACGGATAATCCTGTGCGGCCGCCGGCAAAACCTGCGCGCAACACAAAGCCAGAACGGCCGCGCCGGCGGCTCGCGCCGCCTTGAAAATCCGGGTCATGCGATTTCCTCCCGGCCGGCACTATAGCCGCATCTTCGGTTTTGATTCACCTCCCCCCGATGGGGAGAGGTTGCGAGCGAAGCGAGCGGGTGAGGGGGATCGGAAATTTGATTTCAATCTCCATTACCCCCTCACCCCGACCCTCTCCCCAACGGGGAGAGGGAGTTTGTCCTGCTATAGCTCTGGCCGAGCGGCATGGGCTACATTCGCTTCGGTAAACAGGAAAGCTCTGCGATGCGCTTTGGTTTGTTCGGCAGCGCGACGGCTCGGCACGGCGGTCCGGACGTCGATTCTGGCCAGGGCTATCGTCAATTCGTCGAATACAATGTCGAGGCCGAAGCGCTGGGTTATCATTCGACCTTTCTGGTCGAACATCATTTCACCGGTTTCGGCCAGGTCTCGGCCAGTCTGGCGTTATTGACCTGGGTGGCGGCGAAAACCCGAACGCTGCGGTTGGGCACGGCGGTACTGGTGCTGCCGTGGCACAATCCGGTGCTGCTCGCCGAACAGGCGGCGACCATCGATCTTCTCTCCGGCGGGCGGCTCGATTTCGGCGTCGGCAAAGGCTATCGGCATGGCGAGTTCGCCGGCTTCTGCATTCCGATGGAAGAAGCCGACGCCCGGTTCAACGAAGCGCTCGACGTCATCCTGAAATCCTGGACGTCGAAGCAGCGCTTTTCGCATTCGGGACGATACTGGCGCTTCGACGATATCATCGTCGAGCCGCCCACCGCGCAAAAGCCGCATCCGCCGATGTGGATGGCGGCGGGCAATCCGGATTCAATCGGCCAGGTCGCCGCCCGCGGCTTCAATCTGTTGCTCGATCAATTCGCGTCGTTTGAAGCCGTGGCCGAGCGTATCGCCACCTTCAAAGCGGCAGTCGTAGCGCGCGGCCGCGCTTTCGATCCGATGGATGTCGCAGTGGCGCGCGCCTTTTATGTCGCCAAGGATGCGGCCGACAAGGAGGTCGCGCTGGAGCGCCGGCTCGAAGCGCAGCGCCGGCTCGCCGCCGCCTCGAACGCACCCGACGGAACCAAGAGCAAGGCCAGCATCATGGCGTTCTCCGATACGCGCGAAGCGAGCGAGGAGAGCGCGCTCTACGGCACGCCGGACGAAATCGCGCGGAAATTGGAAAGCCTGCAGGCGCTGGGCGTCGGTTATGTTTTGCTCAATGGCGGCGGTCCGGCCGCCGACAGCTTGCGCCGTTTCGCCCGCGAAGTGATGACTGGGTTCGGCGACGACCGGCGGGCGCGGGTGGTGGGATAGGATTCATTGCGCTCATTCCCGCGCAAGCGGGAATCCAGGGGTTTGATCATGTTAGATGTATGTATTCTGGGTCCCTGCCTTCGCGGGGACGAGCGGATCTGTCGGCCCGTCCAATGATCAACAAAGTCGTGCAATCCATGGCCGACGCCATGGCCGGTATCCGCGACGGTGCGGTCGTGTTGCTCGGCGGCTTCGGCAGCATCGGGCAGCCCAATGCGTTGATCGACGGCCTCATCGAGCATGGCGTGACCGATCTGATCGTGGTTTCCAACAATGCCGGCGTCGGCCGCGTCGGCCTGGCCCGGCTTCTCGAGCTCGGGCGCGTGCGCAAGATCATCTGTTCGTATCCGCGCAGCGTCGATCCGACCGTGTTCGAGGAGCTTTATCGCGCCGGCAAGATCGAACTCGAAATCGTGCCGCAAGGCACGCTCGCCGAGCGGATGCGCGCCGCCGGCGCCGGCATTCCTGCGTTCTTCACCGCGACCGCAATTGGCACCAAGCTTGCCGCCGGCAAGGAGCAGCGCGAGATTGGCGGCCGTCGCTATCTGCTCGAACACGCGCTCCATGGCGACGTCGCGCTGATCGAGGCCTGGAAGGCGGACCGCTGGGGCAACCTGACCTTCCGGTCGTCGGCGCGCAATTTCAATCCGGTCATGGCGATGGCGGCGACGTTGACGATCGCGCAAGCGCAGCACATTGTGGATCTCGGAGCGCTCGATCCGGAAAAGATCGCGACCCCTGGGATTTACGTCAATCGCGTGCTGCATGTGCCCTATGGCGAACCGACGGTAACTTAACGAAACGGCGGCGGACGAGGTCGCAGTGGATGTTCTCGCAAAATACAAGCCGCTGACGCGCACCGAAATGGCGGCGCGGCTGGCGCGCGACATTCCGGAAGGCTGGTATGCCAATCTCGGCATTGGCGCGCCGCTGCAGGTGGCCGATCACGTCCCGGCCGATCGCGAAGTGATCTTCCATTCTGAAAACGGCGTGCTGGGAATGGGTCCCGCGCCAGCGCCCGAGGCGATCAATCGCTGGCTCATCAATGCCGGTAAACAATATGTCACGCTCCGCGCCGGCGGCGCCTATATGCATCATGCCGACAGCTTCGGACTGATCCGCGGCGGCCATCTCGATCTTTGCGTGCTCGGCGCTTTTCAAGTCGCCGAAAATGGCGACCTCGCCAATTGGTCAGCCTCCGACAACGACAGCGCGCCTGCGGTCGGCGGCGCCATGGATCTCGCCGTCGGCGCGCGGCAGGTCTGGGTGCTGATGGAGCACCAGACCAAATCCGGGATGAGCCGACTGGTCCGCCGCTGCACGTACCCGTTGACTGCGGTTGGCGTCGTCAAACGCGTTTACACGAATCTGGCCGTCCTCGACGTGACTGCCGATGGTTTTGTGGTGCGCGATATGGTTGAGGGCTTGACGGTGCAGGCGCTACAAAAAATGACCGAAGCGCCGTTGCACACGCTGCCAGCATAAAAAACACACTGATCTCATGGGTTTGACCTTATATCGTCTGATGTGAATATTTTTCAATAAATGCTTCTGGAACGTTTTCGCTGACGGCAAGTAGGCTCTTCTGGATCGAACCGCGGGGCTCAGCAAACCGGTTGGAGCGGCCCCGTTGGATTCGATGGCGTGCCGAACGGGGGAGCACGCGAATGGCAATCGGAAGCCCACGCGTCCGGACCAAAGGCGCTGCGCATGTCAATCACGGCGCGACGCCGACCGCGCCCGCTGACCGAGACGATCGCGCGCGGCGTTTCCACGCCGCCGCCTTGCCATTCCTCAATGACGTCTACACGCTCGCGCGTTACCTGATGCGCAACGCCGATGACGCCGATGACGCGGTCCAGGAATGCTACCTTCGCGGCTTGCGCTATTTTGACAGCTATCGCGGTCCGGCGATGAAACCGTGGCTATTGACGATTCTGAGAAACGTCTGCCACTCGGAATTCGCGCGGCGCGGCAAACAGGAGCCGCTGACCGAAGATACGGATGATGCGGCCATCGGTGAGCACATGGCGGTCTGGCAGGAGCCGCAGGCCTCGCCGGAAAGCGCGCTCGTTCGAGCGCACGAGGCCACAGCCATGCGCCAGTTCGTCGCCGCTCTGCCATCGCCGTTTCGCGAGGTCATCGTGCTGCGCGAGATGAATGAGCTGTCGTACAAGGAAATCGCCGCGGTCGAGAGCGTGCCGGTGGGGACCGTGATGTCGCGCTTGGCGCGCGCCCGCGCCATGCTGCGATCGGCTTGGCTGTCGGCGGATACGGCTGCGGCTTCGCACGTGCAGTAAATGCGACTGGCCAGCTCGCGCTCGTCGCGTCGCTCGCTTCGAGGCGGTGAACTCAAGATCGTACGCCTGCTCGATCCCTTCGCCATGTTGTGGATCCGCCTGATGGCGCGCCGCAATCAGGGGCGCAACTTCGCATTCAGCGTGTTGAGGCGGTAAGTTTCTCCGCAGCGCCGGTTGGGCTAAGCTTCGTCCGGAACGGCGAAGAGGATAATCGCATGCAACACATCCGCGTCTCGACCTTCGCCGGTCCCGGCGCCAAGCCGGTGATTCACAGCGTCGCCTGGCCGAAAATTCCCAGGAAAGCGGCGCTGATCCAGATCGGCGCCTGCGGCGTGTGCGGCACCGACCTTCACATCCTCAAAGGCCATTGGCCCAGACAGCTGCCCTGGCCGTTCACGCTCGGCCATGAGCTCGGCGGCATCATCGTCGAAGCTGGCAGCGAGTTCAAAGAAGACTTCATGAGCAAGCCGCTGGAGGTCGGATCGCGGGTGATGATTCCGCCGCTGATGCCGTGCGGCCGTTGCTATTACTGCATTCATTATCCGGAGAGCGCGAACAAATGCCTCACGCCGGTTTACTACGGACGCTATCTCGGCTTCGACAAGCCGCCGCATCTGTGGGGTGGTTGGGCGGAATACGTCTATGTCGATCTCGAGGCTTTGCCCGGCACCAAAATCTACAAACTTCCCGACGACATGCCGCTACGGCTCGGCGCGCTAGCCGAGCCACTGACGTCCTGTATTCGCGCATTCAATCGGGCCGTGCGCGTCGGCGGCTTCAAATGGGGCGATACCGTCGTTGTCCAGGGCTCCGGGCCGATCGGCATCCTCGCGGTGGCCGCGGCGCAGGAAATGGGGGCCGCACGAGTGATCTGCGTCGGCGCTCCAGAAAGACCGCGGCTCGAACTCGCGCGCAAGTTCGGCGCGCAAGCCACCGTCGATATCGAACGCTACCAGACCCCCGACGCGCGCATCGCGCGCGTGCACGAACTGGGCGGCGGATTCGGCGCCGATCTCGTCATGGATTGCTCCGGGCATCCGAGCGCCGGACCGGAGGGTATCGAATTTTTACGCGACGGCGGCACGTATGTCGAAATGGGACAGTTCACCGATGCCGGCGCGATCACCACATCCTGGCACCGCTTCTGCGCCAAAGACATCAATGTGCTCGGGTCATGGGGTTTCACCGGCAACGATCTGCCGCTCGGGGTCGATATGCTCTATCGCGCCAAGGCCAAATATCCTTGGTTCGATATGCAGACGCTGTATCCTTTCTCCGAGGACGGCATCGCGCGCGCGGTCGCCGATGCCATCGCGATGAAGACGGTCAAATCGACCATCGTGCCATTTCCTGAACTGATCAAGGATCCGATCTGATCTGCTTAAGCGGCCTTGGAAAGTGTCCGCGAGAGGTTTGAACCTCATGCTGCGCGCCCTGAAGACCGTTACATTTCTCTACGTGCCGCAGGAGGATCGCGTCGCGGTCGCGATCAATGCCGGACATGCCGACGCCTGGTCGTGCTGGCTGACTCGGCGGCTCGCTCTGGCGGTGCTTGAGCGAACGACCGATTACGTCGCCAACACCTCAAATCTGGCGCAACGCGCCCCAGCACAATTGCGCGGCGAAGCGATCGCGTTCGAGCGCGAGGCCGCGATTGCCAAGACCGCGCCGGCAATGTCGCAAACCGCGCCAGAGATTCTCCAATCAACCACCGCCGGTGCCGAGCTTGCCGAACGCTTGACGATTGCGCGCGAACAGGACGGGTTCCGTCTCGAGTTGCGCGGTCAGAGTGGAAATGGCGCCGCCGGCGCGGTCAAGCGTGAGGAACTGCAGCGCATTCTGCAAATGCTGCGCGCCGTCGTGACCCAAGGCGGCTGGCTTGCGGCTCCCGGCGCTGTCACACCCGCGCCGGCAACGGCCGATACCAAGCCGGCGCGGCATTAAAGAAGACCGTCATTGCCGGGCTCGACCCGGCAATCTATGCTGATCGTCCGCTTGGAAAGCCGATAACACAATTGTTCATGCGGCATCTCATCAGGGGAGAAGCGCCTTGGCACAGCAGGCAGGCAAATACGGCTGGGATCACGTTCATCTACGCACCACCGATCCCGAAGGCATGGCGCGGTGGTTCGAGTCGATGCTCGGCGCCGAAATCATTCGCAGCATGCAGCAGGGCAAACCGCGCATCGATCTCAAGCTCGGCGGCGCCAATATCTTTATCGCTCCGGTCGCACCCAGCGACGGCGTCAATGTGGCGCCAGTCACGCCGTATCGCGGCCTCGATCATTTCGGTCTTACGGTGAGCGGCATCGATGCCATCGCCGCCGAGCTGAAAAAGAAAGGGGTCGAATTCACCCGCGAGCCGACCACGGTCCGGCCCGGCGTGCGCATCTGCTTCCTGCGCGGTCCGGAAGGCGTCTCGATCGAGCTTCTGGATCGCGATCCGAAATATTGATCGCGTTAACGAATCGTGGTTCGCGGACGCGGTGCGGAGGCAAACGAATGGGCTCTCAGTCCCGCCGCCTCGCAATCTTGAGCTTCGCGGTCGCTTCATTGGCGATCGGTCTTAAATATGCGGCCGCAGAGGAATGTGATTACAAAACGTGTGGCGCATTAATGGCGCGTGATGGTTCACTGTCATGGGGGACCTCAGGAGGACGCGATTATTCGGCTGAGACGAAGCGGGTGTGTGCGGAGCTCAATGCCTGCGCACGTCGTGCCAAAAACAACTCGGCCGGACGAGCAAGGGCAGCACCGGGGGCAGGCTTAGGCTCGTCGAGACCGAACCCAAAAGATTCGGCAGCAATCGCAAAGCCCGAACCAGCAGACAAACAGGCCAAGGTCATGCGACCGGCCTCGGCAAGCCCGGGTCACGAAGCCTCCAGCAATTCCATCCCTGATGCCAATCGCTCAAGCCGCAAAACGACCCCGTGTTTTGCTGTGGCGGAGATCCTAGTGCCGGTCGACTGTCCTCCCGGTGGACCGCAATAGACAGGTTCGCCCGTCAAAAGTGTTTTTCAGGCTGTATCGCCAACTCTGCCGAGCACTTAGCTCCGATCAACGCAGTAAGCGCAAACAGAAACAGCTCACCCGCCTGGCGGGGGTCGAACAAATAAGAGCTGAAGGTCGGGTTGTAGAGAAAAAGGCCTGCGACAAACGTTGCGTCGATCGCAAAGATCATCGACAGCACGCTGCCGTAGAGCATCGCCACGAACGCCGTCGGCAAAAGGTAAAAAAATACGAGATGACGAGCATGCCCGAGATCCTTGAAGAAATAACACACATCCGTAACCGCAAGGATGATCAGGAATGGCACTACGATCGGCGCAACTCGCTTCCACAATTCCATTGATGCCCCCGGTACCAGGCAATGATTCTATCGCTCTGGGATTATTCAATGACGACGTTGCGCGCGCTCTAACGCAATCGCTAAAGTTTTCGGGGTCTGCCGTCTGCGCTTCGTCAATAAGGGGGACGACGACGCCGTTCGGCAAAATTGATTTCAAAAAACGCTCGGCCTCAGTGAAACAATGCCCGTCCGTTCGCAAGACAGGCCCAAAAACGGGGCCGATACGCGAAGGACTACGCCTATCTGGATGCGCCCGCGATTAAGGAGGCAATGTCGTGCTGCTCGCGTGGCGCTGATTAAAACGATCAATAACAGCACGAACACCGCAACCCAGGGTGCCGCGCATCGCAAGTCGTGGAGCATCGGTCCGGCTCGAAGCTATACAGGAGACTGATTTTCACTGTTTTTCTGAAGCATTCAGTTAAGCGGTCCGTCGGCTGAAAAAATCGCGGTCGGCTAAGGCCGCAAAGCCCGCGAAGTGGTTTTTTAGTTAAAAATAAAATCGCATTTGCGCGTGCGCTTTAAGTTGCCCGCAATACGCGTGAGGCCAGATTGTCGCAGCGGCAACCCGCCACGCGGATTGTTCACTTTTTCTTAACAAAGGGAGTCATTGCGCTCGCTTTCGTAAGGATACGCTTTAGTGCGGTGAGGTGTGCAGCGCCAGCCTGCCGGCGACCTGAAAATTTTCTCGACCACGCGGATGGAGTCCAGCTTATGCGCGATTCAGAGGCTTTGCCTGTGCTGGGCCAACTCATTCTATCGTGCCCCAGAACAGGTCGATTCGTTAGGAGCGGTTTTCAGGTGAGTCGAGACGATATCCGTTACGTGCCGCCGAAGTGGATGGTGCAAATGGCGTGCGAAGTCTGTCACCGGGTACACGAATTTAACTTGGCCGAGGCGCGAATTTGTGATTGCCCGGACGAGTGTTGCCGTCCCTATGGCGCGTGCCAACGGTGCGAGTTTGCTGTTCGCGCCGCGGGCGCCGCCGCGTGAAGACCGTCGAATTATAGGCGCAGAGCCTAGTTCAATCGACGCTGACGCCGGACGCTTTGATCGGTGTCGCCCATTTCTCGATCTCGCTTTTAACAAACGTTCCGAGATATTCCGGCGTCGTCTCGTTGTCAGGTACGATCTGGGCCCCCAGATTTGCAAGTCGATCGCGCACTTCGGGTGTGTGCATGGCGGCAAGTGCCGCGTCGTGCAGTTTCTTGACGATTGGTTGTGGCGTCGCTTTCGGCAAGAAAATCGCGTTCCAGGTATAGGCGATCAGGTTTTGGGTGCCCTGCTCAGCCGCCGTCGCCAGATTAGGCAACGCCGGCGATCGCTTGCTGTCCAGAATTGCTATTGCCTTGACCGTATTACCGTCGATCTGCGGCTTTGCCGTTGTGATGATTTCACAAAGATAATCGATGCGGCCTCCTTCCAGATCCTGCATCGCCGGACCCGTTCCCCGGTAGGGCACGTGCGTAACGTTGACGCCGATCAGGTAATTGAGGAGCACGCAGCCGAGATGAGTTGCTGAACCGGCGCCGGCGGA
>JBQCCX010000010.1:0-3262 GCA_051961815.1 Xanthobacteraceae bacterium
CCTTTCGCCGTATAGAGCAGGCTCAGGTTCACAGTCGCGAATTTCGAGCCGAACGTATCGGTGCAGGTTGAGGGAAACAGACTGAAGATTTCTCCCCAGGTGAGGAAGATCAGCGCCGCGAACAGCACGAACGCCCACGGCTGCGTGCCCAGCGTTCCCAAGAGCCAATAGGCAATGCCGCCGAGGCCGAAGGCGATCGCCATGGTATTTTCGCGACCGATATTGTCGGATATCCATCCAAACAACGGCCGCGCGCCGCCATTGGCGAGATTATCGATGATCAGGGCCGCGGTCAGCGTGGTGGCGCCCCAGAACACGATCTGATCGCCGACCTTGAAGTCAGACGCGATTGGCGCGATCTGCGCGGTGGCCATCAGGCCGGACGCAGACACCATCACAAACATCACATAGAGCAGCCAGAACACCGGCGACACCAGCACTTCTTTGGGCGAGAAGCTTCGCGTGGTCTGCGCCACCTTTGGCGGCGGTGCGGCAGCGATTTCGGATGGCTCCGGTCCGCGCAAGAACAACGCCAGCACGAAGACGACTGCGCCTTGCACAATTCCGAACCAAAGGAATGCGGTGTTATAGCCGAAATTGTCGATCACGTAGCGGATGGGAATCACGGTCAAGGCAGTGCCGGCGCCATAACCCGCTGCGGTCAGACCGACCGCGAGACCGCGGCGATCGGGAAACCATTTCACCGCGTTACCGACGCAGGTTGCATAGACCGCGCCGCCGCCCGTGCCGGACACCACTGCGCCGAGATAGAGCATCTCCAAAGATTGCGCATAGGCGTTGATGACCCAGCCGATCGCGACCGTGATGCCGCCAAAAGCCACCACAGCTTTTGGTCCGCGGTTCGGACCGAGGACGTCAGCGAGCCAGCCCGCGACGGGCGTCAGCCATGTTTCCAGCGCGATGAAGATCGAAAAGGCGACCTGGATCGAGGCGATCGACCAGCCGTGCGCTTTATTGATGGGATTGACGAACAGCGTCCAACCATATTGCAGGTTGGCGATCATTATCATGCAAATGACGCAAATCGCGAGCAGGACCCAGCGCGTCGCGGCGACGCTTTCGGTCCGCACTGCACTCGATGCTGTCGTCATCATCATTGTCCTCCCGGGGGACCGTTACCCGCGGCTCCCATTCTGTGTTCTTTGTCGAACTTTATAGAACCTAGTCTGGCCGGATTTCATAATCCTGTCACTGAAATGTTTGCCACTGGCAAGCGTTGATTTCCCGACGTGTGCACTGCGGCATCCGAGTTCCGGGCATCCAAAGCGAATGCGATAGCAAGGCTCTGCTCATGGCTTGCTCACGGCTCGCTTCGAGCCGTGCATTATCGGGCGGCAGCTATGAATCGGGTTGCCCGTGAAAAGGCGCTGCAATTCTCTCTCGGCCAGCTAGCCAGCCAGTCTCAAGCGCTCGGCCTTGGGCTCGAAGCGAGCGCGAAAAATTTCCGCGTCGAGTGGATCCTCGAAACAGTAGCGCACGAAAGCCGCGTAATCGTCCTCGACATACATGTCGAATTTGCCGGCATAGCGGACGAGGAAATTCAAAATCTCGCTGTCATCGGCCAGTTGCTGGCGCGGCAGCACAACTTGGTAGGGACATTCCTTGTCGAGCTGGCGCAGCCAGGCAGTGCGTTTGTCCGGATCCATCGCTGTCACCCTGATCGAACCGACAATTGTTCCCTATTTGTTCTCATAAGTCAAGCGCTATTTAAAGGGCCATTCGCCTATTCGACGTCCAGCGGTTCGCTGCCGGTCGGCTTGCCGGAGGCGTCGAGCGTGATCTTGTCGACCCGCGCTTCCGCTTGGCGCAGCAGATCCTCGCAGCGGCGCTTGAGCACCTCGCCGCGTTCATAAATGGCAACCGATTCCTCGAGCGGCACCTTGCCCTCTTCGAGCCGCTTCACGATCGATTCAAGCTCCTCGATCGCGCGCTCGAACGGCATTTGGCCGACGTCGCTGTTGTCTTTCTGCGCCATTGTGTTCTGCGCCGTTGTCTTTCTCGAGACCTGCGTTTAGCAATCGTAGAGCGGATTGCGCGGAGCGCAATCGGCTCGCGGTCATTATTCCGTTACGCGTGCATCAGCGTGGCGACATGGGCGGCAACCGAATTGCCCAGCGCTTGCAAGTCATAGCCGCCTTCGAGCAAGGAAACCACGCGCCCGCCGGCAAAACTGTCGGCCACATCCATAAGTTTTTGCGTCGCCCAGACGAAGTCGGCCTCAGCCAGATTGATGTTGGCGAGCGGGTCGCGCATATGCGCGTCAAAGCCGGCCGATATGATCACGAGTTCAGGCTTAAATTCGGCAAGCCGCGGCAGAATTCTGGTCTCGAAGGCGGCCCGGAATGCCGCGCCGCCGTCCCCCGGCCGCAACGGGGCATTCACGATCGTATTGTGTTCGCCGCTTTCGCCGACCGCCCCGCTGCCGGGAAACAGCGGCATCTGATGGGTCGAGCAATACATCACGGTTTTGTCCGACCAGAAAATCTCCTGCGAACCATTGCCGTGATGGACGTCGAAATCCACGATGGCGGCGCTGGCGATGCCATGGCGCTGCTGCGCATAGCGCGCGGCAATCGCTGCATTGTCGAACAGACAAAAACCCATCGGACGCGCCGTTTCGGCGTGATGACCGGGTGGCCGCGTCGCGACGAAGGCGTTGGCGGCTTTTTTGGTCAGTACCTCGTCGACGGCGTAGGTGGCGCCGCCGGCCGCTCGCAAGGCGGCCTCAAAGGTGCCGGGCGACATCGCCGTGTCGGCATCGAGATGGATCAGCCCCTCGCGCGGCGCCGCTTCGCGAACTTCGACGATGTAGTCCATCGGATGACACAACGCGATCGTTTCCAGGGGCGCGAGCGGCGCCTGGCTACGCGCCAAGGTCTGGAATTTCTCGGCCTCGAGCGCCCGTTCGATGGCGCGCAGCCGATCGGGCCGCTCCGGATGGCCAAGCGGCATCAGATGTTCGAGACAGGCGGGATGGGTGATCAAGAGAGTGGACATCTGGATTATTTAGGACGGGAAACCTCGCAGTGGAACCCACGGGCGGGCATCGTCGTCGTTTATATTATGAGGCCGCGAGGGCCGCGTCGGTATCGGTCACGCTCTGCGCACCTTCGACCACGCTCCGCTCGAGGCTGCCGGCGCTGACCGCGACGTGCTCGGCGAAAAAGCGCGTGGTCGTGAGCGCCGCCGCGGCGTCCTCGCCGCCTCGCTTGATCGACAAGGCCCGCTTCGCCAACAGGCA
>JBQCCX010000011.1:0-3930 GCA_051961815.1 Xanthobacteraceae bacterium
GCTCGGTGCCGGCGAACATCCGTCCGCCGATCGCCGAATATTCACCTTCGGTGTTCTCGCGCACCACCCAGAAATCGATGTCGCCGGGCTTGCGATTGGCCAGCGGCGACGGCACGCCCGGCATCAGCCGCACCGGGCGCAGATTGACGTATTGATCGAATTCGCGGCGGAACAGGATCAGCGAACCCCACAGCGAGACATGATCGGGCACTTTGGCCGGCCAGCCGACCGCGCCGAAGAAGATCGCGTCGTGCCGGCCGATCTTGTCCTTCCAGTCCTCTGGCATCATGCGGCCGTGCTTCTCGTAATAGTCGCAAGACGCAAAATCGAAGTGATCCTGGCGCAATTCGAAACCGAACTTCTTGGCCGCGGCTTCGAGCACCCGCACGCCCTCCGGCACCACCTCTTTGCCGATGCCGTCGCCCGGAATGACGGCGACGCGATAGACGCGATTGGTGGGCATGAGGGTCAACTCCCTTTCTCGGACGGTTTGTCGCAAAGAGAGCGGCACAGTAGCCATGAAAAAGCGCGAGCGCCAAGGGGACCAAGGGGCGCCGAGAGCCCGGCGCCGGCCGAAGCCGATGGTTTGCCAGGAGTGCTAGGCGCGGCGCAGAACGCGCCCGCCCCGATCGGCAATCAATTGAACGCCGAAAGTTTCGGCTAGGCCGCTTCGTCCTTCGGGCGTCAGCTGCACCGCGCGGGTATCGCGCATGCGGGTGAGCCAACGGCGCTCAAAACAGCAGCGGCAAATCTCGGCGCCAACGAAGCCCGCGACGTGATAGCGCCGCTCGCTCCAGTCGAGGCAGGGCCGGCAAAAGATGCGGCGGCTCTTCGTTTGCGGTGCGGGCATGATACCGAAGCGCGAAAGCAGCCGCACGCCGCTGTCGGTCAATTCGCCGCCATCGTCGCTCAAGGTCACGTGCCCTGCGGCCTGGAGGGCATCGGCGATGGCGACGCCGAGCGTGCCCGCGATGTGGTCGTAGCAGGTGCGGGCGAAGCGCAGCGCCTCGTCGGCGGCGGAACGCGGCTGATGGCGCGGCGGCACCTCGATCGCGGCCACCGCCTGGATGCCTTCGAGCATGCGCGCGACCAGCGGCGAGGCGATCCGATAATAGGCGAAGCGTCGCTTGCGCGTGACCGCAAGGAGCCGCGCGTCGACCATCCGCGCCAGATGCTCGCTCGCGGTCGGCCGCGACACGCGGGCGACATAAGCGAGCTCGGTGCCGGTGAGCGACTGGCCGCCCATCAATGCGGCCAGCATGGTGGCGCGGGCGGTATCGCCCACCAGCGCTGCGACCTCGACCAGATTGGCGGCGGCGACCATGTCGCCGTTTTTAGCGCCGCAGTCATGGGCCGGGCAAGGAGCGACAGTTCGGCGCGCGCCGAACCGTTTGCGCGCGACAGAGGATGCGATCCGGCGTTACCGCTGAGATCTGCGACAACCGTCAGGAGGACATCATGAAGCGCACGCCGCTCCGCATCGAGCCACTCTCGACTTACCTGGAACACTACCGCAAAGGACCAAATCTGCGCGGTCCCATCCATCCGGTCGTGGTCGCAGGCGAGCTCGTCTACGTCTCGGGCCTGCCGCCGTTCGACCAGAAAACCGGCGAGATCGCGCGCGTACCGTTCACGCGGCAGGCCGAGCTCGTGCTGGAACAGCTCAAGCTGTGCCTCGAGGCGGCCGGCTCATCGCTGGCGAAAGTCCTCAAGTGCAATGTGTATTGCACGCCGGACCCGGCGCATTTCCGCGCCTTCAACGAAGTCTACGATCGATATTTCAACATCGACCCGCCGGCGCGGATCTTCGTCCACGTCCCCTCATGGCCCGGACCGTTCGACGTGGAGATCGACTGTGTCGCGGTGATCTGAAGCGAGTGCTTCGCACCCCGGCCGCCGCGGCGTTGTCAAGGTGCGTGAGGGATCGTACCGTAGCCGCAATCCAGCACTCGTGTCCCGGGCGCAGCGCAGCATGAAATGATGCGCTGCTGACCCGGGACCTTCCAAAACTCCGAGTGTGGAACGATCCCGGATCAGCGGTGCATCGCTAACGCGCTGCACCGCGTCCGGGAAACGCTTCGCTCGCAATGACGAGAGGAACATGCGTCTCGGACTGTTCATGATGCCGGTGCATCCGCCGGGCCGCGCGCTCGCCGACACGCTCGCCGAGGACGAGGAGAAGGCGCTCTACGCCGACCGGCTCGGCTTCGACGAATTGTGGCTCGGCGAACATTTCTCCGCGACCACCGAACCGATCCCCTCCCCGCTGATGTTCATGGCCGGGCTGGTGCCCCGCACCAAAAACCTGACTTTCGGCACCGCGGTGATCTGTCTGCCGAACCATCATCCGGTCAAAGTGGCGGCCGAGGTGGCGCAATTCGATCATATGAGCCGCGGCCGCTTCATGCTCGGCATCGGCATTGGCGGCCTCTATTCGGATTTTGAGCTGTTCGACAACGGCGACCGCAAGGTGCGCGAGCACAAGCTGATGGAATCGATCGGCATGATCGAACGCATCTGGGCGCAGGATCCGCCTTACGATCTCAAGGGCGAATTCTGGACCGTGCAGATCAAGGACGCGATCATTCCCGAGCTCGGCATCGGCTTTATGCCGAAGCCGTTTCAAGGGGGCGGCCCGCCGATCTCGATGTCGGTGTCGAGCCGCAATTCGCCGACCGCGCGGGTCGCGGCGCAGCGCGGCTGGGGCATCATCTCGGCCAACAATGTGCCGCGCGCAGGACTGCCCTCGCATTGGGAGACGTACGGCAAGGCTTGCACCGATGCCGGTAACGAGCCGCGCGGCGACAATTGGCGCGTGGCGCGCAATGTGATGGTGGCGGCAAGCGAGACGCAAGCGCGCGACCGCATGTTCGGCGAGCAAGGCTCGAACCGGTATTTCTACAGCTACATGCGCGAAGTGCTCTCCCGCGTCGGCTTGCTCGCCTCGCTGAAGCCGCGCGCCGAGATGACCGATGAAGAGGCCACCGTCGAAGCCATCACCGAAGGCTCGGTGCTCTACGGCTCGCCCAAGACTTTCCTCGACAAGCTCGTGGCGCTGCGCGACGAGGCCGGCCCGTTCGGCACTTTGTTGATGACCGGTCTCGACTGGAGCGGGCCGAACCGCGACTGGGAGCGCGAGTCGATGCGGCTTCTGGCGCAGGAGGTGATGCCGAAATTCCGCCAGCACGTCGGCGCGCGGGCCGCGGAGTGAGGGTGCAGTTCGCTTCTTCAGTCATTCCGGGACCGAGCAAAGCGAGGGACCCGGAATCCATAATCCCGGCGCTGGGGCTATGGATTCCGGGCTCGCGACTTCGTCGCGCCCCGGAAAGACGGCCTCAGGAACCAAACAAACAAAAAGCCCCGCGGGAATCCCGCGGGGCCTTTTTATATTCATCGATGAAGAGGATGTTCTTGCGCATGATCTTATCCGAAAACCGGAAGACCACTTTTCGGGATCATGCGTTGTTCTGTCCTTGGCAGGCCTGGCAGCGTCCTACTCTTCCAAGCCTTGAGGCTTAGTACCATCGGCGCAGAGGACTTTGACGGCCGAGTTCGGAATGGGATCGGTTAGAGGCTCCTCGCTATGACCACCAGGCCGGCGAAAGACAGAACAGAAATCAGCGACCGGCAATCAGCAGAGATTCCGGTCACGATTTCCGATTGAAGCAAGCTGATTTTTGATCGCGCCTCTGTCGCCCGGCAGCCGACTGTGTCGGATGCCGTCAACAAAGAACGAGCATTGAAAATGAGAGCGTTCAAGCCAATCGAGCTATTAGTACCGGTAAGCTGAACGCGTTGCCGCGCTTACACACCCGGCCTATCAACGTGGTGGTCTACCACGGCTCTCAAGGGAGAACTCGTTTCGAGGTGGGTTTCCCGCTTAGATGCCTTCAGCGGTTATCCCGTCCGTACATAGCTACGCAGCACTGC
>JBQCCX010000012.1:0-6754 GCA_051961815.1 Xanthobacteraceae bacterium
CTTGAGCGACCAGGCGTTGCTGCTTGCGATCGGATACGGCGACAATCGCTACGCGCGCGAACATTATGAGACGATTGCTCGCTTCGGCCGCTTCCCGCATCGCAACGCCATACTCGGACGCAAAAACACCGCCGAAGAGGACGCGTTTCTGTCGGGGCGCCAAACGGGATAGCGACCAGCGTTGAAGGGGCGAAGGCGCGAAACGCCATGCCCGCTCCGACGCATCAATAATCCACGCGTGAACGAGCCGAATGACAAAAGTTACATTATGGAATTACAACGGCCTCACCAATAAACTTGCCCTCCCAAAGATAAAATTTTCCAGCCTTACGCAGTGCGTTTGCGGATTCCTCGCCATTTAAGAACACAAATCCAAGTTTCCGCTTCTCACCCGGTGATAGCGTGGTATCACCAAGCAATGGCCAACCATCGTATCCAAAAACCGGGGATGACTTTGAAGGGCAGCAAAGACAACCCCATCCGAGCAATTTATTGCGTCCCTCATCTGCCGGATATAAAAATACGTCAGCCGTAAGTTGCGGTGATCCGGAATTAAGTTGTGCGACGATTGGTGTTTCCATGGCCACGTCATTCCTACGGCATACCTCAGGTAGAAATTAAGTTGTCAGACAGCTTGTTTCACAGCAGCCGTCTAATCGGATTGGACCCGTTAAAAAGCTCTAATCGGCCGCAATCTGATTTTACCTGATCAAAAATATTCACTCGGAAACGACCGTCGCTCAATAATCCACGCACACCAGATAAAGCCCGTGCGGCGGTGCGACCTGACCGCAGGCGCTGCGATCGCGCGCGGCGAGCGCCGCCGCCAGATCGTCGGCGCGCCATTTGCCCTCGCCGACATGAACGAGCGAGCCGACCATCGAGCGCACCTGATGCTGCAGGAAGGAGCGCGCTACGGCGGTGATGCGGATGTCATCGCTGTCGCACGCGACGTCGAGACGATCGAGCGTCTTCACCGGCGATTTGGCCTGGCATTCGGTGGAGCGGAAGGTGGTGAAGTCGTGCCGGCCGGTCAGCCGCTGCGCCGCGTCGTGCATCGCCTTGGCATCGAGCGGGCGCGGCACGCGCCAGGCGCGATTGTGCTCAAGCGTCAGATCGGCGCGGCGATTGACGATGCGGTAGAGGTAATGGCGTTTGATGGCTGAGAAGCGGGCGTCGAAATCCGCCGCTGCGCGCTCGACTGCAAGCACCGCCACCGGCTGCGGGCGGAGATGAAAATTGACGGCGTCGCGCACCGTCTCCGGGTCCCAGTCTTTGGCCAGATCGACATGGGCGACCTGGCCAAGCGCGTGGACGCCGGCATCGGTGCGCCCGGCGGCGCCAACGGCGACCTCCTCGCTGGCGAAAGCGGCAATCGCCGCGGTGACAACAGCCTGCACCGAGACGCCGTTGTCCTGCGCCTGCCAGCCGACGAACGGCGTGCCGTCATATTCGATGGTGAGCTTGTAGCGAGGCATGATTGCCCTGATGCGTGATGTTTTTACCTCCGCTCATTCCAGCGCAGGCGGGAATCCAGCGCCTTTTAAGACGGTCTGGGTCCCCGCTTTCGCGGGGACGAGCGGAGTATGGAGTCGAGTCAATCTAAAGCCATCCTGCCCTAATCCAGCACGCTGCCGGGCGGGATCGGCGTGCCGCGCAGGAATTCCTGCGCGCGCATCGGCTTTCGCCCCTCGCGCTGCAGCTCAAGGAGGCGGATCGCCCCTTCCCCGCACGCGACATTCAAATCATCATCCAGCACGCGGCCGGGCTCGCCGGTGCCGCTGCCCTTCGTGCTGCGAAGGATTTTGATGCGCCCGCCATGCTCGCACCAGGCGCCTGGAAACGGCGAAAGCCCGCGGCAATGATCGTGAACCTTGGCCCACGATTGCGTCCAGTCGATGCGGGTTTCGCTTTTGTCGATCTTGGCGGCATAGGTCACGCCGGCCTCGGGTTGCGGTGTCAGGGCCAATTCGCGCTTTTCCAGGGCCGCAAGCGCACGGACCATCAGGCCGGCGCCAAGCCGGGCGAGTTCATCATGGAGATCGCCGGCAGTCATATCCGCGCCGATAGCAATTTGTTTCGTCAGAGCCACGGGGCCGGTATCGAGACCCTCTTCCATTTTCATGACCGCGACACCGGTCTCGCGATCGCCGGCCATGATCGCGCGCTGGATCGGCGCGGCGCCGCGCCAGCGTGGCAGCAGCGAGGCGTGCAGGTTGAAACAGCCGAGCGGAAAAAGATCGAGCACCGGTTTCGGCAAAATCAGACCGTAGGCCACGACCACCGCGGCGTCGGCACCATGCGCGCGTAAGCCGTCGACCGCACCGCTGTCGCGCAATGTTTTTGGCGTCAGAACCGGCAGGCCGAAACCCTTGGCCGCAAGCGCAACCGGCGACCCCTGCACGGCCATGCCGCGCCCGGCTGGACGCGGCGGCCGCGTATACACCGTCGTCACCTTGTGGCCGGCACCGACGATCGCGTCCAATGTGGGCACCGCGAATTCGGGGGTCCCCATAAAAACCAGGCGGAGCGCCAATCACGCCTCCACGGCCTTGGTCGTGCTGCTTCTGGCTGCCTTGGTGAACTTTTTGATGATGCGGTCGCGCTTGAGCTTGGACAAGTGGTCGATGAAGAGCACGCCGTTGATGTGATCGATCTCATGCTGCAGACAGGTCGCCAACAGCCCCTTGGCGTCGATCTCGCGCTTCTTGCCGGCAAGATCGAGATATTTGACCTTCACTTCTTTCGGCCGTTCGACTTCCTCATAGTAATCGGGAATCGACAAGCAGCCTTCCTCGAACTTCGCGCACTCCTCCGATTGCCACAGGATTTCCGGATTGATGAAGACCTGCGGCTCCTGATCGTCTTCTTTCTTCGACAGGTCCATGGTGATCACGCGCTTGGCGACGCCGACCTGGATCGCGGCAAGCCCGATGCCCGGCGCCTTGTACATCGTCTCGAACATGTCGGCGACGAGCTTGCGGATGCTGGCGTCGATCTGTTTGACCGGCTCCGAGTTCAGCCGCAGGCGCTTGTCGGGAAGCTTGATGATCTCGCGGATCGCCATGGTCACACCATTATGGCGGGCGATGTAAGCGGTGCGTAAAGCGGGGTCAATGCGCCGGTTTTATTTGCACCTTGCCCGCCAAGGGGCTATGACCGTTCGCTGTTCGTTCGCAAGGCGAATCAACCGCGAATCAGCTGAGATACCGGCAGGCGAATCGCCGCCGAACCGTCGAGCCGAGCATGACCGAAAGCTGGCTGAGCCTGCTCTTTGCTGCAATCGCCGCCGCTGCCGTGGCCGCGCTCGCTCTTGTGCTGTGGCGGAGCCGCCGTCCGGCGGAGGCGAAAGCGGCGATGGTCAGCAACTTGCTGCAAGCGCAGCGCGAGGGCGCCGCGCGGCTCGAGGCCATGATCAAAATGCTCGCCGACCGGCAGTCGCAAGTCCAGCTTGCGGTCAACGAGCGGCTGGATTCGGTATCGCACCGGCTCGGCGATTCGCTACAGAAGACCACGCAGCACACCGCCGAGAACCTGCACAAGCTGCATGAGCGCCTGGCCGTCATCGACAGCGCGCAAAAAAATATTGCAGCGCTCGCCACCGAAGTGACCTCGCTGCAGGGCGTTCTGGCCAACAAGCAATCGCGCGGCGCGTTCGGGCAGTTGCGCATGGAGGCCATCATCCAGGACGGCTTGCCGAAAGGCGCCTACGAATTTCAGCGCACGCTGTCGAACCGCTCCCGGCCCGACTGCTGCGTGTTTCTGCCGGACAAGCGCCCGATGGCGATTGATGCCAAGTTTCCGCTCGAAGCGGTCACCGCGCATCGCGAAGCCAAATCCGAAGACGAGCGCAAAGCCGCAGCGGCGCGCTTGCGCGCCGATGTCGGCAAGCACATTGCCGACATTGCCGAGAAATATCTGATTCCGGGCGAGACCTACGAGGTCGCTTTGATGTTCGTGCCCTCCGAATCGGTCTATGCCGAGCTTTACGATGGCTTTGACGATCTATTTCAGCGCGCCTACCGGGCGCGGGTCGTCATTGTTTCGCCATCGCTACTCACGCTCGCGATCCAGATGGTGCAGCAGATCCAGAAGGACGCTCGCATGCGCGAAGCGGCCGATCAGATTCGCGACGAAGTTGCGCGGCTGGTCAAGGATGTGGGGCTTCTCGGCGAGCGGGTGCGCAAATTGCAAACCCATTTCAACCAGGCAAGCGAGGACATCCGGCAGGCGATCGTCTCGATCGGCAAGATCGAGGCGCATGGCGATCGCATCCAAGAGGTCGAACTGCAGGCCGAGGAGCACGCCCTCGCGGCGCCGACCTTGAAATTGCAGGCGGGTGAGTAGCGGCGCATGGCAGTGCCGTCCGATGGATCCGGCAGCGCAGCCACCACGCGCTCGTCACTGACGGACACGGTGGCGGTCTACCTCAAACCGCGCGTGCTCGTGATCATGTTTCTCGGCTTCTCCTCGGGCCTGCCGCTGGCCTTGTCCGGTTCGACGCTGCTGGTGTGGATGACGGAAGCCGGCGTCAATCTCGGCACCATCGGCCTGTTCGCACTGGTCGGCACCCCCTACACGATCAAGTTTCTTTGGGCGCCCTTGATCGATGCGCTCAATGTGCCGCTGCTCGGCCGGCGGTTCGGCCGCCGCCGCGGCTGGCTGTTGCTGTCGCAATTTCTGCTGATGGGAACGATCGTGTTTCTCGGCTGGTGCGATCCGTCGGTATCGCCTCTGCCGGTGGCGATCGGCGCGCTCGCCGTCGCCACCGCCTCGGCGACCCAGGACATCGTGGTCGACGCCTTCCGCGTCGAAAGCCTTGACGAAAGCGAACAGGCCGCCGGCATGGCGTCCTATGTCGCCGCCTATCGCATCGGCATGCTGGTGTCGACGGCCGGCGCGCTGTTCCTGGTTTCCGGCTTTCAAAGTGTCGGCCTTGACCACAGCGCCGCCTGGAGCGCCGGCTACGCGGTGATGGCGGTGCTGGTGCTGATCGGCGTCATAACCACATTGCTCGCCCGTGAGCCAGGACAATCGGCGAGTGCGGTGGCCGTGCGGGCGCGGGAAACATCGCTGCAGCGGGTGGTCGAAGCCGCGGTCGGCGCGTTTTCCGAATTTCTGACCCGCGATCTCGCCGTGGTGACGCTCGTCTTTGTCGTACTTTTCAAATTCACCGATGCGCTCTCCGGCGCCATGACCGCGCCTTTCGTCATCGATCTCGGATTCTCGCGCAATGAATATGCGGCGATCATCAAGGGCGTCGGGCTTGCCGCGACCTTGATCGGGGGCTTTGCCGGCGGTTCGCTGGCTCGCGGTTTTTCGCTGCCGGCGAGCCTGTGGATCGGCGGATTGGCGCAAGCCTTCGCCAATCTCGCGTTTTCCTGGCAAGCGGTGCTCGGCCACAACGCGGCCTGGCTGACCTTTGCCATCATCGCCGAAAACTTCACCAGCGCCATCGGCACCGTGATCTTTGTCGCCTATTTGTCGGCGCTGTGCCGCAACCCGCTGCACACAGCGACCCAATACGCGCTGCTCACCGCGCTCGCCGCTTTCGGCCGCACTTACCTGTCTTCGGCGGCCGGCTTCATCGCGGCGGCGACCGGATGGGCCTGGTTCTTCGCCATCTGCGCGGTCGCCGGTCTGCCGGCGCTCGCGCTACTGGCCTTGCTGCAGCATCGCCACCATTTTGACGGGCTGGGGCCTGCCAAGGCGTAATAAGAATTAACAAGAATTAATCTGCCGCGAAGCGATCGGCAAAGTCGCGCAGTTCCGCGCAATTTTGCGCCAGTGCCGCGACGGTGCGGCGGCCTCGCACTCGCAAAAAAACCCTTTTATCGGGATCAGATCGCTATAATCGCCGTTGTTACGTTGCGGCGACCGTACCGTCGGCACCCAAAATCGGCATCCCGCTCCCTACCCCCATGGACCTGATCCTGGTCAAGATCTTCGCGACGGCCCTGGCGTTGAGCCAGGTCACGACCCAGCCGCAGGCGATCAAGACGCATTTCGATCCGGCCAAGGATCAAGATCAGGTGGTGCAGATCTTGCGCGACGGCTGCGCGCATATGAAGCAAGCTTTCGATATCGAATCGATCAATCTCGACGAACTGATCGCCACGGCGCTCGACGATCCGAAGGCGGTGGGCGCCGAGATCAAAGCATTTCACGGACTGAACTTCGCCGATCTGAACACCGCCTATCACCAGTTCTGCAAGAACGAGCCGATCGCCAATCCGGTCGTCGACATGCGGCAGGTGATCGACTTTTTCAACAATGCGGCCGCCGATCTGCCGGACCAGGCCATTCTCAAAGGCAAGCGACTGCCGAGCATGAGCGCGGTACTGGACGGCCAGGGCCGCAATTTCGCCGACGTGTTCGAGGCCGGTAACCGGCGCGTGTGGATTGCGCTCGCCGATATTCCCGAACCGGTACAGAAGGCCTTCGTCGCCGCCGAAGACCGCCGCTTCTATCAACACCATGGCGTCGACGAGCGCGGCATCATCCGCGCCTTTGTCGGCAACCTCGCCGATCCAAAGCGGCCGCAGGGCGGCTCCACCATCACCCAGCAGGTGGTGAAGAATCTGTTGGTCGGCGACGACGTGACCTATGAGCGCAAAATCCGCGAGATGATCGTGGCGTCGCGGCTCGAAAGCACGCTGAGCAAGAACGAGATTCTCGAACTGTATCTCAATTCCGCTTATCTCGGCCGCGGCTCGTGGGGCATTGAAATGGCCGCGCGCAGTTATTTCGGCAA
>JBQCCX010000013.1:0-4621 GCA_051961815.1 Xanthobacteraceae bacterium
CTCGGCCGCAAATTGCGCCTGCCGGTGGTGCTCTGTCCGGTCGGATCGCTGGAGAGCTTTCATCCGCGCGGCGCCGAGCCGGTGGTGCGAGCCGCGGGCGAGTTCGGGGTCGCCCATATGCTCAGCTCGGTGTGCGACCCGGGGCTCGAAGACGTCGCCAAGGCGGCGCCCGATGCGCTGCGCATGTTTCAGCTTTACGTCCGCGGCGACGCGGCCTGGGCCGACGATCACCTCGAGCGGGCTATCAAAAACAATTACTCGGCGTTCTGCATCACCGTCGATACCGCGCATTACAGCCGGCGCGAGCGCGATCTCGCCAAACGGCACGTCACCGCGGGTCGCCGCCGCGTGCAAGGCCGCGACTTTCAGATGGCGCTCGACTGGCGCACCGTCGAGCGCATGAAAAGCAAATATAAGATCCCGTTCGCAATCAAAGGCATTGGCACCGCCGAGGACGCCAAGATCGCGCTCGATCACGGCGTCGAGATCATTTACGTCTCCAATCATGGCGGCCGCCAGCTCGATCATGGCCGCGGCTCGGCCGACGTTTTGCCGGAAGTGGTGGAGGCGGTGGCGGGCAGGGCGCTGATCATTGTCGACGGCGCCATCAATCGCGGCACCGATATCATCAAGGCACTGGCGCTTGGCGCCGATCTGGTCGGGCTTGGGCGCATGCAGTGCTACGGGCTCGCGGCCGCCGGACAGGCTGGCATCGTTCGCATGCTGGAGATCATGGAAGACGAGGTTACCCGCGCGCTTGGTCTCCTCGGCCTTAGCAGCTTCGGCAAGCTCGATCGGTCTTATTTGCATGCGGCGGCGCCGGCGAATGCGCCGCACGTCCTGTCGGCGTTTCCGCTCTGGGAGGTTGAACCGTACCGGTACTAGCGGCCGCACTACTGCGCGGCGGAAGCGGAACTCAAAAATAAGCCTCCAGTCCACGTGCCGCGACAATCTCGCCGATCTGCTCGCTGCGACTGCCGTGCGCGTGCAAAAGCGCCGCGATGTCGCGCCGCAGTTCGCCGGCGCGATGGTCCGCGAGAGGCTTGAGCTGCGCCGAAAGATAAGCACCCTCTTTACGTGACAGCGCGACGATATCCCGGCCGAACGGCAGCTGTACGCTTTCGAAGCGGGCAAGCCCGCCGGCCACATCGTCGCCGGCGCGCACCAGGCAGTCGGCCAAAACTGCGGCGTCGATCGCCGCTTTGGTCGCGCCCGCCCCGACATGCGGGCGAACCACGAAAGCAGCATCGCCGGTCAGCGCCACGCGGCCGAACGCCAAGGCCGGCGATTCCAGGTCGAAGATCGGCTGAAAGAACGGTTCCGAGCGCTGGAAGATCTCCGCCAGCTGTGGCGCGAGCAGCGCTTCGGCGTCGGCTTTGACCGCCGCGATCACCTCTTCACGAATGAGCGACGGCGCGATCCCGCCCGGGTGCAGCCGCCCGGATGCATCGGTGCACATCGCATCCAGCGCCAAGGCATCGACCGGCCGATACCAGACGATGTTGTAACCGCGGCGGCCGCGCGCCGTGTCGCCGTCACGGCCCGGCACCGGATAGCCGAGCAGCTGCTCGCCTTCCGGCAGGCAGAAGGTGTAAAGCTCGAAAATCTCGCGATACGCGCGGGAGGGCACTCGCGCTTCGTCCAGCACCGCGCGCCAAGCGGCATAGCCGGCATAGACGGGTTGCGCCTGCGGCAGCAATTGCGCGCGCACGGCGGAGCGGATGCCATCGGCGCCGACCAGCAAATCGCCGCGCTCGCTCGTTCCGTCATCGAACATCGCCGTGACGCCGTCGCGATCTTGTTCGATCCGGCGCACTTTCTTGCCAAGCCGGTAGTCTTGCACCGGCAGTGCCGAGCGCAGCGCGTGATAAAGCCGCGACCAGGCGCTCATGGTCCGCGCCGTCGGCAATTCAACGACGATGCTGCCGTCGCGATCGAGGCAGACAACTTTCGGCACCGTCACACCCATGCCGGTATCGAAGGCGATGCCGGCGCGGCGCAGGACGGCGATCAGTTGCGGATGAGTGCCGAGCCCAACGCCACGGCCGGTCAGATCATTTTCGCGCTCGAAAACCACGGCGTGCCAGCCGCTGCGGCGAAGTAGATGCGCCGCCAACAGCCCGCCCAGCGATCCGCCGATGACGAGGGCGCGGCGAGGGGAGGGGATCATGCCGAGCGAGGTGCGTCCGAGAGCTTGCCTTACGCTGCTACCGTGAAGATCACGGCAGCGCCCAGGGCAAACTGTCGTGGCCGGGTTTGTAATCCATATTCGTTTGCGCCGGATTTCTGTTCACCAGCGGCCGGCCGTACATCGGATTGGTGACGCTCCGGGTCTCGTGTTCGACCGTGAACAGCACCTCGCGATTATCGAGGTCGATGAGATCGTTGAACCGATACTGATAATCGTCGCTTTCCTCGGTGATCAGGCCGAGCTTTTCGAGTTTTTGGTGAGGGCCGGAAAAGTCGGCGATGTAGATTTGCACGTGATGGCCGTCGTAGGGACGTTCCGGCGCGTCGGTTTCGCGGAAATAGAAATATTGCTTCTCGCCGACCTGTACGCGTGTTTCCGCGCCGGCGCCGTTTTTGACCACCTCGGCGGGCGCACGCAGCACCTCGCGATAAAAACGCGCGATGTGCGCCGCGGCGCCGGGCCGGACTTCGAACCGGACGTAGGCTATGCCTAGCTGAATGCGGCCAAACCGCTCGGGATCCGGCGTATGCAGATGGATGCGGTTGCCCCAAGGGCAAACCGTCTCGACGCAATGGTTGCTTTCGCGGAAGTCGAACTTGGTCCCGGCCAGCGCTTTGCGGACCCGGGTCAGACGCTCGAGCAAGCCGCGGCGGTCGGGCACCACCAGTCCGGTCACGCCGCGCACGATTTCCGGCGTTCCCGTCGGCAGGTGGAATTGGCTCATGCCGACATTGATCCACATATTGCCGGCCCCGGTATTGAGGAACGGATCGCGCGTGAGCCCGAGTCCGCTGACATAAAAGTGCGTCGCGATGTGCTGGTCGCTGATGCAGACATTGACGTGACCGAGATTGACGATATTGCCGACATCCTGAGCGGCACGATCAAAATGTTTGTTCTGCATCGAGGGCTTCCTTGGCTGGCGGCGGCTTGCCGCTGCAAACAGATCGACTGCGGTTGATTTGGACGCCTTCAAGGCGGCAGGTTTTGCAGCTCCGGGAAAGCGGCGTAGGTGACGCCCGTGCATTCGGTTTTCGGCAGGTCGACAAATCGATCCAGCCGCCCGCCCATGAACACGGCGGCAATCTCTCTTGTCCCGCCATATTCGCTGGCGCTCTTTCTTGGCGTGAAGCGCAGACACGCGACATAGCGATTGACGGTACCGGAATATTTTAGCGCCGGCTCGGAAATGACGGCATCCCGAATTCCGGTCGGATTGTTCAGATAGGCATGCATGGCGGCGAGAATGTCCGATTTGTAGTTCGTCGGATAAGCGTTGATGCCGTCGTCATCCGATAAGGCATTATGCCCGCAGGCGCCGAGCGCAAAGGCAGCGCTGAACAGCAGAGCCAGGTTTCGCAATAGCTGCTCCGGGGTCCGGCGGCGCATCAGCCGCTTTGCTTGACGTGCTGGCCTGGCGATTTCGAGCGCAGCCGTTCGATCTGCAACTGCGCCAAAAACGGCGCCAACGGATGCGCGCCCATTTTCACCATCGAAGGCAAGTCAAGCTTGATCAAGGCCTCGCGTTGCTCCGGCAGCAGCTGGAAGCGATCCGCGAAGGCGGGCGGGTCGGCCAGAAATTGCGCGCGCTGCTCGGGATCATGGGCGAGCCCGTGCAATGCCGATGTCAACTCGACCAGTTCTGGCTTGATCGAAGGATAGTGCGCCGCCGGCTGCTGCGCCGCCTCTGCGCCGATCCAACCCAGCGAGGCATAGTTGTGATGCCAGCTCGGATCCATCGACACCACCTCCGGCTTGCGTTCGCCCAATGCGCCGGCGGCGCAGGCCCAGCAGCGCAGCTCGATGTTGCCGGTCTGGTCAAGCTCACTTTCGTCAAATCCGATCAGCGCCTTCAGATTCCCCGCAGCGAGCTTTTCCAGCACGCGACGGTCCCAGCCAAGTTCGGGATTGGCGTAGCGATCGGTGCCGGGAAAATGTGACATGCCGCCGCTCGACAGTATCACCGTCTTCAATCCGAGCGCGGTCACGGTGCGTGCGATCGCCTGACCGAATGCGTAACAGCGCTCCATGGTGGGTTGCGGCGGCAGATAAGCGTTCACGTAGATCGGCAGCACCGGGTCGGTGTGGCCAATATGCGTGAGCGGAATGCCGATGGCGTAGTCGATCTTTGCCGTTGAGGTGAATGCCGGATCGAAATTTTGCCGGTACAGTTGCCGCACCAGTTCGAAACCGATTTCGCTCGGAATTTTCCAATGAAATTTTCTGCCGGCAAATTCACCGGTCGCCTCGCCGCCGACATGGATCGTGAACGGCGGAGCCGTGGTGTGGAAAAACTGCTCGGCATGGTCATTGGAAAAAATGATCCAGAGATCGGGGTTGAGCGCCCGCAGTTTGCGGCCGATATCGGCCGCGACTTCGCGCACATGCGCGACCACCGCCTTATCCTCGGTCTCCGGCATGGTGAAGAAC
>JBQCCX010000014.1:0-5078 GCA_051961815.1 Xanthobacteraceae bacterium
TTTCACGAAGGCCGCGGCTCGTCGTCAACCATGCCGCAGAAGCGCAATCCGATTTCCTCGGTCTATATCACCGCGCTCGTTTCCGTGGTGCGCCAGCAGGTCGCCGCCCTGCTCGACGCCATGGTCGAGGACCACGAGCGCACCACGGGCCCCTGGGAGATCGAATGGATCGTGTTACCGGAAATTTTCTGTCTCAGCGCCGGTGCGCTGGCGCAAACCGAGTTCGTCCTCAAAGGCCTGCAGGTCGACGCCAAAAAGATGCGCGCCAATCTCGATCTGACCAAGGGACTGATCGTGTCGGAGGCGGTGATGATGGGGCTTGGTCCTTATCTCGGCCGGCAATATGCGCATGACCTTGTTTATGACATCTGCCGCAAAGTGGTCGCCACCGGCCGACCGCTGGTCGATCTTCTTGCCGAGAACGCCGAGATCAAAAAGCATCTTGATCGTGCCGCGCTCGCCAAACTGTGCGATCCGGCGAATTATCTCGGCGAGGCCGGCGCCATGGTCGATCGCGTGCTGGCGATGACGGAAGCGTAAATGCTTTCGGCCTTCGCGCTCATAAGCGAAAAGGGCGCTCCGAAAAGCGCCCCGTTTCCCGCATTCGCAAGGCGTTGCGCGTCGCGCTAGTTGAAGTAGTACGACACGCCAGCGCGGATGACGCCGGCATTCTTGGCCGTTAGCGAATTGCCGTTGGTTGGACTATCGCTGTCATTGCCAAAAGTTTTGTTCCAGATGTAGGCCAAGCCTTCCAGCCTGAAGCTCAGATTTTGATTGTACTTCCACTCGACGCCGCCGCCAACGACAGGGCCCCAGACAGTCTTTTTCTGCACGTTCAGCGTAGTGCCGGATGTCACGTAGCCCTTGTATAGACCGAAACCGATACCGCCTGTGGCATAGATCAGAGTGCGGTCAAAAGCCCAGCCCAAACGAGCGCGAGTTGACGAAAGCCCGTTGAGTTCACCGTGCATTTGCGAAGCACAGGTAATCGGGTCGTCGGCCGTGCAGAGCGTTCTGCTCCAGTTCTGGCCGAACATGCCGGTGAGGTCGCTTTCGTAACCGAGAACCCATTGGCTAAACTGCCAGTTGTAGCCCCAATGGCCGCCAATGACTCCGCCATTGAGATTGCCAGAACCGACAAAAACGCCTCCGGAAGATTCCAGGCCGGTCATCTTTGACCAGGCGTAGCCAATATGGCCGCCGAGGTAGAAACCGCCCCAGGTGATAGCAGGCGCGACGGGTGCGGGCGGCGCGGCTTTCATCGGCATGTCTGCAGCATGGATCGCCCCGACGCTGCCGAGCGTGACCGCCGCCACTGCCACGCCGCACAATAATTGTTTGCGCATAAAGCCCCCTACCCGCGAATGGTTCGGTAATCTGAACTCATTGAACGCGAATAAAAGTCATCCATCCGGACAACTTCTGGCGCAAGGATAAACGAATAATAGAAAAATACTTTTTATTTCAAAAGCTTACAACTAGCGCCCGATTGTTGCGCTTTTGATACACGATGAACAAAAGTTGCGTATTCGATGAGTTTTGATCAAGTCTGTCGATCCGCCGACACGACGATGCTAGGGAACGGAGCAAACCCCTCGGCTAAGCGATCTGGTCCTTTGCCGGGCGAAAGAGGAGTCAACTTGGCCGACCCACAGATCAAGAATAGCGCTTGGTCGACAACGCCGGCTTGGAAGCCGACTCCGGTTGCTGCCCCGTCGACTCCGAGCCGCGGCGCCAATCCGTTGCAGGACAGCTTCATTCAGCTGGATCGCGCCGAGCAGCTGCGGCGTGAGGGCAAACTCGATCGCGCGCAAAAAATCTGCGAATCGCTCCTTCGCGACCACCCCGATTATGTCGCTGCTTTGCACACGCTGGGACTCATCTACGCCGACAAGAAGAATTACCAGCAGGCCCTCAATTGTCTGGTGCGAGCAACGATGCTCAATCCGCGGAGCGTTTTGACCCTAACTGCATTGAGCGGCGTCTATTTGGAACTTGATGCCAAGGAGATGGCGGCACAGACGCTGGAGCTGGCCAGGGCGGTCAAGCCGCAGGACCCAAACGTTCTCGTCACGCTCGGAGAAATCTATCGGGAGGAACGCGAATACGAGCTCGCGAAAGAGGCATTCAGTCAAGCGCTGAAAGTTGAGGCAGATCTTGTGCCGGCCGCTACCGGGTTCGGCTGGGCTTGTTTGCATCTTGGTCAAAATGAAGATGTCGCCGCTACGTTTGAGAACCTTCTTAAGCGGGGCATACGCTCCTTGGAAGTTCTGACCGCACTGTCAAACATACCACCTTCGCTGGTGAGCTCTGATTTATTATCCGAACTGGATCGCCTTGACCCCCGGCAGGAACGAGATTTCGATATTTCGTCAGCTTTCGTCCGCGCGGCAGCACTCGACAAGGCGGGCCGGCATAAAGAAGCCTGGGATCAAGTCGCGCCGGCGAACCGCGTGATGTTCACGAGATTGACCAACAACTACCGCGACATCATGGAGAGGCAGCGGACAATAGTTTCGCTGCTGCGAGCCAGCCGGCCCCGGCCCGCTGACCCGGATTCGCAACAACCAATCTCGCTGTTCATTCTCGGTCCCTCGCGTTCGGGCAAGACTACAATGGAACGCTTGATGGCGACGTTTGATCAGGTGAAGCTCGGTTACGAAAATCCCAGCGTTGAGAATGCAATCCGCCGTGCTTTCCAGGGAGCGGGCCTTCTCACCACCCCTTACTTCGAAATGCTTCCGCCTCAGCTCTATCCGCTTTGTCGCGATATCTATTTCGAGGAGCTGGCGCGGCGAGCCGGTTCAGCAAAAGTGTTCACGAATACGCATCCTGCCCGCATCAGCGACGCTCCGCTGATTGTGAGTGTCTTTCCAAACGTTCGATTGCTTTTCGTAAAGCGGGACATCGAAGACACCGCCCTGCGCATCTATTTGCGCCTCTACACCGAAGGGAACGCCTACGCCTACGATCTGGCGGCGGTCCGCGCGCACATCGCCTGGTATCATGAGATGATCGACCTAATGGCCGCGATGCTTCCGGATCGCGTGCGCATCATCCGTTACGAAGACATGGTGGCTGACCCCGGCGCCGTATTGGGTGTGGTGGCCGATCTGTGCAGCCTTCCGATGCCCGACAAGCCGTTGCCGAAAATCGGCGATGATCGCGGTTGCGCAGATCCTTATCGAGAATTCATGGCGGCTGAACTGAAAAACTGAACTTCTGCCATCGCGCTGCCGCAAAAACCCGGCGGGGCCGCTGAAGCTTCGGGGCCTTCCGCTCAGCCCGAGCGACCGGGTTGCATCGGCGCGCTGGCTTGCAAAGTTGCCAGTGGCCCGAAGCTTCACTCCGCCGCGGCGGGGTTGGCGGCAGCCAAGTCGGGCGGCGACTCATGCGCTGAGTCCCGTAGCATCCGGTCGCGCACGAATTTATCCATCGCCAGCTGATCGACCTTGCCGGAGCCAAGCATCGGCAGCTTGTCGAGCACAACCACTTCGGCCGGCAGCATCAGCTCGGAAGCGTGCCGGCTTCGCGCAAAGGCCATGAATTCAGAGCGCGTGGCGCCGTGCTTGTCGGTGACCATGATCAGCCGTTCGCCCTTGCGCGGATCGGGAATCGAGGAGACCGCCGTGATGTTGTTCGGCCACAGCTCGGCGGCAAGCATTTCCACCGCCGCCAGCGAGATCATCTCGCCGCCGACCTTGGCGAAGCGCTTGGCGCGACCCTTGATGGCGACGAAGCCTTCCTCGTCGATGGTGACGATGTCGCCGGTGTCGTGCCAGCCCTCCGGCGGCACATCAAGCACGCCCGGCTTCTCGGCACGCAGATAACCGAGCATCACGTTCGGCCCTTTGACGTAAAGCCGCCCGCCCTCCTCCACGCCCTCGACTTTCTCGAGCTTCGCCTCCATGCCCGGGAGGAGCCGGCCGACCGAGCCGAATTTGTTGAACATCGGCGTGTTGAGCGCCATCACCGGAGAGCATTCGGTGACGCCGTAGCCTTCGAGAATGCGCAGGCCGAATTTTTCCAGATAGATGCGGCGCGTCGCCTCCTTCACCGGTTCGGCGCCGCCGAGCACGTAACGCAGCGAGCGGAAATCGTAGGGATTGGCAACGCGAGCATAGCCATTGAGAAAGGTGTCGGTCCCGAACAGTGCGGTGGCGCAGGTCCAATACACCAGTTCCGGCACGGTGCGGTAATGCAGCGGCGACGGATAGAGATAAGTCGGCACGCCGGAGACGAGCGGCAGCACCGTGCCGGCGGTGAGCCCGAACGAATGGAACACCGGCAGCACGTTGAACAGGCGATCCTCGCGCCCGAAATCGATGCGGGCCGCGGCCTGCGCCACATTGGCCAGCATGTTGCGATGGGACAGCACGACGCCTTTGGGCGTGCCCTCCGAGCCTGAGGTGAACAAGATCGCCGCGCAGTCGTCGGGCTTGCGCGCGACCAGCGATTTCTTCCAGGTGAAGAAGCCGCGCAGCTTATCGGGAAGGCTGATGGTCTTGGCGATGTCTTCCAGATAAACGATGCGAACTTTGGCCTGCAGTTGCGCGATCAGGTTGTCTAGCCGACCCGTCTCGACGAAAGCGCGCGAGGTGACGATGGTGTCGATCTGCGCGGCACGGCAGGCGGCGAGCACATTGGCAGCGCCGGCGGTGAAATTGATCAAGGCCGGCACGCGCCCGCCGGACATGGTGGCGAGCAGCGTAATGACGGCGGCGTTCGAAGTCGGCAGCATCAGCCCAAGCGCGTGGCCCTCGAGCGCAAACGGCAGCAGCTTGCGGCCGAGAATCGCGGTGGCCTGCAGCAAGCGGCGATAGCTCATCTGGCCGCGAACCGGATCCTCGATCGCCGGCCAGCCGGGCCCATGCAGCTCGGCGGCGGCGACAACCGCTTCGACGATGGTGCGGTCGGTCGGCGTGGTGCGAAAGATCAGGTTCGACATGATCGTGTACAGCGCCGAGCCCGCGGCCTGGCGGCGCTTGCGGCCTTTGAGCTCGGGATAGAGCTTGAGCTGCACCGGGTCGAGGATTGTGACCTTGATCTTCGGAAACATCCGCCGGCGGACTTGCGAA
>JBQCCX010000015.1:0-23975 GCA_051961815.1 Xanthobacteraceae bacterium
GCGCGCGCCGCGGCAGAATGATGCAAATGTATAGGGCGACGGGCAAAGCATGACATCCGATATCCTGATCGTCGACGATGAGGCGGATATCCGCGAACTGGTTGCGGGCATTCTGCAGGACGAGGGCCATGGCACCCGCACGGCCCGCGACAGTGACGAGGCGCTTGCCGCGGTGATCGCGCGCCGGCCTAACCTTGTTTTTCTCGACATTTGGCTGCAAGGCAGCCGGCTCGATGGTCTGCAGTTGCTCGACAGCCTCAAGCAGCAGCATCCCGAATTGCCGATCGTGATGATTTCGGGACACGGCAATATCGAAACGGCGGTCTCGGCGATCAAGCGCGGCGCTTACGATTTTATCGAAAAGCCGTTCAAGGCCGACCGCCTGTTGCTGGTCGCCGAACGGGCGCTTGAGAATTCACGGCTTAAGCGCGAGGTTCGGCAGCTCAAGCAATTTGCCCCGCTGGTTGCCACGCTGGTTGGACATTCGCCGGCGGTCAACCAGTTGCGTCAGACAATCGAGAAGGTGTCGCCGACGAACAGCCGCGTTCTCATCATCGGTCCGTCCGGCAGCGGCAAAGAGCTTGCGGCGCGAACGATCCATGCCCATTCGGTGCGCGCCAACGCGCCATTTATTGTGATCAACGCCGCGGCGATAACGCCGGAGCATATGGAAACCGAACTGTTCGGCATCGAGGGCGGAAACGGGACGTCAAGCCGCAAAGTTGGAGCGCTCGAGGAAGCGCACGGCGGTACGTTGTTCATCGACGAAATCGCCGACATGCCGCGGGAAACACAGAACAAGATTTTGCGCGTTCTGGTCGACCAGACTTTTCAGCGGGTCGGCGGCAGTACCAAGGTTACGGTCGATGTACGCATCGTGTCCTCGACGAGCCGCAACATCGAGGCGGACATCGGCGCCGGTAAATTCCGCGAAGACCTCTATCACCGTCTGTCGGTCGTTCCCATTCGCGTTCCGGGTTTGGCAGAGCGACGGGAAGACATTCCGGAGCTCGTGGAATTCTTCATGGGCCAGATTTCGCAGATCACCGGCTTGCCCAAGCGCAATGTCGGCGCTGATGCTTTGGCGGTGTTGCAGTCACACGATTGGCCCGGAAACGTGCGGCAGCTGCGCAACAATGTCGAACGATTGATGATCCTCGCCGGCGGCGAGCCTGAGGCAGTGATCACCGCATCGATGCTGCCGCAGGATGTCGGCTCGATGATCCCGAATATGCCGAACGGCAATGGTGGCGAGCATCTGATGAGTCTCGCTTTGCGCGAGGCACGGGAGGTGTTCGAGCGCGAATATTTATTGGCGCAGATCAATCGTTTCGGCGGCAACATTTCACGCACGGCTGAATTCGTCGGCATGGAGCGCTCGGCGCTGCATCGCAAGTTGAAAGCGCTCGGAATTGATTGACGCCGGATCAAGCTTGGATTTCTGCCTGACCTCCAATGTCCCGCATCGCTTACGTCAATGGCCGTTATCTGCCGTTCGCCGACGCCAAAGTTCACGTCGAGGACCGCGGCTATCAGTTCGGCGACGGGGTTTACGAAGTATGCGAGGTGAGGGGCGGCCGGCTCGTCGATGAGCGACGGCATCTTGAACGGCTTGAACGGTCGCTTCGCGAGTTGCGCATTCGCATGCCAATGTCGACGCGCTCGCTTGGCGTCATCATGCGCGAAGTGGTCGCTCGCAATCGCACCGGATACGGAATTGTCTATTTGCAGATCACGCGAGGGGTGGCGCGGCGCGATCACGCCTTTCCCTCGGCACCGGTGCGCCCGAGCGTGGTTGTCACCGCTCGCCCATTGAACAAATTGCGTAACGAGGCGATCGCCGAACGGGGAATAGCGGTCGTGACGGTGCCGGACAACCGCTGGGGCCGAGTCGATATCAAAACAATCGGGCTATTACCCAACGTGCTGGCGCGGCAAGCGGCACTGGAGCGAGGGGCGCGTGACGCCTGGTTCGTCGATGTCCATGGCATGGTGACGGAGGCCTCTTCGGCCAACGTCTGGATCGTCACGTCGGGTGGAACGCTGATCACCCGGCACGCGGACAATGCCATTTTGCGCGGTATTACCCGCACCGTTTTGTTCGACGCGATAAGGGCCGAGGGCCTTGCTGTCGAGGAGCGCGCATTCACACTGGACGAAGCCTACGGCGCGCGCGAGGCCTTTATTACGTCGGCAAGCCAGATCGTGCTGCCGGTCGTGCGGGTCAACGACCGGATTATAGGGGACGGCAAGCCCGGCCCGGTGGCGATCGCACTCAGGCGCGCCTATCACCGTTATGCCGAGGCCGGATAGCGTAAGGGCCGCCCTGAACTTGGGCTTGCATCGGTGGCCGCCGCGCCTTCTAATAGTCTTTGCCGGGCACGGTTTGGCCCGGCTCTGAAGGATCGAAAGCAGAGGCAAAAGCTTGTGAAAGGCCAATAAAAGGCCGCGGGGCTCGGGGCTCGCGCGCACAAAGAACAGGACAACGGCCATGGCAGCCGACCGCGCACAAAATCTTCAAGACACTTTTCTCAATCACGTCAGAAAAAACAAGATTCCGCTCACTATATTTTTAGTGAACGGGGTGAAACTGCAGGGCGTCGTCACTTGGTTCGATAATTTCTGCGTGCTGTTACGTCGTGACGGGCATTCGCAGCTTGTCTACAAGCACGCTATTTCCACGATCATGCCGGGCCACCCGGTGCAGCTGTTCGAAGGCGCCGAGGAAGCGGCTACCGGGGAATAGTTTCGATTGGAGCCGCGCCGCCGCGACAGGCGTCCATCGGCGCCACAGCAGTCCGCTCGAACGGGAAGAAACGGGCGCGCTGACGGCACAAGCACCGGCCGCGCGTTGGTCATCGAGCCAATCCTGCGACGCGCCGGTGCGAACGCGAGCGAGCGGGCGCCGGCGGCAAAGCTTGACGAGGCGATCGGCCTTGCCCGCGCTATCGATCTCGATGTCGAACAATCGGGCATCGTTATGCTCAATGCGCTGCGGCCGGCGACTTATCTCGGCAAGGGGAAGGTCGAAGAGATTTCCGGTCTCGTCAAAAGCTTCAATGCCGGCATCGTGGTCATGGATTGCGCGCTTTCACCGGTGCAGCAGCGCAACCTGGAAAAAGCCTGGAATGCGAAAGTCGTGGATCGCACCGGCCTGATTCTAGAGATTTTCGGCCGCCGTGCCCGTACCCGCGAAGGCACTTTGCAAGTCGAACATGCGCATTTGACGTATCAAAAGAGCAGGTTGGTGCGGACCTGGACCCATCTTGAGCGGCAACGCGGCGGTTTTGGCTTTCTTGGCGGACCCGGCGAAACCCAGCTTGAGGCCGACCGCCGCATGATCGACGAGCGGCTCGCCAAAATCGAAAACGAACTCGCAACCGTAAAGCGCACTCGAGCCCTGCACCGGGTCAGCCGCAGGCGCGTGCCTTATCCAATTGTCGCGCTGGTCGGATACACCAATGCCGGCAAATCCACGCTATTCAATCGCATGACGCAGGCGAGCGTGCTGTCGACGGATATGCTGTTCGCGACGCTCGACCCCACGCTGCGCGCGGTGACGCTGCCGCACGGCGCGCGCGTCATCCTCTCGGACACCGTCGGTTTCATTTCCGATCTGCCGACCATGTTGATCGCTGCGTTCCGTGCCACCCTGGAAGAAGTCATCGAGGCGGACGTAATCCTGCACGTGCGCGACGTTTCCCATGAGGACGCCGAAGCACAGTCACATGACGTCGTGAAAATCCTGCACGAGCTCGGCATCGGGGCAGGGAGCGAGAGCGCCGAGAGGCGCCCGCTCATCGAGGTATGGAATAAAATCGACCGACTTGACTCCGCGGCCCGCGAACGTCTCGTCAACCTCGCCGAACGCCATGGGCTAGCCGATCGGCCAGTCTTGGTTTCGGCGGCTACGGGGGAGGGGCTTCCCGATCTGGCAAAGCTGATTGAGACGCGGCTTGCCGCTCACCGCGAGGTCATCGAACTTCATCTTGACCCGGCCGATGGAGCAGGGGTCAGCTGGCTTCACCGCCACACCGAAGTTCTCAGCAAAACCATTGATGAACACGGCGTGATCGCGATGACCGTCCGGGCCGATCCTGAGAAGATAGCCAGGCTCAGGGCCAGGTTTTCCATCCCGCCTGCGGTCCAGCGCGGGCATTAACTGCCGGCTCACCCGGCTTGCTCGGCTTGCTCGGCTTTCTTGGCCTCATTCCATAACTAGTCCATTTCGGCCACGCTTTCGTCTCGGGGAGCTTTACCGCGGGCCGCCAATGCGCGCTCGATGGCGGCAAAACGCCGTTCAAATTTTAGATTGGTCTGCCGCAACACCGTTTCGGGATCGGCTTGAAGATGACGCGCGAGATTGACCACGGCAAACAGTAAATCCCCGACCTCGGTCGCGGCTCTGTGCGTTTCTGCGCGAGCGAGCTCCGCCTCGATTTCATCGGCCTCCTCGCGAATTTTGCGCAACACCGCAAGGGGATCGTTCCAGTCAAATCCGACCTTGCTGGCTTTGCCCTGAAGTTTGAGAGCGCGCGACAGAGCAGGGAGCGCCACCGGCACCCCGGCGAGCGCGCTTTTCTCGTTGGTTTTGTTCGCCGCCTTTTCCTCCGCTTTGATGCGTTCCCATAGTCCTTCGACGGCCTGCGTGGTCCGCAACCTCTCGTCGCCGAACACATGAGGGTGGCGGCGAATCAGTTTCTCGGTGATGGCTTGCACGACCTCGCCGAAATCGAAAGCGCCTTGTTCTTCAGCCATTCGGGCGTGGAACACCACCTGGAGCAACAAGTCGCCCAGTTCGTCTTTCAAGTCGGCGAGATTGGCGCGCGCAATCGCGTCGGCGACCTCGTAGGCTTCTTCCAGCGTATACGGCGCGATCGTCGAAAAATTCTGAGCCAGATCCCAGGGACAACCGGTTTTCGGTGTACGCAGCGCCGCCATGATGCCGAGAAGGCGCTCGATGTCGCGAGAAGGTGTCATCGGAAAAATCCTGATACAATCGCCGCAGCCGCCCATCGCGGCGAGGGTGCGGACCCTATCAGAGTTGAAAAATCGCTGCGAGCGGTCCTGATGCCCCTTGTCAGCTTATCTTCGTGCGGTCGCGCTCCTGGTTTGCGCAGGCGCCGCTTTGTTCGGCTCCGCTGGCACCTTCGCCATTGCCGAATTTTGGATCTATTTGACGATTTTCACAGCGGTCTTCGTCGCTGCATTCGTGATGCTCGATCGCGGGTTGTTGCAGGAACGCATGCGGCCCGGCGGCAAGCCCACGCCGGTGGGACTAAAGCTCCTCAATGTGATCCTGCTGCTGCACTGGATCATCGCCGGGCTGGACCGCGGCCGTCTGCAATGGACCGACACAGTCCCGGTCTGGCTGCAGGCGCTCGCGCTGGCCACGGTGGCCGCGGGATACGCGCTGGTTTTCTGGGCGATGCTGGTCAACCGGTTCTTTTCCTCGGTCGTGCGCATCCAGTCGGAGCGAGGACAACGTGTGATCGATCGCGGGCCTTATGCTGTGGTCCGGCATCCCGGTTACAGCGCCGGCATCTTGATTGTGCTTGCGAGCGGCGTCGCGCTCGGGACATGGCTCGCGGCCGCGTTCCTCATCGCGGCGGTGCTGCCTTTTCTTCTTCACCGCGTCTTTCAGGAAGATCGTTGTGCTGCAGAGCCAATTGACTGGTTATGCCGATTATGCGCGCCGCGTGCCTTGCCGGCTGGTCCCGGGACTTTGGTGATTGAGAGCGGGGTGCGCTGGCGCTGGGTGTTCAGGTTCAACCTGATTCGCATAAGAGATATTATGGAATATCACTGCCTTTGCTGGATTTTACTGGGTTTCCGAAACCGTGAGCGTCATACCGTCGTAAGCGGGCGTTACATGGACCGGCAATTTGGCGCGCAGCACCTCATAGTCCAGATCGGCGTGGAGGTTGGTCAGGATCGCGCGACGCGGTTTCATGCGCTCGATCCAGCCAAGCGCGTCCTCGACGGAAAAATGACTTGGATGCGGAGTATAGCGGAGCGCGTCGAGGATCCAGACATCGAGGCCGGCAAGCGCCTCTAAGCTCGATGACGGGATGCCGCTGAGGTCGCAGGAATAAGCAAGCCCACCGAAGCGAAATCCGAGCGAATTGATCTCGCCGTGCTCCTGAAGAAACGGCAGGACTTCGACGGACCCGCCATCGCCGGTGACGGTCACCGGCGCCCCGGCGGCCAGGCGGTGTTCGGTCACGATCGGCGGATAGCCGCTTCCTGGAGGCGACTGGAAGCAATAGCCGAAGCGGCCGCGCATCATCGCGGCCGTGCTCTCGTCAAGGTAAACGTCCACGCGCCGCCGGCGCTTGATGAATAGGGAGCGTAAATCGTCAATGCCGTGCGTGTGGTCGGCGTGCTCGTGGGTGTAAAAAACAGCGTCGAGCCAATCGACGTCGGCCTCAAGGAGTTGTTCGCGCAAGTCCGGTGAGGTGTCGACCAGAACGCGGGTGATGCCGTCGCCGGCGCGCTTTTCCACCAAGAGCGATGTGCGCCGTCGCCGATTCTTAAAATTGTTCGGATCGCAATGGCCCCAGCCCAAAGCCGGCCGCGGCACGCCGGCCGAGGAACCACAGCCAAGAATTGTGAATTTCAGGGTCATTGACGAGCGGCCACCGCGGACTGGCTCGATCCCCTGCTCGGCACTTTGGCGAATAGCCGGTGAAAATTAGCCGTGGTCTGGCTGGCAATGACGTCAAAGGAAACGCCGCGGCTTTCGGCCAAGACTTTTGCGGTTTCGACTACGAAGGCCGGTTCGTTGCGCTTGCCGCGATACTTTCCCGGCGCCAGGTACGGCGCATCGGTTTCGACCAGAATCCGATCCGACGGCAGCGCCGCGGCGATCGTCCGCAGATACTCGGAGTTCTTGAAGGTCAGAATGCCCGTAAAAGAAACAAAAAGTCCGAGCGCCACCGCGCGGCGGGCGAGTTCGGGTCCACCCGTAAAGCAATGCAATACCGCGGCGAAGGCGCCCTTCCCTGTTTCTTCTTCAAGAATTCGCGCCATGTCATCGTCAGCGTCACGCGAATGAATGACCAGAGGAAGTCCGGTTTCTCGCGCAGCTGCAATGTGCGTGCGAAATCCGCGCTCCTGGGCCTCGCGCGGCCATCTGTCATAATAATAATCGAGGCCGGCCTCGCCGATCGCCACCACTTTGTCACCGCGACTGGCGGCCACGAGCTCGGCGAGGCTGATGTCAGCCTCTTCGTGCGCGTAGTGCGGATGCGTGCCGATCGAGCAATACACTTCGGGAAAGCGCTCGGCTATCGCCAGGAGTGCAGATTGCCGCCGCACGCGTGTCGAGATGCTGACGATGTTGCCAATACCGGCGGCGCGAGCGCGTCCAACCACGGCGTCGAGCTCGCTGGCGAAGTCGGGAAAATCGAGGTGGCAATGACTGTCGACTAGCATTTGCGTTCTATTGCGCCGCTTCACCCGTAGGCTCGACATAGCGCGGAAAAATCGCGGCCGGCGGCGGCAATTTTGCGCCCGCGCCAATGCGGTGAGCTCCGCCCAAATAAGCAAAGTCACGCTCGCGCTGGGGGACGGCCAACAGGTCCAGCAGTTTGTTGGCCGAAGCAGGCACGAAAGGCAGGATCAAGATCGACACTTGGCGCAGGACTTCCGCGGTCACGTAAAGCACCGTTCCTTGGCGCTGCGGATCGGTCTTGGCGAGCGCCCACGGCGCTTCACCGGCGAAGTAACGGTTTGCTTCCGCGACAACCGCCCACACCGCATTGAGTACCTGGTGCAGTTGCTGCGTCATCATCACTTCACGGGCCTTGCCGATCAGGGCATCGGCGGCGGCGAGAATTGTTTGATCGCTGGCGGCAAGCGCACCTGGTTTCGGCAATAAGCCGCCGAGCCCGCGCGCAACCATCGAGAGCGAGCGTTGCGCCAGATTGCCGAGATCGTTGGCAAGATCGGCATTGATCCGCGCCACGATCGCCTCGTGGCTGTAATTGCCGTCTTGTCCGAACGGGACTTCGCGCAACAGGAAATAGCGCAATGGATCGACACCATAGGCGTCGGCCAGCGCAAAAGGATCGATGACGTTGCCGACCGACTTCGACATTTTCTCGCCGCGGTTGAACAGAAAACCATGCGAGAAGATGCGGCGCGGCACCTCAACACCCGCCGACATCAGAAAAGCCGGCCAGTACACGGCGTGAAAGCGGACAATATCCTTGCCGATGACATGCAGATCGGCCGGCCAGTACTTCTTGAATTTATCGCTCTTAGTATCGGGAAAGCCGACGGCGGTGATGTAATTCGTCAACGCGTCGACCCACACATACATGATGTGCTTGGGATAGCCCGGAACCTTGATGCCCCAGTCGAATGTCGTGCGCGACAGCGAAAGGTCCTGCAGCCCGCCGCGGACGAAACTGAGAACTTCGTTCAGCCGTTCGCGCGGCAGGACGAAATCGGGAACGCGGCGGTAGAGATCGAGCAGCTTATCGGCATATTTCGAAAGCCGGAAAAAGTAGCTCGCCTCTTCGACCCATTCGACCGGCGTGCCATGCGGACCGAGCCGCTGACCTTTGTCGTCGAGCCTCGTCTCGCTCTCGTCGTAATAGGCCTCGTCGCGCACCGAATACCAACCGGAATATTTGTCGAGATAAATATCGCCGGCGGCTTCCATACGCTCCCAGATCGCCTCGGAAGAGCGGTAATGGCGCGCTTCAGTGGTGCGGATGAAATCGTCGTTGGAACAGTTGAATTGCTTCACCATGGCCTGAAAGCGCGGCACGTTGCGCTCGACCAGTTGACGCGGCGTCAAATTTTCCTTGGCCGCGGTCTGCAGCATTTTGATGCCGTGCTCGTCGGTGCCGGTGAGAAAAAAGACATCGCGGCCGTCGAGCCGCATGAAGCGTGCGATCGCATCGGTGGCAATCGCCTCGTAAGCGTGCCCGATATGCGGCGCGCCGTTCGGATAGGCAATCGCGGTGGTGATGTAATACGGCTTGCCGGCCGGCTGCTCTGTCATGAGGGTTGGTATCAACCGCGGGTGGCCTCGGCAAGCAGGCCGAAAACATTGAAGACCAGCGGCTTTCGCTCGAGATTGTACATCTCGGCATCGCGTGCCGCCGCGTTGATATGCTCGGAAGCCTCGGCGAGACGATTAAGGCGCGTCAAGTCACCGCGGCCGCCGTCGAGCCGTTGCGAGAGCCAGGCGTTAACGGCGTCGACAAAGGCGGCGAGCGTTTGCGGATCGGTTCCGGCCAACGCGTCACCGAGTGCGTGCAGCTCGGCAGGATCGATCGCCGGCAGGCGGCCCAAGAGCTCGAGCGCGTGCTGGCGCAGCGTCAACGCATCCTCGTCGAGCAAGGTCAGTGCGCGGGCGACCGAACCGTCAGCCGCGGCCGCAGCAGCTGCAAGCGCCGGATCGTCGGGCTTGACGCCCGCGGTTGCCGCAACCGCCGCGGCGACGTCGTGCTGCGCCAGGGATCGAAGTGAAAGAATGCGGCAACGCGATCGCAGCGTTGCCGGAACGCGCGCGGTCGAATGCGCAATCAGCAAAAGCAAGCCGCGCTGGGGTGGCTCCTCGAGCACCTTCAAAAGCGCATTGGCGCCTGAGCGGTTGAGATCGTCGACGGCATCGACAATGGCGACCCGCCATCCGCCCTCCCCGGCTGTCGAACCGAAAAACGACACGGTACCGCGGATATCGTCGACCGCAATCTGGTTACGCAATACCCCGCGCTCGTTGACGGTGCGTTCGATGACGAGAAGATCCGGTTGCGACTGCGCAGCGATGCGCCGCGTCACCGGACTTGTCGGATCGACCTGGAGCGACGACGCCTTCCCTACGTCGCTTGCGGCCGGATCCGGATGGCTCAGAACGAAGCGGGCTAGTCGATAAGCGAGTGTCGCCTTTCCGATTCCCTTCGGCCCGGAAATGAGGATGCCGTGCGGCATGCGCCCCGAACGATAGGCGCCAAGCAGCGCTGCCTCGGCTGCGTTATGGCCGAATAGCCCTGTGGTTTCCCGCGGATGCGGCGCCTCGTCGATGTCCTCGTCGTCCTGCCGAGCCATGTGGTCCGCCAGCTAGGCTTTGGCGGTCGCGGTTTCGTCAAGGCGCTGAGGCGCCGGCGGCTGCAGCCGCGACTGCACCACTTGCCAGATCGTATTCGCCACAACCTCCTTCGCTGCGCTCGCGTCTACGACTACGCAACGATCAGGCTCGCGCGTTGCAATGGCCAGATAGGCCTCACGCAGCTTTTCGTGAAATTCGGCGCCCTCCCCCTCAAAGCGATCGGCCTGCACGTTACCGCGGCGCAGCTTGGCACGCTCCAAACCAAGCGCAACCGGCACATCGAGTATCACCGTGAGATCGGGAGACAGTTCGCCGACCGAGACGCGTTCGAGCCCGTTGATCAACTTCTCATCGACCTGACCGAGAATGCCTTGGTAGACGCGGGTGGAATCGACAAATCGGTCCGAGATAACCCACTTCCCCGAGCGCAGCGCCGGAAGAATGGTGCATTGCACGTGGTCATCACGCGCCGCCGCAAACAGCATGGCCTCAACTTCCGCGCCCAGCGGCTTCGCCGCGCCCGTCAACAACACGTGCCGAATGATTTCGGCACCCGGAGAACCGCCGGGTTCTCGGGTCAAGGCAACGCCAATTCCATATGACTCCAGACGCAGCGCCAGCATCGCGGCCTGGGTCGACTTTCCGGTCCCTTCGCCGCCTTCAAAAGTGATGAATTTGCCTTGCATGTCCGAAATCACGGCAGGTCTGATCTGATTGTGGCACGGTACGCCTTTGAAATCAGACGGTTACTTGGCTTTATTACAACGAAAAACGAAGGTGGGCGCCGGCTTTGCGCGCTATATAAGCATCGCCGCGGCAACCCGCACGCGTACGCCGGTTCAGAGCTTACTCACGCCGGCGCGCAACACTCCGATCATGAGTTCGGTGGCGCCGTCCATCGCGCGTTGCGACATGCTTCCGCGGCCGACATCGTCGGCCGCCTGCAGCGGCAATTCCAGCGCGAGATTGTCGCCGCGCCAAACCTTGAGCTTGCCGATCGGTTGCCCCTTGGCGACCGGCGCGGGGATCGGCCCTGTATAAACGATGCGCGCCAGTAAACGCTGGCTGTTATTGCGCGGCACCATGAGCCGCACGATGCCGGGAGCGACCAGGGGCACATAGCTTCGATCGCCGCCAAACACCTTGGCATCGCCGACCGTTTGGCCTTCGGCAAACAAAACCCTCGCCTGGAAGTCATGGAAGCCGAACTCCAAAAGCTTTTTGGCTTCGTCGGCGCGCTCTTTGTCCGATTTCGCTCCGGTGACCACGACAATCAGGCGGAAATTGTCCTGGATAGCCGAGCCGACCAAATTGAAGCCGGCCTCCCCGGTCTCCCCAGTTTTGAGGCCGTCGGCGCCGATACCCATGCCGAGCAGCGGATTGCGGTTCTGCTGATGAATATTATTCCAGGTGAAATCGCGCTGGCTGAAACTGGGGTAGAAGTCCGGATAGGTATGGATAATGTGCCGCGCTAATTCCGCCATC
The DNA here is from genome assembly GCA_051961815.1 of Xanthobacteraceae bacterium. Classification (GTDB taxonomy): domain Bacteria; phylum Pseudomonadota; class Alphaproteobacteria; order Rhizobiales; family Xanthobacteraceae; genus BOG-931. The sequence goes on from JBQCCX010000015.1 coordinate 11,552, forward strand.
TCCCGCGCGGTCACGCGCAAGTTGGGATCGGAATAACCGGTCGAATTGGTAAAGGTCGACGTTTCAAGACCGATCGCGCGGGCGCGTTGCGTCAACGCTTGGCCGAAGCTTGCTTCATTTCCGGCCAGGGCTTCGGCGACGGCGATGCACGCATCGTTGGCGGAATCGACAATGATGCCTTGCATCAAATCAGAGACTTTCACCCGGCTGTGAATGGCCGCGAACATCGTCGAACCGTGCGACGGCGCCCCGCCCTTTCTCCAGGCATTTTCGCTGATGATGTACTCGTCGTCAGGTTTGACCCGGCCCTGCTTGATCTCGTTGAACAGAAATTCAAGGGTCATCAGTTTGGCGAGACTTGCCGGCGCAATCAGCCGGTCGCCGTTCTTCTCATACAAAATACTGTCACTATCGGCGTCGAGCAGGATCGCCGTGGGAGCACTGCTCTGGAAGCCTTCCTCTTTCTTGCCCGCGCTTGTCGGGGCTGCCCCGGCACCGAGATCGGCGCCGAGCAGCGCGGCCACACAGCCAATCGCCATCATCGTGGCGAGAATCGTGCGGCTTTGCTTCCTCGCCTTTGATTCGCTCACGTTTTCCGTCACGCCAAGAGCTCCGCGAAACTGTCCGATTTTATTGTGGCGCAAAGATCCGTCATACAACAGGCCTTCGGCCCGCGACCAATCCGCCGCGGACTTAAGAACCGGTGTCCGATAATATCAATTCAGTAAAGCCCGCGACCGGTGAGAAATTCGTCCGAACCGCCATCGGTCGGCGAGATTGCAGTCGCATAAGTCAGCGTGGCGCTCGCCGGCAACGACGCGGTGGTCGCGACGCTGGCCAGTCGGGTGCGAGGCACCGCGGTCATCGAAGCGGGAACGATGCGCAAAGCCGCAAGTCTTGTCGTGCCGGGCGCGGGAGCCGGTTCGTCCTGGCGCAATGTGGCCTCAAGCACGCGATCATCGGAACCCTCGACTGGGGCGGTGCCGACGTATTCAACACGCACCCAGGCGGTTCCGCTCACCGTGAAGCCTAGAAGGTAGGCCGCCCGCTTTGAAACATCGATAATCCGGTTGCCGGCGTAAGGCCCGCGATCGTTGACGCGAACGATCAGCGATCGGCCATTACTCAAGTTTGACACCCGCACATAGCTTGGCAGCGGCAAGGTCGGATGGGCGGCGGTAATCCCTTCGGCGTCGAAAATCTCGCCGTTGGCGGTCGATCGGCCATGGAAATCCGATCCGTACCAGGAGGCGACGCCGTCAGCCCGGTAATGGGGGTTGTCCTGGGGGATATAGACCCGCCCAGCAACGGTATAAGGCGAGCCAACCCGATAGACGCCACCGCCTTTGGGTACAGAGGCGCCGGGCTCGACCAGGCGAGCGCTCGGCTCAACGCCATAGCGCGGGTCGATGTGGCTGTTATTGGTGCAATTTGCCAAGAAAAAACAAAGCGCAGCGCAGGCCGCAACCGGCGCAAACCGTCCCACCGCCGAGCTAGCCCGACCGCGCATCATCCCCCATCCCGCGGCCGGAACTATCGAATTCGAGCGTGGTCAGATTGTGGCAAAAATGGGTGAGCGCGGCTGGTTTAGTGAATGGATGATTTCAAACGGCTTGCTTTTGCTGGCCCCGTTTCGCCGCCGCACAAGATGCGACACGCGGTCAATGGGCCCGCCATCGACACTGCAACATCGAACCTGGCGAAATTATTCGGTTTTGCCGATATAGCTCGAGGTGACCAAGATAGGGTCACTAACGAGTCGCGCTGGAAGGGTGGCCGAGTGGTTTAAGGCACCGGTCTTGAAAACCGGCAGGGGGCTTTGCTCCCTCGTGAGTTCGAATCTCACCCCTTCCGCCAGCACGCAGCGGCCGGCCTCGTACGCTCATACAACTCAGCGCGGCTCTGTCATAAAAACTCGACACCCTTTGCACTCGTAAATTTCAGACGTCGAAAATTTCGCCATTGGGCCTCCGCAGGACGGACAAGCCGCAAATTGAGGAGCGCGCTTGAGATGAATGTCGGTCAAATGACGTTTCGTGAAGTACCGGTCAGGCGCGAGGTCCTTACCGGGATCAAGTATGGTGCGGGGTATTGAACGAAACATGGGAGCGGCTGTTTCGGAGGGCCTATTCGGCAACCACCAGCTCACGCTCACGCCGCGACCAATAGACGGTATCTTCGAACTCGTAGCCGCAGCCTTCGCACAACCACACGTTTCGAATGCGGTTATCGGGAAAGTGCTCGGACCACTCAGGTGCAATCAGAACCGCACCACACTGCGCGCATTTGTTTCCTGAGGCTGCTTTCACTGGCCCATCCTCCCTGCTCCGACATAATCCCAAAACCAAGGCACCGTGGCGGGAAGAAGTCCGCAGTTCGGCCAGCTTGGGGCAAATTACGGAGGTGACCCAGCGCTCTTTACCGCCCGGGGCGGCAATCTCGGCAAGCGAGCGGGTCGAAACCTAGCAACCTGCGCTGCTATAGGCGCCAAGCGCATGGGACGCCTGAGTAACAAATTCATCCATGCGCGGCTTTTCGGCCGCGGGATATTCAAATTCCAGGTTGTGCCATTTCCGCCCGCCGCATGCGAGCATTGTCTCGCGGTAGAAAATGCGGCTATCGGGGGTGTATCCTGAAACGACGCTCCATTGTTCTCCGCGCTGTTGGTACGTCACCCGATCTCCAGCATTGACACCCCATCGATGAAGACGAGCACCGATGGGACCTTTTACCGGATTGGCATATAGCGAAAGCCACGCGTCTCTACGGGGCGACACTGCCCGCCACTCGTTAGATTTGGCCGGAGGAACTACAATCCAGTCGCGTGGTACAATGCGTGGAAAATCCCTTTGTCCCTGCTGGGCTGCAGCAGGCAGGCTGAGCAGGAACACCGCGAAAACTAAATACCGCAACATGCCGGACAACGCGCAAAACTCGCATTTGATCCCACCGATCAGTCCGCGCGCGCGCCGCAACCTTTACGCAGGCGAAATCCGCGTCTTGCTGCGAGCGGCAGCTTGCATCGATCGTGAAATCAGATGACGACGACATTCACGCGGCGGCTATGCGTTGGGGCAATCGCGGCGGCGATGGTGCCGTCACGACTAAATGCGCAGCAATCACCCGCTCCAATCATTGGGCTTCTCGACAGTTCGCCCGCGACTCCCTTGAAACTTTCGGCCTTTCATGACGGGCTCAAGGTTGAAGGCTTCTCCAGAAACCAGAACGTGACGGTCGAATACCACTCGGCCGAGAGCGACTATGTCCGGCTCCCTCACCTTGCGGCCGATCTGGCCAATCGCGGGGTATCCTTGATAACCGCGCTTGGTGCTCCGGCCGCGGTAGCAGCTAAAGGCGCGACCACAAGAATTCCCATTGTTTTTGCAATCACCGCCAATCCGATCGGGATCGGACTTGTCGCCAATCTCAACCATCCGGGGGCGAATATGACCGGCGTGACCGGCATGGCAGTCGGGCGCGAACAGAAGCGATTGGAATTACTGCACGCGACAGTTCCAGATGCGCCAATGGTAGGATTTCTGCTCAACCCTCAGAATTCGCAGCAGGACATACAAATCAAGGATGCGCTTGCGGCCGCGCAGAAGCTTGGGGTGCAGATAAAGCTCCTGCGGGCGAGCACTCCAGGCGACTTTGGCAACGTCTTCCCCGAACTCGTTCAATCGCGGGCAGGAGGCCTTGTCGTTGCCGACGATGAGTTTTTTCTTGGCGCCAGCGCCGAGCTCGGTGTCCTGGCGGTCCGCTATAACGTTGCGGCAATCTTCGAGGGCGCCGCCTTTACCGCTGCCGGCGGACTGATGAGCTACGGCACCAAGTTTGCGGAATTGTATCATCAAGCCGGCACCTATAGCGGCATGGTTCTCGCCGGCGCTGCGCCTGCGGGTCTGCCGATCTATCAGTCAACCAGAGTCGAAATGATCGCCAACCTGCGGACCGCAAAATCTCTGGGCATCGTGGTGCCGCAGCCAATTATCGATCAAACCACCGCTCTGATCAGATGACGGATGGCGTGATCATTCGTAAGACCTCGCCGCGTGAGCCGAAGAATGGTCAAACGTCTTGGCGCTTTGACGAAAAGGGCTTGCGCTCTTAACCTGCTAGACCTTCATCGGGGAGGACGGTTATGCGATCTGGTTTTACTATACTTTGTTTCGCTCTATTCACTTTTAATGCTGCGCAGGCGCAAACCAGCACCGTGAATTCGGGCGCATTCGAAAAGAAAAACTATAATTACAGCGAGTGGACCAAGGGTCTGTTTTCAGAAGTTGTGACGGTCACCCATCCCGGAAAGATGATCTTTCTGGCCGGCGTTGGCGCCGAAGATGAGAGTGGCCAGCGTGGCAGTATTCGGCACTTGGGCGATTTTGCCGGCCAGTGCCAGTATGCCTATGACAAGATAAAGCGCCTGTTAGCGGCGCAGGGCGCGACGATGAACGACGTCGTCAAGATCGTCACCTATGTGACCGATATTCGGAACTTGCCCGAAGCAGGCAAATGCCGCACTGAGGCGCTCGCGGGCGCGCCGCAGCCCGTCCATACTTTCCTCAACATCAATCAGCTGGCATGGCCCGGCATGCTGGTTGAGGTGGATGTGATCGCAATTACGAAGGAGCCTTAGCCGTACCGCTCGCGGAGCTTTCGGCCAGCTGGCGCTTGAGCTGGCGGATTTCCTCGAAACGCGTGGTCACGTCGCGCATAATCGCCACGATCGCGACTATCGCATCCGAACTGTCGCGTAACGGCAGAACCGTGAATTCGATCGAGATCGTCGCGCCGCTCTTGTGCTGCGCCGGTACCGAGAGCACGTCGCCCTCCCCGTACCGACTCCTGCCCGTCGCTATCGTGCGGCGATAACCATCCCAATGCCGATTCCGCAAACGCTCGGGAATGATGATGTCGAGGGAGCGGCCGATCGCATCGGCAGCGGCATGACCGAAAATGCGTTCCGCGCCGGGGTTCCAGAAACGAATAACGCCCTCGCGGTCTGCCGCAATAATTGCTTCAGAGCGGCTGCGCAACAGCGATTCCGCAATCAGGCCTGAGAAATCCATTGGCGTTACTCGCGTACGGAGACGCCGCTCCGACGATTGGCAGCACGACGAAAGGGCATCAGTGGGTCCGTCATCCATAACCCCGCTTGCCTTCGATCGCCGCCAGATAACGCGCGACCGAGGCTTCCAGCACGGCTTTGCCATTTTCGGCGATCACGCGATCGAAATAATGGCCATAGATGCTCTCGAACGCGAACGGGCGCAGCGCCGCCCCGATCTTGGCAACGGCGTGGGCCGATAGCGGAATGAAATTTGGATAGCTGCGCATAAAGGTCAGCCACTTGCGGTCGGTTGTGACGGTGAGAATATCGCCAGCGCAAACAACGCCGCGTCCACCTGCCCCGCCGTCCCAGTGCAGCACCGCGCCACCTTCAAAATGACCACCGCAACGCACCAACGTAACGCCACCCCACACGGTTTTGGTTTCGCCGTCCCAGAACTCGATGGCGGGATCGTCGCGCATGATCCATTGACGATCGGCGGCATGCAGGTGGATGCGCGCTGTGAATGTGCGCGCCCATTCGACCATGCTCGTATAGAAGTGCGGGTGTGAGATCGCGATCGCGTCGATGCCACCGAGCCCTTCCACCATCGTGACAGTCGCATCATCAAGCGTAGCGATGCAGTCCCATAGGATGTTGCCGCTCTGCGTGCGCACGAGCAGCGCGCGCTGACCGATGGCGAAACTTGGTGTCGAGCCGATGCCGATGAGACCCTGTTCGTATTGGCGAAACGTATTGGTATGGCCTTGCCGAAGTGAAGCCAGCGTGGTCCACGTCTGCCCCCGGGGCGGGATGTATTGCCGCTCCTCTTCGCAGATAAGGCAGCGGTCTGGCGGCTGGTCGCTCTCGGCATGCTGGGTGCCGCAGGCAGTGCAGATGTAAAAGGCCATCGGTCCGGATTCCCTTGGTTCGAATCAACCTTAAACGAAGAACAATCATGAACTCAGCCCGGAATCCCTCCGGGAAGTCAGCCGCCATTCAAGCGCGCTTGGCACCGCAAAGCGAGCCTTTGCGTGGGGCCCCGTTTTGTTTGATTTGGAACGAGGCGTGAATAACGGAGTTAGAATAAGTCGGAAAGAGCACCAGTCGAGGACATAGAGGAACGTTCATGACATTACTTAACTGGGCTCTCATATTTTTTCTGATCTCGATTGTGGCCGCGGTTTTTGGTTTTACCGGGATTTCGGCGGCGAGTGCGGACGTTGCTCGTATTCTCTTCTTCGTTTTCGTCGTGGTTTTCGTGGTGCTGCTCGTGTTAGGCCTGCTCGCTGCCCGGAGTGTATAAATCGCGGCCGGCTGAGCGCGCGCGTTTTCAGTTCAGAGCAAAGATTGGAAACTCAAAAAAGCGCCTCGTGCAGCCAGCCCTCGGATTGACTGCTTGCATCATTTACCGCTTTGATTGCCAGGAGATGGGTGGCTTGCGGCGGGCTGGAATCGATGGACGACGCACGATGGTGCAGGCGATTGAATGGCGCGGCAGCCGCCAAGGCGCTCGCCGCCGTTGCAGGAACGTTCGTGCTGCTGCTTTCGCCAGCCAATGCGGTGCAGTCTCCCTCTGAGCACTGCCGCCCTGCCACCAAAATCGAATATGACAGCGCCAAAAGAGATTTTCTGTTGCGCAACAGGTTTGGTGCCTATGTCAGAACCGGTCGCATTTGGCGACGGCATTACTGGTACTGTCAGCTGTAGAGTCTTCGGTTGCAGCCTTGTTATAGGGCAGTCGGAGATTTCGAAATTCATCGCCCCCTGGGCGACTATTCGAAGCCTTGCTGTTTAGAACGTCACGACGCTCCCTTAATCATTGAGTTTCTGTCGGGGCGTCGTTGGACAGAAGACTGCACGAATCTGGCGTTTGCATTCTGTGAAATACGCGAACAAACGGGGAGTGCAAGCGAAACAAAGCGCCTACTGCTCCAACCGCAAGAATGTGAAAGGCTTAATATTTCGCAGCACGCGAGCGAACAGAATTCGCCAGAGCTTTAATACTTCCGCGCTCACGCTCGCGATTCCAATTACACTCCTTGGCACGCGGGGGCCGCGCAAAGGTGAAAAAACTGCTCCTGCCCTGCCCCATTTTGCGGAGCATGGCTTCGAACTATGATGACGCATGGACCTACAAGGTAAGATTGTATTGGTGACCGGCGCTTCCAGTGGCATCGGCAAAGCGATTGCCGTTGCCTTCGCCCGCAAGCGTTCACACGTTCTCGTGCACTATGGACGAAACAAAGCCGGCGCGCAGGAGACGCTTAGCGAGGTTGAAAAATTTTCGAGCGGACGGATTCATCAAGCCGATCTTATGGACGCCGGCGCGGTCGAATCGCTATTTGACGAAATCAGGCGAACGACAGCTACCGTTGATATCCTGGTCAATAATGCCGGCGAATCCCGGCCGGGAGACCTCGGCGAACACTCGATTTGGGACTACGAGTATAAGAATATTTTGCTTTCGGCGATCCGCGCGAGCGATCAGTTTATCTCGATGCCATGCGCGCATTTGCGAAAAATTATCAACATCACCTCGATTTACGGAAATCTCCCTACTGGCGATCCGGACTATCTGCAGTACTCCGCTTTCAAAGCGGCGTTGGCAAACGTCACCGCCACTTTGTGCAAATCGGCGGCTCCGCAGATTCTCGTTAACGCGGTCGCGCCCGGCTATACCGACACGCCCGCTTGGGCAGGCGCCTCGAGCGAGAGCAAGCATGCTTGTGCGCGCGCCACTTTGAACGGCCGCTTTGTCCGACCCGAAGAGGTCGCCCACGCTGTTATCTTTATCGCCGAAAACGATGCCCTGGCCGGACAAGTGCTCACGCTAGATGGCGGCACCTCGCTGAAGGGAATAGCGTGAGCAATTCTGAAAATTCGGCAATGTCAATCAGCGATAGTTCGCCTGCCGCTGCTTGGGTCATCAAGCTTGCAGTCGTTGCGATCTCGATGCTTGTGATCGCACTGAGCATTTTGAGCCGACCGGATTGGAAGCTCCGGGATTTCGATCAGGTTTTTTATGTCACGATTGCCTACGATCTGGATCGATACGGCACCTTCAGCGACGGCATCTTCGATCCGGTTGACAGCTCGGTCGAGCCGGCGCTGCCCGGCATGTTTTTCGGCCCGGTCTTTCCCGCGATGGTGCTCGCGGTGATGAAGGTCGATCATCGCTTTGCGGAGGCTGTTCGCTGCAGCGTTGATTCAAACCGCGGTCATCGTGATGAATCAACTTGCGAAGCCTACGGGGTGCCGGTTCGGATCCTGAACTCGATCCTGCTCGCAATCGGCGTGGCGGCAATCGGCCTGGCGGCCGAATTGATCTTTCCAGCAACCGCAGTGTGGACCTTCGTCTGTGCCAGTCTTTTGGCAACGGCGGCTTTGGCGAACGAAGCTCATATCTTTTCGTTCGTGATGACTGAGAGCGCCATATTTGCAATTTACAGCGTTTTCGCCTGGCTGCTTTTGCGAGCATTAGTACGGCCGCGGGCAATCCGCTTCGCCCTCGCGGGCGCGGCACTGGGCTTCTTGACCCTCACCAAGCCGTCCTTCGCGGTGCTGTTGCCCGCCGCACTGGTCATGGTGTTCGCCTCCGGTTACTGGCTGGCCAAAACTCCGCTCAAACTGATTAGTCGCCAATCATTGATTTTTGCCGTCGCTTTCGGGTGCATTGTTGTGCCGTGGATGGCCCGCAATTACGTGTTGCTGGGAAAATTCGGGCTCACCAAAGAATACGCTTCCGCAACGCTGGTCGAGCGCTTTGCCTACGACGACATGACCGCAGAAGAATTTTTCCTCGCTTTCCCGTATTGCACGCCCGCAATAGGCGATTTGCTGTTCGACAAGGTCGAGGGTGCCGATTCCATGCACCGGTTCATGTTCCACACGTCCGGCAGCTTCTTTCATAATGGGCGCGATCGGCGTCGGGCATTGGTCGCGCAGAACGGCCAAATCGATCCGTTGATCGGACAGTTGGTGGGTCAAGAAATGGCTACGAATTGGTGGCGCTATATACTCGTCACCATTCCTCTTGCCTGGTGCGGAATGTGGCCTGGAGGTACCCTGATTTTGCTGCTAGTGCCGCTGTTCGCCGTATCAGTAGTACGCGCCTTACGGGCGCGCGAGTTCGACTTGCTGTTCTATGCGGTGCCTGCGGTGCTGATGCTCGCATTGCACGCCGCGGTCGCCAATCACTACACGCGCTATAATCTGATACTGATCGGCCCTTATTCGGCCGGCGCTGCGTGGATTATTTGTGCGGCTCTGCCGTACGCGCGTTGGCGAGCGCGACTTCTCGCATCAGGACCGTGATCAGCTCCGCCTGCGAACGAAGCTTCAAATGCAGATTGAGTAGCAGGATAAGACTGATCACGACCCAAACGTAGATGATGAGATCGACGCCGCGGCCGATGCCGACCAAGGTCGCCAGTCGGGTGGCATGACTGGGCAGCCACACGAAATAAAGTCCTGCCGTCGCGACCAGTATCGACAAGACCGCAATGATGGGAGCACGCCGGTACTCGGTCCAGGCATAGACCAAGACGGCTACGAGCAAAATCGACAATCCGATCTGAGCGATCATCGGTGTAACTTCTGCGCTGATAGGTCGAACAGGATGGTCAAGGAATCGCTGAGACGCTGCCCTTTGGCTAGTGAATAGCGGGTGTAGTCGATCGTGACCGGGACCTCGACATGCGGCAGCCCGCTCGCCGCGATTTGTTCAAGAAGCTCGCTGGCATGCGCCATCCGATTTTGCCGAAGTGCGATGCGGCTGGCACCTGCGCGCGTCAAGGCCCGTAAACCATTGTGCGTATCGGTAAGCTGAAGCCCTGTCATAACGCGAGTGAGCCAGATCGCCGCCTGCAGGAGCATCCGCCGGCTTAACGGCATGCCGCGCGAGCTGCCCAGGAATCGGCTGCCGAGCGCGTAGGCGGCATCGTGCTCGATCAGCGCCTCGATAAGCCGCGGGATGTCGGACGGCCGGTGCTGCCCGTCGGCATCGAATGTCACGATGTAACGAGCGCTTTGCTGCAATGCGAATTTGATCCCGGTCTGGAGCGCCGCGCCCTGCCCCAGATTGACGGGGTGGGTAACGACGGTAGCACCGGCCGAGAGCGCAACTTGCCCCGTCGTGTCATGCGAGCCGTCGTCAACGACGACAACAAAATAGCCGCGCCGCACGAGTTCTGAAACGATGGAGCCAATGACCCCGGCCTCGTTAAACGCCGCGATAACGGTGTAAATCGAGCGGGTATCGAGGTTTTTGGAATGTTTAGCAGTCATCGGCCTTACCCCACATACCGTCCCTACGACGAGGCCGATATCGACAACCGCATCGAGCGAATTTGGTTCCAAAGCAATAAGACAGGAGCAGGAGCGGTCAGTCCAGATATATATCTGGCCAAGTGGGAGCGGAAGTCGCCCGATGAAACGGGCTCTTTAGTGTTCAAACGGTCCGAAGCGCAGCAAAAAATACCGCCCACGCCACTGCCGGTGGTGGAGTGCTTGGAGCATTGAACGTGATCACGATCGCGGCGTTTCAGGATTGCGAAGCACGCATCGCATTGCATCAAAGAGATTCACCGGCAGCCCAATGCGATTTGCGGCGGCGCCTGACGGCGGCGGCGGCGCTCCGAGCAGACGGCGCATTTGAAACCGGATCAAAGCAAGCGGCACGATTTTCCACGGATGATCACACACGTCCAATTCACGTCCCAATGAATGCGACAAGCGCCGAATGCTGTCCGGCGTGAAAAACCACAAATGCTGCGGCGGGGTCATCAGTCGCCAGTTGCGGCCGGCTAAGCGGGCGTACAACGAGGCGAAATCCCCCGTGGTAATGACGATCACTCCTCCGGGATTAAGATGCTGCTTACACAGCGCCAGCGTGTTGCGTGGGTCAGGCAAGTGTTCAATCACATCAAGCAACACGATGACATCGAGCATCCCAAATTGCGCTAGAGTTGCCTCTTCGGCCACTCCGTTGATGACGGAAAGCCCACGCGCCCGGCAAAAGGCGACGGCTCCGTCCGCGATTTCAATTCCTCCGACATCATAGAAGCGGCGGGCCTCTTCCAGGAAGAACCCGTAGGCGCAGCCGATTTCCAAAAGTCGCCCGCCGCGACGAAAATCGCGAACGTAGTCCACCGTCCGCGCAAATTCGCGGCGCAAGACCTGTTCGCTGCCGCGATAATCGGCGTAGCCATCTCGACGCGCCCCGGAGAAATAGTCTTCGGTGTAATAGGTGCGAGCGTCGAATCCGCCGGTTTCGGCGCGTCCCAAACCGCATTGAGCGCATCGCAGAATGTCACACGAGTTTTTTGAATATAATTTTTGATGCACCGTCACGCTGGCGCAGGAAGGACAAACAAAGCGCATAATGATACGGCTCGGCGTGGGCGGACTAAGCTGGCGATGCCGCGCTCAAGGCCTGTCGATAGGCAGCGTTGATTTTTTTGGTCTCAATTTCAGCGAGCTTCTTAAAAGCCTGCGACATACCCTGCACACGGTCAGGGTGGTTTTGTTTGATCAGGGTTTTGTAGGCTACTTTGACCTCTTCAATTGTGGCCGACGCCGAAACACCAAGAATACGAATCCAGTCGTTTTCGACATCGTCGACCGCGGCAATACCGCCCTCCCCGGAGGCAATATCGGTCTCGTAAATTGACTCACCGGGGCCGATGTCAGCCAGATCCGCGAACACGCAGAACTCTAGGCTATACTGCCAGCGCAGGCTGTACCGCCTGATAAAATAAATGAGGGGCATGGCGGCGCTTGAAAGGCCGATTGCCGCGGCATTGATATAGAAAAATCGCTCATCGAACGGATACCAGACGAGTCCGGCGCCGATGTCGGTCTGGAAGTCCTGTGCCCAGGCAGGCTGATCCGATACGTTAAATGCGAGCAGCCATAACAGAATGAAACTGACGCAATAAACCGCAATGGCGTAACCCAATGCGTATTGCACACTTCTGCTGCTGATCCACGATTTCAATCGTGAGAGCGGCTGGGTTCGCAGGCGGGAGATCGTCGCCTGCAGGTGCTGGGCATAGGCTTTGAGGTCTTCAAGCTCCTCGTTTGGCTCGGGAATGTTGCTTTCGCGTCGCAATGCGGCGCGCCAAAAGCCGTTGATGAGCTCCTCGCTCTCGCGCATTTGCTCAAGGCGATGACGTACTTGTCCATAGAGCGCGACAGCGCGTTTGAGTTCGCTGCGCTCCGATTTTTGCAGCATGAATTCCGGCCGGCGACGTGGCGCGATCAAATGCTGACGCGCGTAAACAGCCGCCAGGACCGGCAGAACTGCCCAAAGCGCAAGCAAGACCGCATTCACGATTGCCGCCGAAAAATCACCCCCGCCGCCCGATTCAA
>JBQCCX010000016.1:0-4049 GCA_051961815.1 Xanthobacteraceae bacterium
CTGCGCACCTTCGACCACGCTCCGCTCGAGGCTGCCGGCGCTGACCGCGACGTGCTCGGCGAAAAAGCGCGTGGTCGTGAGCGCCGCCGCGGCGTCCTCGCCGCCTCGCTTGATCGACAAGGCCCGCTTCGCCAACAGGCAGCCGCCGCTGGCGATGCCGAACAGCCGTAAATAGGGCGTGGCGCCGGCGAGCGCTGCGTCCGGCTCCTTGCCGAGCTGGCCGATCAGCCAGGCCGTGGCGCGCGCCAAACTCTCGACCGCTTCGCCAAGCCGGAGAGCAGCCCAGCCAAAGCCCGGATCGTTGTCGGCAGCAAGCGCGCTCACCACCGCGCGCAGATCCTCCAGGTGCGACTTCACTACCGCGCCGTCGCCGAGCGGCAGTTTACGAGTGACGAGGTCGATGGCCTGAATGCCGTTCGTTCCCTCGTAAATGGCGGCAATCCGGGCGTCGCGGAACAATTGCGCCGCACCGGTCTCCTCGATGTAGCCCATGCCGCCGTGGACCTGGATGCCAAGCGACGCCACTTCATTGGCGACATCGGTCGAGAATGCTTTGGCGACCGGCGTCAGCAGCGAAGCCTGGGCATGCGCTGCTTGGCGCTTCGCCTCGTCGGCCTCGCGCTCGCTGCGATCGATGGCAAGCGCCGTCGCGTAGCATATCGTGCGGGCGGCCTGGGTCAGCGCGCGCATGGTCAAGAGCATGCGCCGCACATCCGGATGGGCAATGATGGCAGCCGATTGCGAGGCGACCATCCCCGGACTGCGGCCCTGGCGGCGATCGCGCGCATATGCGAGCGCCTTTTGCGTGGCGCACTCCGCAAGCCCGACACCTTGCAGACCGACGGCGAGCCGGGCCCGATTCATCATCGTGAACATGCAGCTCATCCCGGCATTCTCTTCGCCGATGAGAAAACCGGTGGCGCCGCCGGCGTCGCCAAACACCATGGTGCAGGTCGGCGAGCCATGAATGCCGAGCTTATGTTCGACCGAGTGCGCGCGCACGTCGTTACGCGCGCCCAGCGAACCGTCGGCTTGCAGCAGGAATTTAGGAACCAGGAACAGCGAAATGCCGCGGGTCCCCGGCGGCGCGTCCGGCAGCCGCGCCAGCACGAAATGAATGATGTTGTCGGTGAAGTCGTGCTCGCCGAACGTGATGAAGATCTTCTGGCCGGTGATGCGGTAAGAGCCGTCGCCGGCGCGTTCGGCGCGGGTGCGCAGCGCGCCGACATCGGAGCCGGCCTGCGGTTCGGTGAGCTGCATCGTGCCCATCCATTCGCCTGACACGAGCTTGTGCAAATAAGTTTCTTTGAGCGCCGCGCTGCCATGGTCGTTGAGCGCATCGATGGCGGCCATCGTCAGCATCGGGCCGTTGGCCAAAGCGACCGAAGCCGCATGCCACATTTCGGTGCAAGCAGCATTGACGATTTGCGGCAAGCCCTGGCCGCCCCATTGCGGCGGCGCAGTCACGGCGTTCCAGCCGGCCAGGCGCCAGGAGCGATAGGCCTCTTTCCAGCCGGGCGCCGTAAACACACTGCCGTCCTTAAAGCGCGTGCCAAACGTGTCGCCGACGCGATTGAGCGGAGCGATGACTTCGCCGGCAAAGCGGCCGGCTTCGGCGACAATCGCATCGATATCTTCGATGCCGAGCTCGCCGAACAAGCCTTGCTCGATCGCGGGGACGAGTGTGGTTGCGTGTTTGAGCGCCGAGCCGATGTCGGCAAGTGGAGCGCGGTAGGTCACCTTCGGTCTCCAACAGCTACGCCGGCGGGCGGCGTGCGATCCTCCGGGACGAAGAAATCCGGAGCCAATTGTTGCGCCGGATCGACGCGATAGCGGTCGAAATCGCGGATGCCGTTCTCAGCCAGAAAATTGTCGTCGATGAGGAATCGGCCGGTGAAGTCGCGGGCCGGTTTCGAAAAAATGCCATAGGCCGCGTCGGCCATGATTTCGGGCTTGCGGGCGCGCGCCATCACGGCGTCGCCGCCGAGCAGGTTCTGCACCGCCGCCGTGGCGATCACGGTGCGCGGCCACAGTGCATTGACCGCGATGCCTTTTGACCGGAGCTCACCGGCAAGTCCGAGCACGACCAGACTCATGCCGAACTTTGCCATCGAATAGGCGGTGTGCGGCGCAAACCATTTTTCCTTCATGTCGAGCGGCGGTGAGATCATCAGGATATGAGGATTGGCCGATTTCGCCAGATAACCGATCGAATATTTCGAGACGACAAAGGTCCCGCGTGCGTTGATCTGATGCATCAGATCGAAGCGTTTCATCTCGGTTTCGACGACCGGCGTCAGCGAAATTGCGCTGGCATTGTTGACGACGATGTCGATGCCGCCGAACTGCGCGGCGGTGCGTGCGAGCGCGTCTTTGACCGTCGCTTCGTCACGGACGTCGACGACCAGCGCAAGCGCCTTGCCGCCGGCGCGCTCGATCGCTTCGGCCGCGGTATAGATCGTGCCGGCGAGCTTCGGATGCGGCTTGTCGGTTTTCGCGGCGATCGCGATATTGGCGCCGTCGCGAGCGGCGCGCAGCGCGATCGCAAGCCCGATCCCGCGCGAGGCGCCGGTGATGAACAACGTCTTTCCCGCTAATGTCACATCGTTCTCGCGTTGCTGGTCACTTTTTGCGCGCGAAAAAAGCGGCGAATGCGGCGCGCGCCTCCTCCGACTCCAGACGTTCCTTGAAATGCATGGCTTCGGTATCGACTCGCCGCGACAGCTCGTCAAGATCGCCGCGCATCAAGTTGCGGGCGAGCGCGACCGCGCCGGCCGGGAGGCTTGCGACTTCGCGCGCCGCCTGCAAGACGGTCTTTTCCAGAGCATCGGCATCGACCACGGCATTGATCAATCCGGCGGCCTTGGCCTCTTCGGCGGACATGGCCCGGCCCATGACCAACAGCGCGAACGCCCGCGCATGCCCCATACGCTTCGGGCCAAGCAGGCTTGATGCGGCTTCCGGAATGAGCCCGAGCCTGGTGAAAGGGGTAGCGAATGTCGCAGCAGCGGTCGCGACCACGTAGTCGCAATGTAAAAGCATGGTGGTGCCGATGCCGATGGCAAGCCCATCGACGGCGGCCAATAGCGGCTTCGGATTGCGGACCAGAGCATGGAGAAAATCGACGGTGATGGGCTTGAGTCCGCCTTCGGCCCGCTTTTGGAAATCGGAAATGTCGCTGCCGGCGCAGAATGCGCCCGGACAACCGGCGAGGACGATGCAGCGGATTGCATCGCTCGCCGCGGCCTCGCGCAGCGCGCGGGTCATCTCCTCGTACATCGGCTGGGTTAGGGCGTTCTTCTTGTCCGGACGGTTCATCCGGACGATGCGGACGCTATCCTCCTCTGTCACCACGATCTCGGCGGTCATTATGTTTGTCCTTACGCGGCGAAGCCCGCGCGCGCCGCGATTGTCCAGCGGCTTACGGCATGAGCGTCAAGTATAATTGGCTATGCGCGCCTGCGGCAGTCTGCGGGTGGTGTAATCAGGCGGGCTGCAGCCGGCCGCGTCATTGATCGTAAACCGGCCGGCGACTATGTTCCGCCAGCTTGCAGGGCCGATTCCTTCGGCCGCAATTGCCCGCCGGTGGTGGGGCGTAGCCAAGTGGTAAGGCAGCGGATTTTGATTCCGCCATTCGGAGGTTCGAATCCTCCCGCCCCAGCCAAGCGATGGCGCGAGCGCCGTCCTACATCAATCCCTGCATGAAGCTGCGCAGCCCATCGGCGTCAAACGGCTTGCGCAGGATCGGCAGACTCGGCGGCGCCGCCTGCGCGGCGTCGCTGTACCCGGTGGTCAGGATCACCGGCAAATGCGGGTAGCGCGCCTGGACCTCGCTGGCGAGACCGACGCCGTCAATGGTCCCGGGCATGACGATGTCGCTGAAAACAAGATCGATCTTGGTGCCCTCCGCGAGCAAGCGCAGCGCCGCTTCGGCGGAGTCGCAGTACACCGTGTCATAGCCGAGATGCTCGAACAGCGAGGAGGTGACTTCGCCGACCTCGCTGCTGTCGTCGACAACCAGAACCATCGGGCGCTGCGCCCGCGCGGCC
>JBQCCX010000017.1:0-10662 GCA_051961815.1 Xanthobacteraceae bacterium
CGCGCCGCCTGCATCCATTGCCGGTGCGCATCATGCATTGGATCAATGCACTCGCCATTTTCATCATGATCGGCAGCGGCTGGAAGATCTACAACGACGACATTCTGTTTCCCTTCTTGCGCTTTCCCGACGCCATCGTGATCGGCAAATGGGCGCAATACGGCCTGCAATGGCATTTCTTCGGCATGTGGATCTTTGTGCTCAATGGGCTTGCCTATCTCGGCTACGGAATCGTCAGCGGCCGGTTCCGGCAGAAGCTGTTTCCGATTTCTCCGCGTGAGGTTGTGGCAACGATCGGCGAGGCGCTGCGCTTGCGGCTGCGCCACGACGATCTCACGCATTACAACGCCGTACAGAAGGTGCTCTATCTCGGCATCATGGCCGTCGGCGTGCTGATCGTGCTGTCGGGCCTGGCATTGTGGAAGCCGGTGCAGTTTTCCGAACTCGCTGCCCTGTTCGGCAGTTTTCAGACCACCCGGCTCGTCCATTTTCTCTGCATGAGCGCGATCGTTGCCTTCATCGTGGTGCACGTGACATTGGCTGTGCTGGTTCCGCAAAGCCTCGTTGCCATGATCACGGGCGGCCCGGCGCTCGCAGAGCCGCGCGAGCCGGCGACACGCGCCGTCGCTCCCGCGATCAAAGCCGCTGCGGAGAGCAAGACCGTTCCGGAGATCGAAGCCGTTCCGGAAACCTGAACCGAGGACACGATGACCATTCGCCCTCGTACACCGTCGCTGTTTCGGCCGCGCCAGCCGATCGACCAGGGCGTGCTCACGGCAGACCCCAGGCTGGTCGCCGACATCGACCGGCGTGGGCTCCTGCGCGGTGCAGTCAGTCTCGGCGCGCTGACCATGCTCACCGGCTGCGATGTCAGCGAAGTCGATTCGGTGCAAAAGGCGCTGCGCGCGGTGTCGTCGTGGAACGACGGCGTCCAGAACGCGATCTTCCGCGCCAATCATCCGGCGCCGACATTCGATCCGTCGCAGGTGCAAAAGCCGCCGCGCTTTAACGCCTATTACCCGATCGAGGACGTCAAGCCGGTGGACGGCGCAAGCTGGAGCCTGGAACTGGCCGGCCGCATCGCCGACAAGCGGCCATGGCCCGCGCGCTCTCTCTATGCGCTGCCCGAACAGGAGATCATCGTCCGTCACATCTGCGTCGAGGGCTGGGATTACATCGGACAATGGTCCGGTCCCAACCTGCGCGACTTCCTGCAGCGCGTCGGCGCCGATCTGACCGCAAAATACGTCTATTTCATTTGCGCCGACGACTACACCGAATGCATCGACATGCCGACCGTGCTGCATCCGCAGACCATTCTCGCCACAAAATATGCCGGCGAGATCATCGGCGATCCATTCGGCTATCCGTTGCGGCTGCGCACCTCGACCAAGCTCGGCTACAAGAACGCCAAGTGGGTCAAAGCCATCGAAGTGTCCAACGATTTCCGTGAGACCTATTGGAGCGAGCGCGGCTTCAATTGGTACGCGGGGATTTGAGCGCGGCTCGAACCGGCCGCATCAAACCGCTCGTCCCCGCGAAAGCGGGGACCCAGAGACTCCAAAAAAATATTTGCCCTTGACCTGGATTCCCGCTTTCGCGGGAATGAGCGGAGGCAGTGATCTATTGACCGCCCCGACCAGCACCCGCTCGCACGTAAATCCGCCAGCGGCCATCGCGGCTTTCCGCCAAGCGATACTGGGCGCTGGCGGCAAACGGATCATGGGCCCAGGCGCCATCCTGCGGCACCACCACAACCAGATCGCAGCCGTATTTGGTGGCGAGATCGTCGACGTCGGTCGAGAACCCCTGGCCGGCGAACACGCGCACGAATTGATCATTGATCGCCTCGCGACGTTCGGGCGACAACGGCGCAAATGGTATCGCCAGTTCGCGGCCGGCGAAGCACGAGCTGCGATCGGCAAGCAGCGCCCACGACATGTTGCTCGGCCACGGCGTCAAATCCTGCAAGAACAGAGGATTATTGGCGAGGCGGCCGCCAGCGGAAGCGTGGCGGCGGACTGCGCTCCAGAGTTCCGGCGTCTGCGCGAAGGTTGCGGCGTCGGCGGCGTCGATCCCGCGCCAGTTGGCGTAAGTCATCATGGCGCTGTCAGGCAGGCTGAGCACAAGCCCGCCGCAGGCAAAGGCAGCGATCACGGCCCGCTGCGCGCGGCGCGGCGCGGATAATGTTCCGGCGGCCGCAACGGCGATCAGGATCATGGCCGCCGGCAGAACTGCGCGCAGCGCAAGATCGTTGTTGTCGCCGAGCCGGCTCACGAAGAGCCAGGAGATAACAAGCCCAACGCCTGCGAGCACGCCAAGCACCCGCACCGCGGTCCATTGCGGTGTTGACGCACGCGGACCCAGCATCGCCACAAAGGCAATAATGCCGGCGATGAACGTCGCGGGAAATTCCAGCGGCAGCAGGATCAACCAATAAGCCGGAACATCGAGGATGCGGCGCAGTGTTTGCGGAAACATCTCTCCAAGGACTTCAAAATGCTCGACGCCGATTGCGCTGGCGCCGCCGCGCGCGGCAACCAAAGCCAACTGATCGCGAATGAACGGCGCAGCGAGGCCAACGGCGAGTGCGCCGGCGAGCGCCAACCCGAGGATGGCGGTCATGCGCCGCTTTTCCTCGATGGCGGAAAGCAACAGCGGCGCCGCGGCCAACGCGGCCGCCGCAAACGTCACGCCGCCGACGAAGGCCGAGCTTTCGAAGCTCGCGGCCACGAGCAGCGCCAGCGTCACCAGATAAGCGAATTGCGGCCGTTGCGCGTAGTGCGCGAGCAGCACGATGGACGCGATCGCACCGGACGTCGCCATCAGATGCTGCGGCACCCAGGCCGCTTGAAACAGCCAGCCGGCAAAGCCGCTTGGCCCCTGCAAAAACGGTTCAAGCTCGTAAGTGCCGAACAGAAAACTCAGCACCTCGCGCAGCGACGCGCTTGCCGCCAGCGCCACGACCAGGATTGCCGCGCCGGCGCGGCGGCTGAGCCACGCCGCAAGCGCCATCATCAGGGTGAGCGAAGCGAAGGCGGTGAACCAGGTCAGGCCGATATCGGCTTCCCAGCCGCTCACATGCAGCGCCAGCGCGAGCTCGGCCGCGCTGAAATGCCAGAGGTAATAATAAGC
Source organism: Xanthobacteraceae bacterium (assembly GCA_051961815.1). Taxonomy (GTDB): domain Bacteria; phylum Pseudomonadota; class Alphaproteobacteria; order Rhizobiales; family Xanthobacteraceae; genus BOG-931. Next base: position 3,136 of record JBQCCX010000017.1, read on the forward strand.
CAGATGTCCGGCGACGCCGCCCTCACCGAATACCGGATTAACCGGCGGCAGGCCTTGCCGCATCATCGCGTCGACGATCGCGATCTTGGAATGGTCGAAAATCGGCGCGGCGAGATGCACGCCGCTTTGCGAATATTTTGGCAACAGCGCAACGGCGGGCGTCCCCGCCAAGATTGCCGCAACGAGTGCCGCAATCGCCAGCAACCACGATTTAGCAATGGGCGATTCCGGCGCAAGCGGGGTCAGCCGCCACCAAATACGAGCCAATACCCAGCCAAGCGTCGCGAGGCCAATCACCGCTGGCTGTGAAAATTTGAGCAGGCTCAGGATAGGCAGGCTCGCGGCGCTAAATACCGCCCAGCCGATCACCGGGGCGGCGCCGAGCGCCAGCACGCGCGGCAGCAAATGCCGCGCGACGGCGTAGCCGAGCATGCTCCAGAACGCCGCTCCGACCAAAGCGCAAAGCACAGCATTGATCGGAGAGGCCATGGAGTTCCTGGAGCAGACTGGCGCGAGCGCCACGCGCGCGGCGATGGCGCTATGCCATTACGCGGCCTTCATGAGCAACTGCACTTTGGGCCAGGGATCGGGCGCGAGATTGCGGAACGGCGCCCAATCCGTCTCGGTCATGCGATCGATGACCGTCGCCTTGACCGAAGGCCGCTCGCGCATGCGCGCCCACCAGTCGCCGATCGCCGGATAACGATCCCACATGCCGGCGAGCTTCAACAATTCGAGCCGCAGGATATAGGGAATGACCGCGCAGTCGGCGTTGGAAAAAGCGTTGCCGGCGAGATAGCGCCCGCTTTGCAGCGAGTCCGCCATCCACGTCAGCAATTTCTCATGCTGTGCGATGGCTTCGCTGACAAACTCGGAGTCGAGCCCATGCTCGATGACGCTGCGCTTGTATTCGGCGCGGCGCTTGAGCGGCGTCTTGTTGACTTCCGCAAGCCACGCGTCGCGCGGCATTTTGGTGAAATTCGGCCGGAACGCCGTGGCAAAGGTCAAGATCATGCAGGAATTGTGCACGTATTCGTCGACCAGTTTGTTGTACATCCGCACGCGGTGGCGAAGCATCGGCTCGCGCGGCATCAGCGGCGGTTCCGGAAAGGCTTCGTCGAGATAATAGAGAATGAGCGAGGACTCGATGATCGGCTTGCCGTCGTGCACCAAGGTCGGCACCACGCCATTGGGATTGAGCCTTCGATAGGCCGGATCGTGCTGATCGCCGCGCAAGGTCAGCACGTGCTCCTCGACGTCCAGGCCTTTTTCGTGAAGCGCAATCCGCACTTTCTGTGCACAGACCGAATTGATGTTGTGATAATGCTCGAGCACGCTTTTGTCCTCCCGACTGCTCGTTGTGTTCAATTGCGATCCTGGTCTGCGGAGCGGCGAGAGTCGAATAATTCTTTCGTTACCTGAAATTGACGCCGCGGCGTGTGGCCGAGAACTCGTCTGCGGATCTCAATACGCCTCTTCGTCGTAGATGGGATCGACCGAGCCGCGCCACGGGCCGTGATATTTCTCGAGCAGCTCTTGCGCCGGCGTGGTCTTGCGGAGAAGCCGCGCTTGCAGCACGTCGAGATAACGCGTTTCGTCCTTGCCGTCCGCATCGAGCCGGTTGCGGCGCTTGAGCCCGGCCTGCGCCAGGGTAAGAACGTCCGCGGCAATCTCGAACAGGCTGCGGCCGGCAATCGTCGCCGCCAGCGCCAGTTTCGGCACTGCGTCACGAAGATCTTGCCGGTCCTCGGCGCTCCAGCCCTTCACCAGATCCCAGGCGGCATCGAGCGCCCCGTCGTCATAAAGCAGTCCGGCCCACAATGCCGGCAGCGCCAATAAGTTCGGCAGCGTTCCAGAATCGGCGCCGCGCATTTCCAGATAGCGCTTGAGCCGCACCTCCGGGAATATCGAACTGAGATGGTTGGCCCAGTCGGAAATGGTCGCGCGCATTCCCGGCGCAGCGCTCAATTTGCCCGCCATCAGGTCGCGGAACGACTGTCCGGCGACGTCGATATATTCACTGTCGTGCTTGACGAAATACATTGGCACGTCGAGCGCGTAATCGACCCAGCGTTCGAAGCCCATGCCGGGCTCGAACACCCACGGCAGCATGCCGGCGCGATCATTGTCGGTGTCGCGCCAGATTTCCGACCGGAACGACAGGTAGCCGTTGGGCTTGCCCTCGGTGAACGGCGAGTTGGCGAACAATGCGGTCGCCACCGGCTGCAGCGCGATCGATACCCGCAGTTTCTTGACCATGTCGGCTTCCGAGGCGAAGTCGAGATTGGTTTGCACGGTGCAGGTCCGGTACATCATGTCGAGACCGAGCGTGCCGACTTTGGGCATATAGGCGGTCATGATCTTGTAGCGGCCCTTCGGCATTTTAGGCATTTGCGCGCGGCTCCAGGCCGGCGTCATGCCGATGCCGAGAAAGCCGATCCGCAGCGGCCTGGCGATTTCGCGCACTTGCGCCAGATGCGCCATCAGCTCGCTCGAGGTCTGATGCACACTGTCAAGCTGCGCGCCGGAGAGTTCGAACTGGCCGCCGGGCTCGAGCGAGATGGCGCCGCCGCCGGTCACGTCGGACAGGCCGATGATGTTCGGCCCGTCCATGATCGGCTCCCAGCCGAGCAGATGCTGCATGCCCTCAAGCAGCGCGCGGATGCCGCGCGCCCCTTCATAGGGCACCGGATCGTGGCCAGCCAGCGTGAAGGCAAACTTCTCGTGCTCGGTGCCGATGCGAAATTGCGATTTCGATTTGACGCCTTGCGCGAGCCAATGCACCAGCTCGTCGCGCCGTTCGATCGGCGTCAGGTCGATTTGATCACGCGCCATTGCCGACCCTGCGATCCATGACCTTGCGATCCATGACCCTGCGATCGGCCGCGGTCCGATAGGCGGCGCATTCGGCTTCGCAATGCGCCAGCATGAAGTTACGCGACGGCTTTACGCTTTGCTGGCGCGAAGCGGCCATAAAACGTCTCGCCTTTGTTGGCCATGTCGATGAGAAGCTTCGACGGCTTGAACCGCTCACCGCAAGCTTTGGCGAGATCGTTGCACATCTGGACAAAGGCCTTCACACCCATCCCGTCAATGTAAGAAATAGTTCCGCCGGTGAAAGGCGCAAAGCCGAAACCCAGAATTGAACCGACATCGGCCTCCCCCACGTCGGTAACGACCTTTTCCTCGATGCAGCGCGCCGACTCGAGTGCCTGGATGCCGAGCAATCGGCGCTTGAGCAGCGCAATGTCGATGTCGTCGACGTTCAAGCGGTTCGGCTGCAGATCGGCCAGCCCCGGCCATAGCCGCTTCGGCGCATTCGACGGATAGTCATAAAAGCCTTTACCGTTCTTGCGGCCAAAACGGGAGCGCTTCTCGACCATTTCCGCCAGCAGCGCCTTTTGCTTGGGATCGATCGCGGCCGCGCCGAGATCGGCCTCGGTTGCCCGGAGAATCTTCCAGGCGAGATCGACTGCCACTTCGTCAGTCAGCGACAGCGGGCCGACCGGCATGCCGGCCAGGCGCGCGACATTCTCGATCAAGGCCGCCGGCACGCCCTCGGTCAACATCAGATGGCCCTCGCGAAGGTAAGTGCCGACCACGCGCGAGGCATAGAAGCCGCGGGAATCGTTGACCACGATCGGCGTCTTGCGGATGGCGCGGGCGAAATCGAGCGCCATTGCCAGCGCGGCGTCGCCGGTTTCCTTGCCCAGGATGATCTCGACGAGCATCATCCGTTCGACCGGCGAGAAGAAATGGATGCCGATGAAGCGCGCGCGATCCTTGAACGCCGCCGCCAACGAGGTGATCGGCAAGGTCGAGGTGTTGGAGCCGAAGATCGCCTCCTCGCCCAGCACGTTCTGCGTCCGCGAAATCACTTCCTCTTTGATTTTGCGATCCTCGAACACGGCTTCGATGACGAGCTCGCAGTCCTTCAGCTCGACGAAATCGGCGGTGGCGCTGATGCGGGCCAGGAGAGCATCGCGATCGGCGGTGGTGGCGCGGCCGCGATTGATCTGATCGGTCACCAATTTTTGCGAATGGGCTTTGCCCTTTTCGGCAGTCTCCGGATCGCGATCGATCAGGACGACGTTCAGTCCGGCCAGCGCGCTGACATAGGCGATCGCGCCGCCCATGAATCCGGCGCCGATCACGCCGATTTTTTTCAATTGAGTGGCCGGTACGTTGGCGGGGCGGCGCGCCCCTTTATTGAGCTCCTGCATGGAAACGAACAAAGTGCGGATCATCGCCGCGGCTTCCGGCGAGCGGAGAATTTTCGCAAACCAGCGCGACTCGACCCGCAGCGCCTGATCCATCGGCAGCTGCAGACCTTCGTAGACGACCTGCAGGATGGCCCGCGCCGCCGGATAATTGTCGTAGGTTTCGCGCCGATAAATGGCGTTGGCCGGCGTAAACACCATGATGCCGGCCTTTGAGTAGACCGGGCCTCCGGGCAGCCTGAAGCCGTCGACATCCCACGGCGCTTTGGCGCTGCCGCCTGACTTGATCCATTCCTTGGCGGTGCGCACCAGATCGGCTTTCGGCACCACCGCGTCGATGAGCTTCATCGCCTTGGCGCGATTAAGCTGCACCTGGTCGCCCTTGAGCAGAAACTGCAGCGCGTCCGAGGGCGGCATCATCCGCGCGATCCGCTGGGTGCCGCCGGCGCCCGGTATCAGGCCGACTTTGACCTCGGGCTGGCCGACCCGCGTGCGCTGATTGTCTGCGGCAATGCGGCGATGACAGGCCAGCGCCAATTCGAAACCACCGCCAAGCGCGGTCCCGTTGATGGCGGCGACCCACGGCTTGCCGCAGGTTTCGATCCGCCGGCACAGCACCGACCATCGCCGGCTTTCCTCGAAGAAGCGCGACATCGCCGCTTCCTCGCCTTGTGACCGTCTGAGCTCGACAAAGGCACGACTCAAACTTTCCAGCATCGTGAGATCGGCGCCGGCGCAGAACGCATCTTTGCCCGAGGTGATGACGACGCCTTTGACGGCCGCGTCCGCGGTGGTTTGCTCGATAATGGCGGAGAGCTCGTCCATCACCGCGGCATCGATGACGTTCATGCTGCGGCCCGGCGAGTCCCAGGTCAGCAGGGCCATGCCGTCGGCATCGTTCTCGATCGTGAAATGGGTAAAGCTCATCGTTGCCGCTCACGCATAGGGATCGCCGTTCTTGCGCGTGAACCGCCAGCCCTGATCGTCGCGCACCGCGACCAGGTCGACGTCCGGATATTCGACGCGCTCGTGTTTCGACCGCGAACCGATTTCGAGATAGACGGCATCCGCAGTGCTCCGGTTCACCAGATGATGGCCGTTGCCGCTGTTCGCTTTGAAGCCCGCTGCATCGCCCGCCTGGAGCACGGTCTCGCCGCCGTCTTCGACCAAGACCACCTCGCCGTCGAGAACAAAGACAAGCTCATCCTCGTTGGCGTGCCAGTGCCGCAGCGCCGAAGCCGCCCCGGGACGCAGCGTCGTGAGATTGACCCCGAATTGATCGAGGCCGGCCGCGTTGCCGAGCCGCCGGCGCTCACGCCCGTGTACCGCGCGATCGAACGGCGGCGGATAAGGCGTCCGGGTGTCGACCGGCAGTCCGTCGATGTCAAGCTTTGGCATCGTTGCAAATCCCGGCCTAGATCCGTTCGACGATGGTCGCGGTGCCCATGCCGGCACCGATGCACAGCGTGACCAGCCCGGTCGTCACATCACGGCGTTCCATCTCGTCGACCAGGGTGCCGAGGATCATCGCGCCGGTGGCGCCGAGCGGATGACCGAGCGCGATGGCGCCGCCATTGACGTTCACGTTGGCGCTGTCGATGTCGAAAGCCTGCATGAAACGGAGCACGACCGAAGCAAAGGCTTCGTTGATCTCGATAAGATCGATGTCGGACAGTTGCATGCCGGCCGCTTTGAGTACTTTTTTGGTAACGTCGATCGGACCCGTGAGCATCAGGGCCGGATCGGAGCCGATATTGGCGAAGGCGCGCACGCGCGCGCGAGCTTGCAGCCCGATCTTTTCGCCGGCGTCTTTGTTGCCGACGAGCACTGCGGCGGCGCCGTCGACGATACCGGATGAATTGCCGGCGTGATGCACGTGATTGACGAACTCGACTTCGGGGTGAGCCTGGATGGCGACCGCATCGAAGCCGCCGAGTTCGCCGATTTGCACGAATGACGGCTTCAAGGCCGCGAGCGACTGCATCGTCGTGCCCGGTCGCATATGCTCGTCCTTGGCCAGAATGGTCATTCCGTTGACGTCTTTGACCGGAACGACCGAGCGCGAAAAGCGGCCGTCGTCCCACGCCGCCGCTGCCCGCTTCTGGCTTTCGACCGCATAGGCGTCGACGTCGTCGCGTGAGAACCCGTATTTGGTGGCGATGAGGTCAGCGGAAACGCCTTGCGGCAGAAAATAATGCGCGACCGCAATCGATGGATCGACCGACCACGCGCCGCCCGCCGAACCGATGCCAACCCGGCTCATCGATTCGACCCCGCCGCCGACCGCGAGCTGCTGCTGACCTGACATGATCTGCGCGGCGGCGAAGTTCACCGCGTCCAGTCCGGAGGCGCAAAAACGGTTGATCTGCACGCCGGCGACGCTGTCGCCATAGCCGGCCACGAGCGCCGCGGTGCGGGCGATATCGGCGGCGGCTTCGCCGACCGGGTCGACGACGCCCATCACCACGTCATCGACGAGCGAAGAATCCAGATTGTTGCGGCTCTTGATGGCGCCAAGCGCCTGGCTTGCCAGATTGAGCGCGGTGACCTCGTGCAGTGCGCCGTCGACTTTGCCGCGGCCGCGCGGCGTGCGCACGTGATCGTAGATGAAAGCGTCGGGCATCGGATTTTCTCCTATACCGGGTCCGGTGCAGACCGGTGAAGGTCGCTAGAAGGCTTCCGCGGGCAGCGCCATGGTGCTGGCCGCGCCGGCTTTGATCCGGGCGAGATGGCTGGCGGTGGCCGGCAACATTCGTTCCATAAAGAAGCGGGCGGTGGTCAAGCGTTGCGCCATCCGGTCGCCGCCATCGTCACCTCCGCTTACGGTTTTTGCTTTCGCCGCCTCAGCCATCAGACACCACATATAACCGAGCGCAACCAAGCCGAAGAGATGCATATAGTCAGTCGCACCGGCCCCGGCATTGTCGGGATTGCCCAGCGCGTTCTGCAAAAACCACATAGTCGCCTGCTGCAAATCGCCGAGCGCCTGGCTGACCGGCTTGACATAAGGCGCCATGGCCGGGTCGCCGCCGCGCTCCTTGGCGTAAGCGGTGAGTTCGGCAAAGAACGCCTGCAATGCCCGGCCGCCGTCCTTCGGCAATTTGCGGCCGACCAGGTCGAGCGCCTGCACGCCATTGGTGCCCTCGTAGAGCATCGTGATCCGCGCATCGCGCACGAATTGCTCGATGCCGTGTTCGGCGATGTAACCGTGGCCGCCAAAAATCTGCTGCGCGGTGACCGCATTGGCAAAGCCCTGGTCGGTGAGGACGCCTTTGATCACCGGCGTGAGCAGCGCCAGATGATCTTC
>JBQCCX010000018.1:0-2401 GCA_051961815.1 Xanthobacteraceae bacterium
CGACGAGGTCGCCGTCGTCGAAGTCGTGCTGCGACCCCTCGTTCGCGACTCCCACATTTCTTTCTGGGCTTTGACGAATTCGCGGTAATCCGGCGGATTGAAATCGAGCAGCGTGCCGCCCGATTCAAAGTGCTGGACGAAAGCTTTGCCGATGGCATAGGTCGCGCCGGCCGAGAGCACCGGCATCACAAATCCCGCGGCGAGAATATTGACGACCGGGATCGCTTTGAGCGCGCTTGCCGCGCCCATGCCGCTGGTGGCCGGGATCATGCAGCCGGCCAGCGCCGCGATCAGTGCCTTGCCGCGGTTCTCGGAGAACTCCACGTCGTAAATCTGCGAAAGGCGGCGCAGCATCTGCAGCTGCAAGCCGCCGACGGCGAGCACATCGACCACCGGCACTGGCACCAGCCCGGCAACGCCGGACCAGATCGCAAAGCGATCGACCAATTTGGACGCCGCCTCGCCGCGCTGCTCAGTTGGCTCAGCGGATGTCGAGGCCGTTGTTGATGCCATGGCTTCGCTATCAGAACTCATGGAAGCACCCGGTTTCTGCGCCATGACTTAATCCCTTTCTCGTGATCCCGGCCGCGTCGTCCCTTAACGCCCCGGCGCGCGCGTTCGCTGCGCCCCGGCGGGCTAGAACTGTCGATGGCTCAAGGCATTGGCTCAAGGCATTGAGCGATAAAAAAGGCTATCATGGCAGTGTGCCGGTGCCAAGCGTCGCACCTTACGCGGCATGCGTGCAACGGCGCCGCACGCCGGCATTGGCTTGTACGGAAAAAGCCACGGCTTCACAAAGCCGGGACAGTGTTCGCGACGGCAAATTTGGTCAATGGAAATGGCGCGCCCGAAGAGATTCGAACTCCTGACCCCCAGATTCGTAGTCTGGTGCTCTATCCAGCTGAGCTACGGGCGCGGCGCGTCGTAGCTATAGCCTCCAATTAACAATGGCAAGCAGGGGAGCAATCCGGCCGGAATTGCCGCTCGTCCCCGCGAAAGCGGGGACCCAGCGCAATATGACTGGATTCCGCTTCCGCGGGAATGAGCGGATTCAAAAACATCATGCCTTAACCGTGGGCGCGCGCGCCGCGATGGGCGGCAAGCTCGACAGCGCGATCGGGGATGGTCAGCCGTAACGTCGCGCCGATCGTGCCTTCGACCAGACGGATTTCGCCGCCATGCGCGCGCACCAGTTCAGCGGCGATCGCCAGCCCAAGTCCGGTGCCGCCGGTCCGGGTCGAACCCTGGAATGCCTCGAACAAATGCGCGCGCGCCTTGTCGGAAAAGCCGGGTCCGGTATCGGAGACCTCGATCACCACCACTGCGCCTTCGCGACGCCCGGTGATGCGAATCTGATCGCGACCGGGGTCGCGGTCGGTGCGGGCTTCGGCCGCCTGACTCTCCATCGCTTGGACGGCGTTGCGCGATAGATTGAGAAGAACCCGGAACAGCTGATCGTAATCGGCCTCGACCACAAGCCCGCGTTCGACGGCGCTGATCCACCGGATGGGCGCGTCAGCGCCGAGCCCCAAAGTCTCGTGCACTTCCTCGACTAAGGGTTCGAGCATGATCTGGCGGCGGTCCGGCGGCGGCTCCTGCAGGCGTCCGTAGGACAATGTCGATTGGCAAAAGGCGATCGCGCGTTCGAGCGCGTGCATCAGCTTCGGCGCAAAACGCTGGACGCCGGGATCGGGGATCTTGGCGAGCCGATCGGAGAACAGCTGCGCCGACGCGAGCAGGTTGCGCAGGTCGTGATTGATCTTTGACACCGCGAGCCCAAGCCCCGCCAGGCGGTTTTTCTGATGCAGCATCGAGGCGAGCTCGGTCTGCATCGCGGCAAGCTCGCGTTCGGCGGTGCCGATCTCGTCGACCCGGCCCGACGGCACGATTACGCGATCGCTGTTTTCCGGATCGGCGCTGAATGCGATCATGTTGCCGGTGACGCGGCGCATCGGCCGCACGAACATGTAATGCAGCGCCAGGTAGACCAGCGCCGCGGTGATGGCGGAAATCAAAAGCGACAACAACAGAATATCGACCGAGTAGCGCAGCATCGCGCGGCGCAGCGGCTGCTCGTCCATGACGAGTTCGATATATTCGCCGCCGGGCGCCGGTCCCATCACGCGCACCACGTCCTTCTTGGTGTTGAGCATGGTGGTGAAGGCGTCGACCACGGCGTCGAAGGCATAGACGTTGCGCAAGTCGTAGGTGGCGGCGACTGCCAGCGGCATGTCGTCGACGGCGATCATGCGGTGCCGCGATCCCATCTTCATGGCGACGGCGCGCGCGCCGATCGAATCAAGAATCCGCTTGGCAAGCGCGTCCGAAACCACCCCATTGGGCGCGGCGTCGAGCACAAGCGCGGCGGTATAGGCGGTGGCCAGGCGGTCCTTCAGCCAGA
>JBQCCX010000019.1:0-40893 GCA_051961815.1 Xanthobacteraceae bacterium
GAAAGCTGCGCCGCCATCGCTCGCGTCAGCACGCCGGTGCCCGCGGCGGTCTCGAGCACGTCGCGCGGCGCCGCCGCGGCGACGCGGTTCGCAAGATCGCGCGCATAGGATTCGAATATCAGCGGAACGAGATATTGCTCATAGAGCTCCGGAATCGATCCGGCGAACAGCTTGTCGGTCGTCGCCATCGCGGTGTGCCCCTCGAAACGCCGCGATTGAGGCTAGCACGCGCGCCGGCGTATCGCCCTGCGCCCGGGCGACGCATCTGGATTGGCCGTACTATGCGCGCTGCATCACGCGCAGTATGCTTGCAATGAATTGAGCCGGCCAAAGGCGCCGGCAGGGAGCCCCACCATGTCCAATCAAGCCCGCAAGGTCGTGCATTCCGATATCAAGCCGGAAAATCCGCCGGCGCGCGCCGCGCATTATCTGGACGTGCCGAATATGCCGTGGGAAGCGACCAAATTTCCGGGCATCAAGATCAAGGTGCTCTATACCGACGACAGCGGCATCACCACGGCTTTGTTCAAGCTCGACCCCGGCGCCGTCGTGCCGCTGCATGAGCACACCGCGCTGGAACAGACCTATGTGATCGAGGGCTCGCTGGAAGACCACGAAGGCAAATGCGGGCCGGGCCAATTCGTCTGGCGCCCCGCCGGCAATCAGCACGAGGCGGTCGCGCCCAATGGCGCGCTGTTGCTCGGCTTTTTCCTCAAGCCGAACCGTTTCGCCTACGGCGAGAAATTCTTCACCGCGCCGGGAGAGCGCGGGTAAGCCGCGCGTCATTGCCGGGCTTGACCCGGCAATCCATGCAGAAGCTTCGCCTGCACAGCGCTCCAGTCTGAGACGCGGCCGGTATTTGTGGTTTTGAAGGCTTAGGCGCGTCGCGCGCCTAAACCAATGGAAGCTGTAAAGACCGAAACGGAAGGCGGCGGGGCGGAACCGCGCCTGTGACTCGGCGGTTGTCGTTAAGCGACAAAATTATCCGCCGCCGGCGGATAAGTGCGGTCGCTTGGCAGGAGGCTAAAGATGCTTTCCAAATTACGTACTGTAGCCTTGACCGGCGCATTGATGACGGCCGCCATTCCGGCGTTCACGACCTCGGCGGACGCGGCGTGGTGGGGTCGTGGCGGCTGGGGCTGGGGTCATGGCGGTTGGGGTTGGGGCGGTGTCGGCCTCGGTCTCGCCGCCGGCGCTCTGGTCGGCGCTGCGCTGACGGCGCCGTATTACGGCGGCTATTACGGCTACGGCTATCCGTCTTACGGCTATGGCTATGGGTATCCGGCTTATGGCTACGGTTATGGCTACGGCTATCCGTCGTATGGCTACAGCAGCTACGGCTATGCCCCCGCCTATTACGGCGGTTACGGCGGTTACGGCTATGCCGGAAACTACGGCCGCCGCTTCTATGCTTATGGCGGACCGTCCATTCATCGGCACGTGGTGCACCGGCGATACTACGCGCACTAGCTGCGAGCCGCATGGGCGGAGACTGGCGTAGCGCCGACCTGTGGTGCTGACGGTAACGCTGACCTGACGCTTACGCCGTTCGCGGCGATTGCGAACTCGCGGCGCGCGCAATCGCGGTGGCCAGATAATCTGGCGGTTGCGCGCCGGTGAGAAGAAGCGACGAATCCAAAATGAACGTCGGCACGCCGTCGATGCCGGCGTCCTTGGCGGCATTGGCTTCGCTGGCCACGCGCGAAACGTCGTCCTCGCCGCCAAGGAGGCGGCGCACCAGTTCGCCGTCCATGCCGCAATCGGTTGCGGCGTTGACCAGGACGTCGCGGTCGGACAGGTCGGCGCCTTCGGCGAAGTAGAGCTCCATCAGCCGTTGTTTGACGCGCGCCGGATCGGCGCCATTGCGCGCCCACAGGATCAGCCGATGGCAATCGATGGTGTTCGGCTGGCGCGTCATTTTCTTCGGCGCGTAAGTCAGCCCTTCCGCCGCGGCGGCCGCGGCGACGCGCTCGGCGATTGCGTCATAGCGCGCGACCGAGCCGAATTTGGTCTCCAGATAGGTCTTGCGGTCGATGCCCTCGCGCGGAATCCACGGATTGAGGAAATATGGGCGGTACTCGACCTCGGCCGCGGTGTCGGGCGTGAGCGCAAGCGCGCGTTCGAGCCGGTGCTTGCCGATATAGCACCATGGGCAGACCACGTCGGAGACGACGTCGATATGCACGCGCGCGGGCTGGTCGGAAGCGGGCATGGATAGGTCCTCGATCTGGTTCAGTGCAGGTTATATCGGGATGCGGGGCGCACGTCGCCATCCCGACGAATCCAATTGCCCGCTCATTCCCGCGAAAGCGGGAATCCAGGAGATGCTGGGTCCCCGCTTTCGCGGGGACGAGCGGGTGGTGATGCGAATTACGGCTTGCCCGGTACGTCGCAACGAGCGTGAATTACGCTGGCTTGGGCGGCTCTTCGACCACCCGCGCGATCAGCGAGTCGGTGGTATCGCTCGGTTTTAAGGTTGCGAGCGTCACCGCCGGCGCGATGCCGGACTTGCCGTCGGCGGCGAGCGTGATTTTCTTGAGCACGCCGGCGATCCGCCGCGTCACCACATGCGCGGCGCGCAGATCGGTCTCGGTGAAGACGGTGAAGATCGTTTTGTCGGCCTCCTGGCAGGCAAAATCGACCTGGCGCATCAGCCGGCCGACCAGCCGCGCAGCTTCGAGCCCGGTGCGGCGGTCGGCGTCGGGCAGCGAGAAACGCGCGATCGACAGCGCGGCGCCGCGCTTCTCGGCGTCGTCGACGGCCCGGTTGAGATCGCGCCAGAACACCGCGTTGGCGAGGAGACCGGTATCGGGATCGATGGCGCCCCTGGCGTCAAGCGAGGCCAGCATGCGCTTGAGCCGGCGCGCGAAGGCGTGGACGCGAAGATAGGGCAAGAGGTAAGCGATGACGCTTTGCGGGCCGCCGCCGACGCGCTCGAGATTCGGCAGTGCTGCGGCAAAAGTTTCGATCACCGCGCCATGATTGCCGACCACGGCGACGGGGAGATCGCGAAAGCGCGCCTCCTCGGCGAGCACGGTCAAGAGCGCCTCGACCACGCGCGGGCCAAAGCCCTCACCGATGATCATGGCGTCGATGTCGCGGGCTTTGAGCGCCCGCGCCGCGCCTTCGACGGTCAGCGCGCCGACCACGCCGAGATGCTCGCCCGCGCAGGTGCACAGGCTCGGATAGGAGCGGCCGCGGCCGGCCACCAGCACGCTTGCTTCGTCGAGCGGATCGGCATCGGGCAGGTCCGGCAATTCTTTGGTGCGCGCGGCGAGCGTGCGCATGCGGCGGAGCACAGTGGCATGCAGCGTGCGCACGCGCATCGCCGCACCAAGCCGGCCAATGAGGCGCTCGGCGGGCGTCTTGGCGGCGATCGCCAGCGCATCGGCGTAATGCGAGGCGGCATCGTCGCGGGCCCGCGCGATCACCGGCGTGAACAGGCCGGCTTCCTGCTCGGCCTGGGTTTCGAGCGCCTTTTCGAGCACCGCGGCCCGGGCGCGATCGGTGCAGCCGTCGGCGAGGATCACCGCTTGCGGCGGGCGCGCCTGCAAAACCGCGGCGGTATCCGCCCAGCGCGCCTCGATGACGGGGTAGGCGCCAGCTGCGCGCAAAGCTTCGACCACATCACGGGCCGGCTGGTCGGCAATGACGGCGAAGGGACCTTGCAGCGGCATCGAAGTTCGAATGGGCCTGCGAATGGGGCTGAGCGCGGGCAGCGGCTTCGGCGAAAACTGCGGCTAATCCTGCCAAAGTGCTGTTAACGGCACGTCAACGAACACGCACACGCCGCCCACCCTTTGGGGCGCGTTCTAGGGACGGCCGGGCGGGAGGCGTGCGCTTACTGCCGGGCCTCGCCCGGCTCTCGCCACCAGCTGTCGGGGAGAAAGCCGAACAGCGAGGTGCGCGCCGGATGGCGGATCGCGGCGCGGCGGGCGACCCATTGCTCGGGCAGGTAGAACAGCGGCACGACATAGCTGCCGGAAATGAGCACGCGATCGAGCGCGCGCACCGCGGCGACGAAATCGACGCGCTCGCGGGCGCCCAGAAGCTCGGCGATCAGCGCGTCCACCGCCGGGCTCCTGACGCCCATGTAATTGCGCGAGCCGTCCTGATCGGCGGCTGCGGAGCCCCAGTAGAAGGACTGTTCGTTGCCGGGCGACAGAGATTGCTCCCAGCGGTATTCGATCATGTCGAAATCGAACGTCGAAAGCCGCTGTTGATATTGCACGGCGTCGACCAGGCGCACCTGCACGGCGATGCCGGCGCGCGCCAGACTGGCGGCGAAAGCGAGCGCGAGGCGCTCGTCGTCGCGATTGGTCACCATGATCTCGAAGGTGAGCGGCTTGCCGCTCGTGCGGTTGCGTAGCACCGTGCCGTTGAGCTCGTAGCCGGCGCCGGCGAACAGCGCCAGCGCCTGGCGCAGCTTGGTGCGGTCGCGGCCCGAGCCGTCGCTTACCGGTGGCGACCAGCTGCCGTCGAGCACGTCATCGCGCACCGCATCGGGGAACGGGGCGAGCAGCGTGCGCTCGCGCGCATCGGCCGGGCGATGATAGGCCGACAATTCGGAATCGTCGAAGAAGCTCGCGCTGCGTCGATAAAGATTGAAAAAGAAATCGCGATTGATCCACTCGAAGTCGAACAATAGCGCGATCGCCTGGCGAACACGGATATCGGCGAACACCGCGCGGCGGGTATTGAAGACGTAGTTCGAGCTGAATTTCGGCAACCCGTTGGTGAACGTCTCCTTGATCACGCGGCCGTCGCGCACGGCGGGAAAATCGTAATTGGTCTGCCAGCGCAACGGATCGCTTTCGCTGCGCACATCATAGAGACCGGCCTTGAAGGCTTCGAAATAGGCGTTCTCGTCGCGGTAGAAATCAAACCTCAATTCGTCGAAATTCCACAGCCCGCGATTGATCGGCAGATCGCGGCCCCAATAATTCAGATCGCGCTTGTAGGTGACGCTTTTGCCGGTGTCGACCGCGCTGACGACATAGGGTCCGCTGCCGACCGGTTTCGCCAGGCTGGAATTCTCAAACCTCGTCGGATCGACCGCATGCTTGGGCAAAACCGGCATCAGTCCGAGGATCAGCGGCAGTTCGCGATCGTTGGCATTGGGAAAATCGAAGCGCACGGTGCGCGGGCCGAGCACTTCGGTTTTTTCCACCTTGGCATAATAGGTGCGGTGGTTCGGCCGGCCGTGGTCGCGCAGAAGCTGCCACGAGAACACGACGTCCTCGGCGGTGACCGGAGCGCCGTCAGAAAAATGCGCGGCCGGATTGAGAGTGAAGGTGACGAATGTGCGCACGTCATCGGTCTCGACGCTCTGCGCCAGCAAGCCGTAAAGCGTGAACGGCTCGTCGTAGCCGCGCGCCATCAGGCTTTCGATGACATAGCCGCGGATCGTCTGCACGGCGAGGCCTTGCACGATCAGCGGATTGAGGCTGTCGAAGGTGCCGAGCACGCCCTCGATCATCCGGCCGCCTTTGGGCGCGTCCGGATTGACGTAAGGCGCGGCGGTGAAGTCGTCCGGCAGCGCCGGCGCGCCATGCATGGCGATCGCGGGCGCGGCGGGCGCCGCGTCAGTCGGGGCGAGCGCGAGTCCAACCAGCAGCACGCCGAGCGCGACGCGACAAGCGGTTTGCGCCAGCGAGGAGGATCGGACAGTGAAAAAGACTGTTGAGTGCGTGCGATTCACTGCGGGGAACTCTATCACGCCATCTGGGGCGAGTTCCGAGCCTTTGATCTCGCGGCGCAATTGCGGTATTGGGCCGGGCCACGGTGTTGCCGTAATCTGCGCCGATTGACCGTCAGTTGGGGGCCTGTGCGGCGCGGAAACGGATCGGCTCCAGCCGCACCACTTGACCGACACGCCAGTCTGACCAGGCAAATCGATTTCGCGTGAACGATTTGCAGCCGGCAGCAGCAAAGAGGAACTGCATCGCATGACTTATTCGAACGCGTCGGCGCCGGCGCTGCCGGCGAACCGCACGCTCGCTGCCATCGCCAAATCCATCAGCGTGTTTGCCGCCGCGGCCGTGCTGACCGCAAGCGCCGCATTAGCACAGCAACCCACCGCTCCGGCACCCGCCGCGCCTGCGGCCAAACCGGCCGCTCCGGCGAAAAAGCCGGCGCCGGCCAAGCCCGCCGCACCCGCGCCGGCCGTACCGGCTCCGGAAGCGCAGCAGCAAGCACCGGCGCAAGGCCAAGGCGACCAGCAGCAGGTCCAGTTGATCTATTCGCCCTGGACCAAGTTCTGCCTTAAGGGCCAGAACAACGAACCGAACGCCAAGCAGGTCTGCTTCACCGGTAAAGACGCGCGCATCGAGTCGGGCATGCCGGTGGTCGCGGCCGTGCTGATCGAGCCCGAGGGCGAGCCGAAGAAGCTTCTGCGCGTTACGCTGCCGCTTGGCATGCAACTCGTCCATGGCACCCGCGTGATCGTCGACCAAAACCAGCCGATGACCGCGCCATACGTTATTTGTTTCACCAATGGCTGCATGGCCGACTATGACGCTTCAGGCGACTTGATCACGAAAATGAAGAAAGGGCAGGGACTGGTCATTCAGGCGATCAACTCGACCGGTCAACCGATCAGCCTGGTGCTGCCGCTTGCCGATTTCGGCAAGGCCTATGACGGCCCGCCGACCGATCCGAAAGTCTTTGAGGAGCAGCAGAAGAAGCTGCAAGACGAATTGCAGCGCCGCGCCGACGAAGCGCGCAAGAAGCTGGAAAGCCAGCAGGGCCAGCCGCAATCCTCGAATGCGCCCGCGGCGCCGTCGCCGCAGGCTTCGGGCAAGCCGTAAGCTCACGTCATTAAGCAAACGCCTCGCGCCGGCCTCGAAACGAAGGCCGGCGCGTAATTTCTGGCCGCGTCGAGCAACGCGGCGAAGCTTCGTCTGTGTCGTTGCGTTGCTAGTGCCGCAGCGCCGCGCGCGGACGATAGCCGCCTTTGCCGTCCTTGATGAAAATCTCGGCGACCTGCGGATGGCGCAGCGGTTCGCCGCTGGTGTCCGGCAGCAAGTTCTGTTCCGAGACATAAGCGACGTATTCGGTTTCGTCGTTCTCGGCGAACAGGTGGTAGAACGGCTGATCCTTGTGCGGCCGCACCTCGGCGGGGATCGCCTGGTACCATTCCTCGGTATTGGCAAATACCGGATCGATGTCGAACACCACGCCGCGGAACGGATAGATGCGGTGGCGGACGACTTGACCGATCTGAAACTTCGCGTTGCGAATCGTGCTCATAACGCCAACTAATTTACAGCCCGAGTGGGGCGGGATTGCAACGCTGCGCTAAATGCCTGTTCATAGTCCGTAACTCACAGGGCATAACGTTTGGCCATTTCGGGGTCTTTTTGCGCGACGAGTTTCGCAAGGTCAACCAAGACCTTGGCCTGTTTCCACGTGGCATCGTCCTGCATTTTGCCATCGATCATGACCGCGCCGCTGCCGTCCGGCATGGCGGCCAGGATCTTCATGGCAAAAGCCACCTCGGCCGGCTCGGGCGAGAACACCCGCTTGGCGATCGGCACCTGGCTTGGATGCAGCGTCCAGGCGCCGACGCAGCCCATCAGGAAGGCGTTGCGAAATTGCGCTTCGCAGGCGGCGGCGTCGGCAAAATCGCCGAACGGTCCGTAGAACGGCTTGATGCCGGCGGCAGCGCAGGCATCGACCATTTTGCCGATCGTGTAGTGCCATAGATCTTGCTGGAATGCCGCCCGCGGCGCCTCGGGAGCGCCGGCATCGGCCAGCACCTTGTAATCAGGGTGGCCACCGCCGACGCGCGTCGTTTTCATCGCGCGCGAGGCGGCAAGATCGGCGGGACCAAGACTCATGCCATGCATGCGCGGCGACGCGGCGGCGATCGCTTCGACGTTGTTGACGCCTTCGGCGGTTTCGAGAATGGCGTGAATGAGGATCGGCTTTCGCAAGCGGTGTCGGGCTTCGAGTTGGGCCAGCAATTGATCGACGTAATGTATGTCCCATGCGCCTTCGACCTTCGGCACCATGATCACATCGAGCTTGTCGCCAACCGCGGCGACGATCTCGGTTACATCGTCGAGCACCCAGGGCGAGTTGAGCGCGTTGATGCGCGTCCACAATCCGGTGGCGCCGAAATCGCAGGATTGGGCCATGGCGATAAAACCGGCACGCGCCGCGTCTTTGGCGTCTACCGGGATCGCATCTTCGAGATTGCAGAGCACGACGTCGACTTGCGAAACGAGCTCGGGCACTTTGCTGCGGACTTTTTCGATATGCGGCGGACCGAAATGAATCATCCGTTCCAACCGCAGCGGCAATTCACGAACCGGCGCCGGCGCGCCAATCGCCAGCGGTTTGAAAAAATTGCGCGGCAGCTTCATCGTCAAATTCGCATCGGATCTGGGTCTGGTTACGGTGCGGGAGTTATACCATTTCGCCGCGCATCAATTTCGGCTGCGACGCGGCGGGCGTGATGCCCTCGCGCATCAAAGCGCGCCGCAACGGCCCAATGCGGTCGACGAGGTAGAGCGACAAGCCGCGCGCTCCATGTGCAGGCAAAAAGTCCGCCAGCAAGCTCCGATTCAAGAAATCGACCGCGAGGGTGCGGCTCACGATGTCGGCTCGGCGTTCGTCGTCATAGCGACTGATCACCTCGGGTCCACCGATGTCCTCGCCGGCCTGATGCGCAGCGGCCACGATTTCAGCAATGGTGGCCGCGTCGCGAATGCCGAGATTAAGTCCCTGCGCCCCGATTGGCGGCACCACATGCGCGGCTTCGCCGACAAGGGCAATCCGATTGCGAGCGAAGGCGTCGGCGGTCTCCACCGCAAGCGGAAATACGCCTCGACCGGCTTCGACGCTCATGGCGCCGAAGAGAGAATGCGCGCGGCGTTCGATTTCCGCCGACAGCGCGGTGTCGTCCATGGCGGCAAGTTCGGCGCAGTGCGCCGGCGTCACCACGCAGACCAGGCTCGAACGGCGGCCGGGCAGAGGAACCAGGGTGAACGGACCTTCCTCGGTGTGGAATTCGGTCGAGGTCTCATCATGGGGCCGCTGATGGGCGAGGTTGAGTGTGAGGGCCGCCTGCGGATAGTTCCGGCGCCGGGCGGTGATTGCGGCGGCCGTCCGGCAGATCGAACGGGCGCCGTCGGCGCCGATGGCAAGTTGCACCAGCGCTACGCCGTCGACATGCCTGATCGTGACGGCCGAAGTGCCGCTTTCGATCGCGAGCGCCGGCGCCGTGATCGTACGTAAATTGAGTGCGGCGGCGCGCGCCTGCAACGCCGCGATGAGGTGACGGTTCTCGATATTGTAGCCGAACGCCTCGCAACCGATCTCTGCGGCGGCGAACAATACCTCGGGTGCGCGAACGAGCCGCCGCGTGTCGTCAACGATCCGCAGCTTTTTGAGCGGCGCGGCCTGCTGCACGCAGCCTTGCCAAATTCCTAAGGTGCTGAGGGCCGTCACCGAACCGGCCAGCAGCGCGGTCGTGCGATGGTCGGCCTGGGCCGGCGGCGCAATGAGGAGCGTGTCCACGCCGGCAGCCGCGAGCGCGATAGCGCTGACCAGCCCCGCGGGGCCGGCGCCAATAACCGCAACTTCGGCGGTCAGAGAGGAGTTCATTGGCGATCCCGCCATAAGGGAATTTGTCTCCGCGCCAGGGCCAAAAAGCCCAAGATCGCAACAACTCGGATGCGATCTTCAAGTTAGTATGTAAACTCGCAAAATGGATTCCGAAACTCCTCGCGAGGCGAGAAATCCGGCGCGCAGCGCAGCCGCGTTCGCTGTCCACGTATTTACCGCCTGCGGCGCCGGTTGTGCCTTGCTGGCACTAAGCGCCGCAGTCAATCGCCAATGGGCGGGGATGTTCGTTTGGTTGGGCATCGCGCTCTGTATCGACGGTATCGACGGTACTTTCGCGCGGCGGCTGCAGGTCGCAGAGCGGTTGCCGCGCTGGTCGGGCGACATCCTCGATCTGGTGGTCGATATTCTCAACTATGTTTTCGTTCCGGCCTATGCTTTGGCGGCAAGCGGATTGTTGCCGGAATCTGCTGCCGTTGCGCTCGGCGTTCTCATTGTGATCACCGGCGCGCTCTATTTCGCCGACCGGCTGATGAAAACGTCCGACTATTATTTTCGTGGCTTCCCGGCGCTCTGGAATATTGCCGCGTTTTATCTGTTTCTCTTAAAGCCGCAACCCTGGGCGGGAGCGGCTGCGATCGCCGCGCTCGCGGCACTGACATTCGTGCCATTTCATGTCGTTCATCCGGTGCGGATCGCACATTTGCGCGGCGTGACGATCATTGCGCTCACGGCCTGGGCGGTGCTGGCGATGGTGGCGGTTGCGGCAGATCTCACCCCGCCGCTATGGGTCACCGCGGCACTTTCTGTTTTGGCGGTTTATTTCGTCGTGATTGGATTTCTCCGGCGCCACCACCCGTGAGGGTGGCTTGCGCGCATGGCCTTGCGTCACATGGCCTTGCGTCAAGCTCCCGAGCACTTATGATCGCGCCCGATTTCCCGCCATAAACACCTTGAAAAGGCTACGACAGGAGAGAGCGATGGTTGCTGCAGTGCGCGTGCATAAAATCGGCGGACCGGAAGTCCTGACCTATGAAGAGATCGAGCTCGGCGCTCCGGGCCAAGGCCAAATTCGCGTCAAGCAACACGCCTGCGGTGTCAATTTCATCGATACCTATTTTCGGATGGGTATGTATCCGTCGCCGGTCGGGTTGCCGTTTGTCGCTGGCAACGAAGCCGCAGGGGAAGTGACGGCGGTTGGTCAGGGCGTGAGCGAATTCAAGGTCGGCGACCGGGTCGCCTACGTGGTGGCGCTCGGCTGTTATGCCGGCGAGCGGCTGGTGCCGGCCGACCGCGCGGTGAAGCTGCCGTCCAATATCAGCTACGAACAAGCCGCCGCGATGATGCTCAAAGGCATGACCGCTGAATATCTCTTGCGCCGAACCTTTAAAGTCGAGAAGGGCATGAACGTCTTGATGCACGCGGCCGCCGGCGGCGTCGGCCTGATCCTGTGCCAATGGGCCAATCACCTCGGCGCCAATGTCATCGGAACGGTGGGATCCAAGGACAAGGCCGCGCTGGCCAAGGCGAATGGCTGCCATCACACGATCCTCTACCGCGATGAGGACTTCGTCGCGCGCGTGAAGGAAATCACCGGCGGGAAAATGTGCGAAGTCGTCTATGACGGGATCGGCAAAACCACATTCCCGGCATCGCTCGATTGCCTCAAACCGCTCGGCATGTTCGTGAGTTTCGGCAGCGCGTCGGGGCAGATCGACGCCTTCAATATCAACATACTGCAGACCAAAGGATCGCTGTTTGCGACGCGGCCGACGCTGAATACCTATGCGGCCAAGCGCCAGGATCTGGTTGCGATCGCCAACGATCTGTTCGATGTGGTCGGCAAGGGAGCGGTGAAGGTGCCGGTTAATCAGAAATACCCGCTGCGCGACGCGGTGAAGGCGCACCGCGATCTCGAGGGCCGCGCCACAACCGGATCATCGATCCTGGTGCCGTAAGGGGCAGGGTAGAGGTCCCAAAGCGGGTACCATTTTCGGAAAATACAAGCTGAAGCGAAATGCTAATTGAATCAAAAAACATTTCGCTTTAGCGCATCGATCTGCAGTTCGCATGAAAATCTGGGGCTATTGGACGACGCTGGGCTGGAGCATCGTCGCCTTCTTGGTCGGACAGTTCGCCGGCTTCGGCGTCTTGCTCTGGTTACGCCGCGGCGATTGGGATTCGGTGCTGCAGACGCCATTCGATGGCGTTCTGGTCACGATCTTCATCGCGATCGCGAATCCGGTCACCGTTGCCGTGCTCGCCATCGCGGTGCGGATCGCGCGGTCCGATTTGTCCGACTATTTCGCCCTGAAGTGGCCTGCGGCGCACGACCTGGGGCTGGGCATTGGTACGTTAGTCCTGCTGATCGCCGCAGGCGATGCGCTGCTTTACCTATCAGGCCGGGATTTGGTGACCGCGTTCCAGGTGCAGTCCTATACAACGGCGGCGGCTGCCGGCTGGCTTCCAGCGATGTTCGCCGCGGCCATTCTGATCGCGCCGGCCGGCGAGGAAGCCATCTTTCGCGGCTTTCTGTTCCGTGGCTGGGTTCGCTCGCCGCGCGTGGTGTGGCCGGCGATCATTGTGATCTCGACGCTCTGGGCCATGTTGCATATTCAGTATGACTGGGCCGGCGTGTTGCAGATCTTCGTCATCGGCCTTTTTCTCGGCTGGATGCGCTGGCGCAGCGGCTCGCTGCCGCTCACGTTCCTGCTGCACGCAATGCTCAATCTCGAAGGCACTTTGGAAACGCTGGCGCTTGTTCATTTCGCAAAATGAGTTGGCCGCCGCCGCGCCAACCACGATTGGGTAATCGCGCGATCACGAAGATCCGAAAATTCGGTCAAAGGCCGCAAGCGTACCGGAACTCGGCTTCGCGCCCGGGTCAGACGTCTGGCGCGGCAGTCCGATGACCGGTTGAGCAAACCGGCCCATCGCAGCCACAGTTTCCGCAAGCGGCACGCTCGAGCCCGGCGTCTCGCTGACAATGGTCGCCAGGACCGACAAATCGCGCCGGAATAGCGCATCGAGCGCGGTCAGCGTATGGCTGATGGTTCCGAGATAGGAGCCGGCGACGAGGATGAGCGGCAGCTGCAGCGCCATCATCACATCGAGGATCGTGCGCTGCTCGTCCAGCGGCACCATGATTCCGCCGACGCCTTCGATCAGCAAAATTTCCTGCCGCTGGGCGATCGCCGATTGGCAGAAGCCGACGACTTCGTCCACATCGATACGGCGGCCTTCCAGCCGCGCCGCCGCATCGGGTGACAATGCGGCTTGAAAGCGCCAGGGCGATATACGCTCGACATTTGGCAAAGTTGCCGGGAAGCCGAGAGCCTCGAGCAAAACGCCCGGATCGCTCGCCGCGATTTGCTCGGTATCAAACCCGCTGATCACCGGTTTGATCGCCTCAACAGTGCGGCCCATGCTCTGGAGATGGCGGATCAACGAGGCGGCGACGAAAGTTTTCCCGACTTCTGTTCCGGTTCCGGTGATGAAGATAGCGGTCACCGGCTCAATGCCTTAGAACTTGCCGTCGCACGATTTCGGCGAGCCGCGCGATATCGGCATCGTCGTGCTGGGCGGTAAAAGCAAAGCGCAGCCGCGCCGTCCCCGCCGGCACTGTCGGCGGACGGATCGCGACAACGAGGAATCCGCTATCGCGAAGAAGATCGGAGGCCGCCAGTGCCGCGGCGGCGTCGCCCACAATGACGGGAACAATCGCACTTAGCGCCTCAGGCAGATTGAGCGCGCGGGCAAAAAGCCGCGCTTTGCGCAGCGGCTCCGCAGCATAGGCCGGATTACTTTCGATAAGATCGAGTGCGGCGATCGCCGCACCGACGATCGGCGGCGGCAAGCCGGTCGAGTAGATGAAGGTGCGGGCGCGCGTGCGCATGAGGTCAATGACGGCCTGCGACGCGCATAAATAGCCGCCATAGGCGCCAACGGCCTTCGACAATGTTCCCACTTGCAGCGGTACGTCGATGGGAGTCCGCGCCGCGCCGTTAATGAAACCCGAGCCGCGGCCGCCGCCAACGACGCCGAGCCCGTGCGCGTCATCGCTCAGAAGCCAGGCGTCGAACCGCCGGGCCAATGCGGCGAGCGCGGCGAGAGGGGCCACGTCGCCATCCATCGAAAACACGCCGTCGGTTGCGATGAGCGCCCGTTTTCTGCCGGCGCGATGTTGAGCCAATATCGTTTCGACGTGGCTCGGATCGCAATGGCGGTAGAGATGAACCTGTGCGCCACTGAGTTTGGCGCCGGCGTGAATGCAGGCATGCGCCAGTTCGTCGACCACAACGAGATCGTCCGGTCCGGCCACTGCCGGAATAATCCCGGTATTGGCAAGATAGCCGGAGCCAAACACGCAGGCCGCTTCGCTCCCTTTCAGTCGCGCCAGGCGGCCTTCAAGATCTGCGTAGAGCGGATGATTACCGGTGACCAGCCGCGAAGCGCCGGCGCCGACCCCGTACCGTTTGATCGCGTCGACGGCCGCGGCAATGACCTGCGGGTGTTGACTGAGGTTGAGATAATCGTTGCACGAGAATGACAGCAGACGCCGGCCCTCGCGCTCGACCCAAATTCCAGTGCGCGCGGTGGCAACGGACCGGCGGCGAAGCTGTGCGCGTTCCAGTCCCGCGAGCTTGTCCCCGGCGAAAACATCGAGCGAATGCATTGTCAGGTCCCGCTTACCTTGCGAACGAACGTGACCTCGGCATTTCCGGACGGCACAATGTGCCCTCGAGACGAGCTCACAAAACGCGGGTCAGCCGGCCGGGAGCCGCTTATTCTCCACCCCCCGGTGGCTTTCCACGCCAGCTCCATGAAAGCGCCGAATGCCCGGCAATGCCAGCGAAAACAAGGCTCTAGCACAGACAAATCCCGCCCGCCTCCAGGTCGGGCTGGAGCATCTGTGGCTGCCCTATGCCCAAATGAAAACGGCGCCGCTCCCACTTGCGGCCAAAGCGACACGCAGCTGCCGCATCATGCTGGCCGACGGACGCGAATTGATTGACGGCATCGCCTCGTGGTGGACGGCGTGCCACGGCTACAATCATCCCCATATCCGCGCCGCCGTCGAACGCCAGCTCGCCAGCCTGCCGCATGTGATGTTCGGCGGCTTGGTGCATGAGCAGGCGTCGACGCTGGCGCGCCGGCTCGCCGGCATGCTCGGTCGGGACGATCATAACCGGGTCTTTTTCAGCGAGTCCGGATCAGTCGCCGTCGAGGTCGCGCTGAAAATGGCGTTGCAATATTGGCGCAACCGCGGCGTTTCCGGCCGTGAGCGCATCATCGCTTTCAAAGGCGGGTATCACGGCGACACCAGCGGTGCCATGGCAGTTTCCGATCCGCAAAGTGGCTTTCACGGCACGCTCGCCGGCACCTTGCCGCAACAGATCATCGTCGATCTGCCGGATACGCAGACAAGCACGGCGGCGCTTGAGACGCTGTTGGCACAACGCTCCGAACAAATTGCGGCAATCATCATCGAACCCCTGGTGCAGGGCGCCGGCGGGATGCGGTTTCACGATGGGCGCGTTCTCCAGACGCTCCGCCTGCTCGCCGATCGTTATGAGCTGTTGCTGATTTTCGACGAAATCTTCACCGGCTTCGGGCGCACCGGGACGATGTTTGCGTTTGAGCAAGCCGGAGTCGTCCCCGACATCATCACCCTATCGAAAGCGTTGACGGGTGGAACGCTGCCGCTTGCGGCAACCGTGGCGCGGCAGAAAGTGTTCGAGGCGTTCTGGTCCGACGATCCGGACAAAGCACTGATGCACGGCCCTACTTTTATGGCCAATGCGCTCGCCTGTGCCGCCGCCAATGCATCGCTCGATCTGTTCGAAAGCGAGCCAAGACTGGCGCAGGTGGCCAAAATCGAGGCGTTGCTAGAGGACGGCCTCGAGCCATGCCGCAAGCTTCCGGGAGTAAAGGAGGTGCGGGTCAAAGGCGCGATCGGGGTGGTCGAACTCGAGCTGATCGGAAATATCGACGCGTTGCGGCAGCGTTTTATCGAAGAAGGGGTTTTTGTCCGGCCGTTCGGATCGATCGTCTATCTAACGCCGGCCTTCACCATAACCGAAGAGGACCTCGCCAAACTGACTGGCGCGGTCGCGCGCGTTCTCGCCTGAGGTCGACATTCCCGAATCTCAGTAACCGACCACGGCGCCATGCAGGTCATAAGCGTCGGTGCGCTCGATCCGGACTGTCGCAATCTCTCCGACCCGGAGCGGCCGCCGGCTTGTGAGGTGAACGGTGCCGTCGATTTGCGGGGCATCCGCCTTACTCCGGCCCTTCGCGCCGTTTGGCCCGACTTCGTCGATGATGACCTTTTCGCGCTTGCCGACCTTCCGTTTAAGGCGCTTTTGCGAAATCGCCTGCTGATGCGTCATCAAGCGGTGCCAGCGCTGGTCCTTGACGTTGTCGGGAACGGGCGCGGCCAGATCGTTGGCGACGGCGCCGGCAACCGGCTCGTAGCGGAAACAGCCGACCCGATCGAGCTCGGCTTCAGACAACCATGCCAACAGCTCGGCGAAGTCGTTTTCGGTTTCGCCCGGAAAACCGACGATAAAGGTCGAACGGATCGTCAGATCCGGGCAAGCCTGCCGCCATGCCTGGATCCGCTGCAATGTCTTCTCCTGCGCTGCCGGGCGGCGCATGCGTTTGAGAACGGCTCCGCTGGCATGCTGGAACGGCACGTCGAGGTACGGCAGCACCTTGCCGTCGGCCATCAGCGAAATGACCTCGTCAACATGCGGGTAGGGGTAGACATAGTGCAGGCGCACCCACACGCCGAATTCACCGAGCTCGCGAGCGAGATCAAGGAACTTTGCGCGGACTTCGCGTTCTTTCCATCGGCTCGGCGCGTATTTGACGTCGGTCCCATAGGCCGAGGTGTCCTGGGAAATAACGAGAAGCTCTTTGACTCCCGCATCGACCAGCCTCTCGGCTTCACGCAACACATCCGCGGCCGGGCGTGATACCAGGTCGCCGCGCAATTTAGGGATGATGCAGAACGTGCAGCGATTGTTGCAACCCTCTGAAATCTTTAGATAAGCATAGTGGCGCGGCGTGAGCTTTATGCCTTGCGGCGGGATCAGCTCGACATGGGGATCATGCGCGGGCGCAGCGGCGCGATGGACCGCATCAAGCACGCTTTCATATTGCTGCGGGCCAGTGATCGCGAAAACGCCGGGGTGCTTGGCCGTGATTTTCTCGGGCTCGGCGCCCATGCAACCGGTGACGATCACTTTGCCATTTTCGGCGATTGCCGCCTCGATGGCGGCCAGCGATTCCGCTTGGGCGCTATCGAGAAACCCGCAGGTATTGACGATGACGAGATCGGCGCCGGCGTGCTCGCGCGCCAATTCGTAACCCTCGGCACGCAACCGTGTGATGATGCGCTCGGAATCGACCAGCGCCTTCGGGCAGCCAAGCGAGACAAAAGAAATACGGGACGGACGGTTCATCGCGGGGTGTTCATAGCACGCGGTTGCTGCGGTCCGATCGCCGATTGGACCGAGCGCAGATAAGGCTTGGGCCGCTGTTTCGCCATCAAAACTCGGCGAACACAGCCAATTCGCGCCCGACTAGCGGCATTACGGGCCTTCATTGGCGGGAAATTAAGGATTTTCGCGCTCTTCTGAGACGGTGCGGGTATGAGGGTAGGTCTGTGTTGCGTGAGTTCGGGGAATTGCCCGGCGTAGGCCGATCTGGGCCGCGACAGCTTTCACGCGGGCGCATCGGGCTGAATTCGCTTCTGCCGGTTTTGCTGCTTGCAGGCAGTCTCGGGGGCTGCGGCGGCTATACAGCGCTCGATCCGGACAGCACATCGGCTATCTCCTTTTCCGGCGGTTCTACCGCCGCGCCCGGTTCAAGCACGTCTTCGGATCGCCGCGACGCCGCAACTCTTAACGCACTGTTTGCCGGCAGCGCTGCGGACCGGGCCGACGATGCTGCCGTGACCCGGCCGACATCGGTCGCAAGCGCAGCCGACATTTCTCCAGCGCCCGCTCGTGCGCCGGACAAGGAGATCGTTGAACCTCGCGGCCGAGCCTATCTCTTTCGCGGCGTTGCCGGACTGATCTACTCGCGCGGCATGGACAGCCTGGCCGATCGCATCCGCGCCGCCGGCATTCCCGCGAGTGTGCAGACCTACCTGACGTGGCGGGGCAGCGTCGATCAAGCGATCCGGGATTACCGGCGCGATCCGGCTCCGATTACTATCATCGGCCATTCGATGGGTGGCGATGCGGCGCTGTCGCTTGCGGGAGCGCTCAATGCGCAGAATATCCCGGTGAGTTTGCTTGTGACCTACGATCCGACACGGATCGCAGACGATGTTCCGCCCAACGTCGAGCGTTACATCAATCTGTTTCAATCATCGAATTTCATGGGCGGCGGCAATGTCGTCCAGACATCGCGCTTCCACGGACATTACGCGAGCTTCAATCTCAAAGATCATAGCGAGATCATCCACATCAATATCGAGAAAGCCGAACGCATCCAGGAACAGCTGGTCCGCAAGATTGTCGAGCTTTCGGCGACGCCCGCGGCCGCCCAAGGCGAGGCCGTCCCGCTGCACCTGGAAGTACCGGCCGGTGCGGCGATCGAACTGTGGGATTCCGGCGTGCCGGTTCAAGCTCATGCCGGCGAAACGCTCAAATCCGTGGCGATCACGTATCACGTTCCGCTATGGACACTCGCCGAAAGCAATCGGGTATCGGCGAGTGCGCCGCTTTCCGAGGGGCAGCGCGTGATCGTTCCGCGGCATCTCGCGCCGATGAGCATCCCGAGCGCGGTCACGAGCTACGCCCCAAGCGGTCATTAACGGGCCAGTTCGGGGGTCGTCAGCAGTGCGGGGCGAGGCACAACCCGCTTGGCTGGTAACAGCGCCAAAACGGCACCGGGGTCGATTGACCGCCGACGCAAGTGTTCATCGTGCACCAATTGAATTGATCGCAATCGGAAATGCAGCGGCCGCTCCGTTGCGCGCAGGCGCCGGTCATTTTCGTTTTTGTCGCCTTGGCATGTTTTGCCGCCATTGCCGGGGACATCGCGGCCGCCGCTAGCGCTGCCACGATCGCAATATTGACAATCCATTTCATGAAAACCTCCCGGATCCCCAGCCAAATTATCCGCAGTCGCGTTGAGCGGACAAGCGCGGCGCTGTGCCGGCGCTCGGTCAGCTGCGCGCACGATAGGTGGCGACGCCCTGATCCGGCGCCCATACGCCGCGCGGCAGTTTCCCAGCTTGCCAGAACACGTCGATCGGCATGCCGCCGCGCGGATGAAAATAGCCGCCGATGCGGAGCCATTTAGGTTTCAATGCCGCGACGAGCTTTTTGCCGATCGCAACCGTGCAGTCCTCGTGGAAGGCGCCATTGTTGCGGAAGCTGTTGAGGTAAAGTTTCAGGGATTTCGATTCCACCAGCCAGCGGCCGGGCACGTAATCGATCACCAGCGTGGCGAAATCCGGTTGGCCGGTCATCGGGCAAATCACGGTAAATTCCGGAAACGTAAAGCGCGCGACATAATTGCTGTCCGGATGCGGGTTTGACACGCGATCCAGCACTGCGTCCCGTGGCGACGCGGGAATGGGCACCGGGCGGCCGAGTTGGGGCGGCTTTCTCATTGTGACCCCGTATTGGCTCCTCGATTTGGCTCGCTTGTCCAGCTTCACTTTATCGCCGAAGCACCGAATGCAACATCGCCATCGGCGGCTGCCGGACATGACAACGACCGGCTTGATCCTGTAGAAGCCCCGCAGCAGTGCATGGGTCGCGTCTCGGTTTTGGCCTCAGCCCGGCACTCTATGTCACGTTCCAACTGGACCTCGCATGACAGCCATAGTCGACATTATCGGCCGCGAAATATTGGACAGCAGGGGCAACCCTACGGTGGAGGTCGATGTCGTGCTTGCCGACGGCTCGCGCGGCCGGGCCGGCGTGCCGTCGGGCGCCTCGACCGGAACGCACGAAGCGGTCGAGCTGCGCGACGGCGACAAGGCCCGATATCAAGGCAAAGGTGTGCGGACCGCCGTCGAGGCCGTCAATGGCGAGATCATGGACGCGCTCGGCGGCATGGACGCGGAGGCGCAGATCAAAATCGATGAAACCCTGATCGCGCTCGATGGCACGCCCAATAAGGCGCGCCTTGGCGCCAATGCCATTCTCGGGGTCTCGCTTGCTGTCGCCAAGGCGGCGGCAATGGCAAACGGACTGCCGCTCTACCGGTACGTCGGTGGCGCCGCCGCGCGGCTTCTTCCGGTGCCGATGATGAATATCGTCAACGGCGGCGTTCACGCCGACAATCCGATCGACTTTCAAGAATTCATGATCGTGCCGCTCGGCGCCAAATCCTTTGCCGAGGCGTTACGCGCCGGTTCGGAGATCTTCCATACGCTCCGCGCTGCGCTCAAAGCAGCGGGACACAACACCAATGTCGGGGACGAGGGCGGCTTTGCGCCGAATTTGCCGTCCGCTGAAGCAGCGCTCGATTTCGTTCTTTCGGCCATTGAAAAAGCCGGCTATCGGCCCGGCGACGATGTAGCCCTGGCGCTCGATCCGGCCTCAAGCGAATTTTTTGGCGATAAAAACTATCGATACAAAGGCGAGGGCAAAACGCGCTCAATCGAACAGCAGGTCGAATATCTCGCTCATCTGGTCCAGCACTATCCGATCGTGTCGATCGAGGACGGCATGGCGGAAGACGATTACACCGGCTGGCAAAAGCTCACCCAAAAAATCGGCGACCGCTGCCAGCTGGTCGGCGACGATATTTTCGTCACCAATGTGACGCGATTGTCGGAGGGGATCAAAAACGGAATCGGCAATTCGATCCTGATCAAAGTCAATCAGATCGGCACGCTGTCCGAGACGCTTGCCGCGGTCGAGACCGCGCACAAAGCCGGCTATACCGCGGTGATGTCGCATCGCTCGGGCGAGACGGAGGACTCGACCATCGCCGATCTCGCGGTCGCGACCAATTGCGGGCAAATCAAAACCGGGTCGGTCGCACGCTCCGACCGGACCGCCAAGTACAATCAGCTCCTTCGCATCGAAGAGGAACTCGGCCCACAAGCGGCTTATGCCGGGCGAAGCGCTTTCAAAGCGTTAGGGGGTTGACCCAAAGCGGCCGCGGCCGGCCGATCCTGCATCTCCGAGACGGCCGACGCCGCGCTGACACGCGCAAGTACTGGCAGCCAATCTTGATCTGGATCAAATCACCAAACCTTGCGATCGGTTTTATTTGCACATCAGGGTGAGCGCGGCCTCAAGCTTTGGAGGCAAAAGATGACCACCGTGAAAGGTCCAGCGATCGTCGCACTGCTCATCGGTGGCACTTCGCTGGCGATGGCTCAATATCCTTCTACTGACGTGATGCCCGCACCATCCCGGCCTAGTCTCCAGGCTGGTGCGCGCCCCCATTATGGTACGCAGCACCACCGAAAGATGTACATGTCGGCAAAGAGTACCCACAAACATAAACACCTAAAGCCGACTCCTGAGAGCAAAAGCTAGGTTAGCACCTGCGGCTTCGGAGGGTCGCGGCGCGGCGCGCTTGTCCACCGCTGCGTATTGGCGCTATATCCAGTCGCCGCGTGGCGTTGGGGATGCTCTCCATGGAACAGACGCTTGAACTGAGACCAAGCGAGCGGCGGCTCGCCATCAAGCGCTTATGCGATTTTATCGCGACCTCGGTCGAGGCTGCGAGCCTGTCGGATTCGCCGTTCACGCATCTGGTGTTCGAGCGCGTGTTTCCCGACGACATTTACGCCTTGATGCTCGCCAATATGCCGGAGGCGGTGGACTATCGGCCAATGCACGGGCGCAGCAAGGGCCACGATCTCTCGGACGGCACGCACACGCGGGTCAAGATCGATCTGTTCCCGGAATACATTCGCCATCTGCCGCCGCAAAAGCGCGCGGTATGGGATGTTGTTGGGCGCGCACTCTGCGCGCGTCCGGTCAGGGACGCGTTCGTGCGGCGGCTTGCCGAGCCGCTCGAGCGGCGTTTCGGCGCGCGCTTTGCGAAAGTCGGCATGTTTCCGATCCCGATTTTGACGCGCGATATTCCGGGTTACCTGATCACACCGCACACCGACACGCGCTGGAAGGGCATCACCGTGCAGCTTTACCTGCCGCGCGATCGCTCAACGGCGCATATAGGCACCATCTTTCACGAGAAGCTCGCCGATGGCTCGCTCCCCAAGCGAAAGCAGATGTCCTTCGTGCCGAACAGCGGTTA
Organism: Xanthobacteraceae bacterium; assembly: GCA_051961815.1. GTDB lineage: Bacteria > Pseudomonadota > Alphaproteobacteria > Rhizobiales > Xanthobacteraceae > BOG-931. Next base: position 21,820 of record JBQCCX010000019.1, read on the forward strand.
TGCCTTCGCCGTCGGCACCGATACCTGGCATTCGGCCGATCCGGTCGGGCCTGAAGTGCGCACCCGCGACAGCATCCTTTTGACTTACTTCGTCGACGCCGGTGTGCTGCGGTTCTTGCGCAATCGCGGCAAGCGTTTTGGCAATTTCGTGCTCAACGAAGTTCGCAACCGGCTGCCCTGATTCGTCTTTCCGAGCCGATGACGTTCTTGGAACGCTGCAAAGCGCGCGGGAACCGCGCCGCATTAATCGGGCTTTAATCGACGCGCTCGCATGGTGCGGCATGGTCACCCGCAGGCGCCTGCGCAGCATCCTCACCGCGTTTGCGCTCTACGCATTGGCGGCATTGCTGATCGGCTATTTCGGCGTCAATGCGTATAATGGCGACCGCGGGTTGAAAGCGAAGGAAGACATCGACCGGCAGATGGCGACGCTGACCGCCGAGCTCGATCGTCTCAAGGCCGAACAGGCGCAATGGGAACGGCGCATCGCGCTGCTCAAATCGGACGATCTCGATCCCGACATGCTGGACGAGCAGGCGCGCACGCTTCTTGACTATGCCGACCCCCGCGACGTGACGCTTATCCTCAATAAGACACCGATCCCGGTGGCTGCGCCCAAACCGTGAAGCGCCGCTGAGGAAAGGGCCCGCAGGGCCCTTGAACTTGCCGGGGCACGTTCCGAAATGAGCTTTTCCGACAACGATTTGGCTACACGCTTGCCGGCCTGTGGTCAGGTCTCCCCCGCCTTTCGCTAGGGGGGGAATTCGGCTATTGGATAGGCGCTGCGGAGGTGTTGAGGACAGGAATGGCCGTCGCCCAAACCAAACAATCGGCTCACAGCGCGCAAGGCTTGCTTCCGAGCGCAGATCTCGCGGCAAACCAGACCTCAGTTCCCGAATTTTCCAAAGAGCAAGAGCTGCAGGCGCTCCGGCAGATGCTGTTGATCCGCCGGTTCGAGGAAAAGGCCGGCCAGATGTACGGCATGGGGCTGATTGGCGGCTTTTGTCACCTCTATATCGGCCAGGAAGCGATCGTCGTCGGCATGAAGCTCGCCGCTCGCGATGGCGACCAGATGATCACCGGTTATCGCGATCACGGCCACATGCTCGCCTGCGGCATGGACCCGAAAGGCGTCATGGCAGAACTCACCGGACGCCGTGGCGGCTATTCCAAGGGCAAGGGCGGCTCGATGCACATGTTCTCGCTGGACAAGAAATTTTACGGCGGGCACGGCATCGTCGGTGCGCAAGTGCCGCTGGGAACCGGGCTCGCTTTTGCCAACAAATATCGAGGCAGCAACGATGTCTGTCTGACCTACCTGGGCGATGGTGCGGCAAACCAAGGTCAGGTCTACGAGAGCTTCAACATGGCCGAGCTGTGGAAGCTGCCGATCATCTACGTCATCGAGAACAACCGTTATGCGATGGGGACTTCGGTCGCGCGGTCCTCAGCGCAGCCCGATCTTTCCAAGCGTGGAGCTTCCTTCAACATTCCGGGCTCCCAGGTCGACGGGATGGACGTGCGCGCGGTCAAAGCGGCTACCGAGCAGGCGCTCGCTTGGTGCCGCGCCGGCAAAGGCCCGATCATTCTCGAAATGCTGACCTATCGGTATCGCGGCCACTCGATGTCCGACCCGGCCAAGTACCGGACCAAAGAAGAAGTGGACAAAGTGCGCACCGAGCACGATCCGATCGAACAGGTGCGCAAACGCTTGCTCGACAAGAAATCGGCAAGCGAGGATGACCTGAAAAAAATCGACGCCGCGGTCCGCGCCATCGTCAACGAGGCGTCCGAATTCGCCACCCACGACCCCGAACCCGATCCCGCCGAACTTTACACCGACGTCTATCACTGATCTGCCATTGCCGCGACTTGATGTGAGCCGCCATGCCGACCGAAGTGTTGATGCCCGCGCTGTCGCCGACGATGGAGAAGGGCAATCTCGCCAAATGGCTTAAGAAGGAAGGCGACCCGATCAAATCAGGCGACGTCATCGCGGAAATCGAAACCGACAAGGCGACTATGGAAGTGGAGGCGGTGGACGAGGGCACGCTGGGCAAGATCCTGGTCCCCGAAGGCACCGCCGACGTGGCCGTCAATACGCCCATCGCCATGATCCTCGGCGAAGGCGAAGACGCCGCGGCGCTCAAGGACGGCAAGCAGGCGCCGAGCAAACAGAGCAAAGCCGAGCAACCCTCGCGTCAAGAAAAAGCTGCCGAATCCGCGGCCCCGGCGCAAAAGCCGCAGGCGGCAAAGCAAGCGGATACTCCGGCGCCCGCACCGGCCGGCACGGCCAAACCGCCATCGGCCGAAATCATGCCCGAACCGGAAGTGCCCGCAGGCACCGAGCTTGTTTCGATCACCATGCGCGAGGCGCTGCGCGACGCCATGGCCGAAGAGATGCGGCGCGATCCCGACGTGTTCGTCATGGGCGAGGAAGTCGCCGAATACCAAGGCGCCTATAAAGTCACGCAGGGACTATTGGACGAATTCGGCGCACGGCGCGTAATCGACACGCCGATCACCGAACATGGCTTTGCCGGCGTCGGAATCGGCGCGGCGCTTGCCGGATTAAAACCGGTGGTCGAATTCATGACGTTCAACTTCGCCATGCAGGCTATGGATCAACTCATCAATTCGGCAGCGAAAACACAATACATGTCCGGCGGCCAGGTCAGGGTGTCGATCGTATTCCGCGGTCCGAACGGACCGGCCTCGCGCGTCGCCGCGCAGCATAGCCAGGATTATTCAGCCTGGTACTCGCACATTCCCGGCTTGAAAGTGATCGCTCCCTCCAATGCTGCCGACGCCAAGGGTCTCCTTAAAGCTGCGATCCGCGATCCCAATCCGGTGATCTTTCTTGAAAACGAGATCCTCTACGGACATTCCTCGCCGGTGCCGAAGCTCGACGATTACGTGCTGCCGATCGGACGTGCCCGCATCGTGCGTCCCGGCAAGGACGTGACGATCGTTGCCTGGTCGATGGGAATGAGCTACGCGCTCAAAGCCGCTGACGAATTGGCCAAAGACAATATCGAAGCCGAGGTGATCGATTTACGCACGCTCAAGCCGATGGACACCGATACCATCATCGAGTCGGTTAAAAAGACCGGGCGGCTCGTTACCGTCGAGGAAGGCTGGAAACAATCCGGCGTTGGCGCGGAGATCGCCGCGCGCGTCATGGAGGATGCCTTTGACTATCTCGACGCTCCGGTGACCCGCGTCTGCGGCAAGGACGTGCCGATGCCCTACGCCGCGAATTTGGAAAAGCTCGCTCTGCCGTCGGTCGCCGAAGTTGTCGAGGCGACCAAAGCGGTTTGTTATCGGTAAGCCCCCTTTGCGGTGAAACTGGCGCGCCATGCCCGTCAATATCCTGATGCCCGCGCTGTCGCCCACGATGGAAAAGGGCAATCTCGCCAAGTGGCTCAAGAAAGAGGGCGACCCGGTCAAGACCGGCGATGTGATTGCCGAGATCGAGACCGACAAAGCCACGATGGAATATGAGGCGATCGAGGACGGCACGCTGGCCAAGATCGTCGTGCCGGAAGGCACCAATGACGTGCCGGTCAACCAGCTCATCGCGGTGCTCGCTCAGGAGGGCGAGGATGTGAAAACAGCCGCCGCTGCGGCGAGATCCGCTCCGGCGGTCAAGGCGCCGAGCGCGGCCGCGACGGCGCCAAAGCCAGCGCAACCGGCCGCTGCCCCGGCTGCTTCGCAGACCAAGGCTCCGGCCACTCCCACGGCGCCGCGGCCTGCGCCGCCCGCTGCGCCCGCCCAGCGGCGTGACGCAGCTGAGCCGGCGCGGATCAATGGTGGCGGCGGTTTAGCCACGACGGCGCCCAGTGCAGGGCGGATTTTCTCCTCGCCGCTGGCGCGCCGGCTCGCCAAAGAGGCCGGCGTCGAGATTGGCCGGATCCAAGGCTCGGGGCCGCATGGCCGCGTGATCGCCCGCGACATCGCGGCAGCGCGCGAAGGCCGCGGCTTGCGCGGACCCGCGGTCGCTCCGGCCGGCGGTCCCGCTCCGATGATCGCGCCGGCCATGAGCGATCAGCAGATCCGCGCGCTCTACGAGGAGGGCAGCTACGAGCTCGTCCCGCACGACGGCATGCGCCGTACCATCGCGGCGCGGCTCACCGCTTCCGCGCAAACCATTCCGCATTTTTATCTGACGGTCGATTGCGATATCGGAAAGCTCCTGCAGGCGCGCGAGGAGATCAACGGCACTGCGCCAAAGCACAAGGACGGCAAGCCGACCTATAAGCTGTCGGTCAACGACTTCGTCATCAAGGCCTTGGCGCTTGCTTTGCAGCGCATCCCGGACGCCAATGTGAGCTGGACCGAAGCCGGCATGCTCAAGCACAAGCACTCCGATATCGGCGTGGCCGTGGCGATGCCGAACGGCTTGATCACCCCGATCATCCGCGGCGCCGAGGGCAAATCGCTGTCGGTCATTTCGAACGAGATGCGCGAACTCGCAAGCCGGGCGCGGGCGCGAAAACTCAAGCCGCAGGAATATCAGGGCGGCACTACCGCGATTTCGAATCTCGGCATGTACGGCATCAAGGACTTCACCGCAGTCATCAATCCGCCGCATGCGACCATCCTGGCGGTCGGTACCGGCGAAGAGCGCGCGGTGGTACGCAATGGCAAGGTCGAGGCCGCGCACATCATGAGCGTCACGATGTCGTGCGATCATCGCGCCGTCGACGGCGCGCTTGGCGCCGAATTGATCGGTGCGTTCAGGTCGTTGATCGAAAACCCGGTGATGATGCTGGTCTAGCGCAGCCGCTCTAGCGCGGGTCGAGCCCCTTCGAGCGGAACACCGCGGCGGCTTCCTCCGAGCGCAGACTCCCGATCAGGACCTTCCCGGTTTCCGCATTTTCGCTCGCCGCCATAATCGCGGCGGCAAATTCCGTCACCAAATTCAAGTCGCCGGGAAGGAAGCCGACGATTTCGGCGCCAGGCACGTGCAGCAGTTCGGGTTTCTGCTGGACCGCAAGCTCGGCTTCGCCGGTCAGGAGCAGTTCGGCGGAAAAACCGCCGGCCGGCGGATATTTGGTCTTCGGCTTCATCGCTTCGGCGATGCCCATCCGCTCAAGCAGCTTGGCAAAATGGACGCCGCTGGCGCCTCCGGCCGAGGGCTCGCTATAGGCGATCGATTTCGCTTTGAGCAGCGTTTGCTTCAGAGCCTCTGGAGTGGATATGTCGGGCCTTGGGGCTCCCGCCTTTACCGCAATGGCGACGCCGGATCCCGCGAGTGTCATATCCGTGCCGGAGAGAATTTTTCCCTGCTTCAGCAACGCATCGATAGCGGCGCGGCTGAGGATCAACACGTCGGCGCGTTCGCCGGCCTCAATGCGGGCGACCAGCATCGGCGCAGTTCCCCAGGTGACGGCGAGCCTGCTGCCGTTTTGTTTTTCGAATCTGCGGAACAATTCCTCGGCGGCACTGCGCACGCCGATGCTGCTGTAAACGGTTAAATCGGTCATCGCCAATGATCCCGGTTGCATCGTTTTATATCGCGTGCGAATGAGCGGGCGAAATAGAAATCGGGATCACCCTCGATATGGAAGACTTGATCGCGGGCTACCGCCGTTTTCGCGCCGGCACCTGGCGCAACGAGCGCGCCCGCTTCGATGAGTTGACCCAATTCGGCCAGAAGCCTCGTGCTTTGGTGATCGGTTGTTCGGATAGCCGGACCGATCCGCAAATGGTCTTCAACGCGGTCCCGGGCGAACTTTTCGTCATTCGCAATGTCGCCAATCTTGTGCCGCCCTACGGGCCTGATGATCAACCGCACGGAGTGAGCGCCGCGATCGAATTTGCTGTGCGTGCCCTGAAAATTCCGCAGATCATTGTGATGGGGCACGCCATGTGCGGAGGCATCCAGGCGCTCCTGAACGGCGCCCCGGCGGACGTATCCGATTTCGTAAGCCAGTGGGTGCGGATCGCCGAACCGGCGCGGCGCCGCGCCATGAGCGCACCCATGGAGCGCCGGCAAGATTTTTGCGAGCACGAATCGGTTCGGCTCTCGCTCGACAATCTGATGAGCTTCCCATGGATTGCAGCGGCGGTCAGCGCCGGGGCACTGAAGCTTCACGGCTGCTTTTTCGATATTCGCTCCGGGATTTTGGAGCGGCTCGGCGACGACGGCATTTTTCGCGCCATCGCCGACTGAGGCTTCCACGCTCCTCTGCCTTGGAGCGCGGCTTGGTTCGCCCCGAGCCAATATCTAAATGACAAGTCTGGAAGGGCCGACTAAATCACGCGTTTTGCTCAAACGGCCGCAGCGTCCGCGACAAGAGCGGAGATGGTCGATAAGGTGCGGCACAGTTGCGTTTTGGCGAGGAATAAATGGCTGACAATGCTTTCGACGTCATCATTATCGGTTCCGGGCCCGGCGGTTACGTCACTGCCATTCGGGCGGCGCAGCTTGGATTGAAGACGGCGATTGTCGAGCGTGAATATCTCGGTGGCATTTGCCTCAACTGGGGCTGCATTCCGACCAAGGCGCTCCTGCGCTCGGCGGAGATTTTGCACTATCTCCAGCACGCGAAGGATTACGGCTTGTCGGCCGGCGAGGTGACTTACGATCCCTCCGCTGTCGTCAAACGCTCGCGGGCAGTTTCAAAGCGCCTCAACGACGGCGTCGGCTTTCTGATGAAGAAAAACAAAGTCGCCGTGATCTGGGGCGAGGGGACAATCGAGGCACCCGGCAAAGTCACCGTCAGGGCAGGTCGCGGCGAAGCGCCGAAGGGCGCGCTTGGCGCCGGCGCCTATGCGGCCAAGCACATCATTATTGCCACCGGCGCTCGACCGCGCGTCTTGCCCGGCATCGAACCCGACAAAAAATTGGTGTGGACCTATTTTGAGGCCATGGTGCCGGAGCGGATACCGAAATCGCTTCTTGTCATTGGCTCGGGTGCGATCGGCATCGAATTCGCCTCCTTCTACCGTACGCTTGGTGCGGAAGTAACGGTCGTCGAGGTATTGCCGCAGATCCTGCCCGTTGAAGATGCCGAGATCGCCGGCTTTGCGCGCAAGAGCTTCGAAAAGCAGGGCATCAAGATCTTTACCGGCGCCAAAGTGACAAAGCTGGAGAAGAAACCGGACAGCGTCGCGGCGACGATTAATGACGGCAAGGGCGGCACGCAAATGCTCACGGTCGAGCGCGTGATCTCGGCGGTCGGCGTCGTCGGCAATATCGAGAACCTTGGCCTGGAAAAGCTCGGCGTGAAAACCGACCGCGGTGCCATCGTCATCGACGGCATGTGCAAAACCAACGTGCCGGGGATCTACGCCATCGGCGATGTCGCCGGCCCGCCGCTTCTGGCGCACAAGGCGGAGCATGAAGGCGTGATCTGCGTCGAGGCCATCAAGGGCCTGCATCCGCACGCCATGGACAAGCTGTTAATTCCCGGATGCACCTATTGCTCGCCGCAGATCGCTTCGGTCGGGCTGACCGAGCAGGCCGCCAAAGACAAGAAGCTCGACATCCGTGTCGGCCGCTTTCCGTTTGTCGGCAATGGCAAGGCCATCGCGCTCGGCGAGGACCAGGGCCTCGTCAAAGTCATTTTTGACAAGAAAACCGGTCAGCTCCTGGGCGCCCACATGGTCGGCGCCGAGGTGACCGAACTCATCCAGGGCTATGTGATCGCGATGAACCTCGAGACCACCGAAGAGGAGCTGATGCACACTGTCTTCCCGCATCCGACACTCTCCGAAATGATGAAGGAAGCTGTGCTGGACGCGTATGGCCGCGTGCTGAATATCTAGGCCAGCAATCCCGGCGTCGGCTTCACCGCGTCGCTGCCGGGGAACACAGTTTGCGCCAACGCTTTTTCGTCGGCGCGCAGGTGGTCGCGCAGCACGCCTTTGAGCACGGCGCGCAGATCGATCGTCGGCTTGAGATCCCGATTCTGGTAAAGGTCCGCCGGCTTTAATCCCGGCCAATCGGCAACAACGCGGCCACCCTTGAGCGCGCCGCCGACCAGAAGCGCCACCGTCGCGGTGCCGTGATCGGTACCCTCGGTGCCGTTGATGCGCGCGGTGCGGCCGAATTCGGTCGCGAGCGCGACCACGGTATCGCGCCAGGCCGCGCCCATATTGGTCTTGATCGCGGCCAGCGCCGCGTCCAATGCGCCAAGCAATTGCGACAACCGTCCTTGCGCGATGCCCTCGTTGAAATGTGTATCCCAGCCGTCGAGCGCGAGCGCGCCGACTCGAGGTCCGTCGGGCTGGGCCAAGAACTTGGCCGCCGTGCCCGCCGCTTCGGCGAAGTAAGCGCGCACTTGTCCCGGCCCCGGCGTACCCGGCCTTTGCCCGCCGCCAGGCTGCTCCATTCCGGCCACGAGCTTGGCATTGTCATCAAGAACGCCGGCGAGTTTTGCATCGCGGTTGCGATAGAGAGCGAGAAGCCGCTGCACGGTATCTTCGCTCGCCGGCATCACGCGCTGCGGCGACCATGATAAAACCGGCGCCGGGCCGCGCACCACGAGCGGCGTGACCGGTCCGACCGCGAACACTCTGCTGCCGCGCGGATCGATGCGCCCCGCTGAAGCGAGCCCAGCCAGCGCGCGATTGAGCCAACCGCTCTCGCTTGCGGCCGGCTTCGGCAGTCCGCTCTCCAACAGATCCTGACCGTCGAAATGCGAGCGGTCGCGGTAGGGCGTGGCGCTGGCATGAACGATGATGGCCTCTTTGTTCGTAAACATGCCATGCAGGTTGGGCATCGCCGGATTGAGCGCAAAAAAATCGTCGAGCTTCAACGCCGGGGTTTTGCCATCGAGCGTCAGCGCGTTATCGCCGCGCAGGACGAGCCAATCCGGATCGCCAACCGGAGCCACGGTCGCCAGTCCGTCGAGCGCGCCGCGAAGAATAATCATGAGAAAGCGCGGGTCGCGACCCTCAGCCCGCGCAAGCTTCGGCAGATGCGCCCAGGCGAACAGCGTCCCCGAGGCCAGCAACAGTTCACGGCGCGAGGGTGCATGCAGTCTCATTGTCATCTCCGCAGAAATTCCGGCGCCATCACCAGAAGGGCGAGCGCCTGGTGCCGGCTTTCGGCCCGCGCCACGGTCTCGCGGGTCTGCGCTGAGGCGAGCGGCCCGAGGCCGCTGTCGAGGAGTTCGAGCGGATTCGCGTGCGGCGCACGCCCCGCAAATTCGGTAGCGATATCGATGCGCCGCGGGATGCCATCGATCCACGCCGCTTCCATGTCCGAATACCCATTCGGTGCCGGCGGCCGCCATAGTGGAGCGCCGAGCGCCACTTGGGCATTCATGATGCGGCCGATCGGAATATCGCCCTGGGTCCCGGTAAGGCGAATGACGCCGGCAATCCATTCCGCCGGCGGCTTGAGCTTTTGTCGCGACGCAATCCACGATTCGTCGGCTGTGACCAATGTTCTGGTGAGTTGCTTTAGATCGCCATCGGTATCGAGAAAGGCTTTCGCCAGCTTGGCGACAAGCGCCGGCGGCGGATCGTCGGCGACAAAATGACGAGCGAGTTTCTCGGCAACGTGTTGCGCGGTGGCCGGATGCCGCGCCAAATCTGCAAGCACCGCGCGGCCCTGATCGAGGCCGCTCTCCGTGTAGCGCTTGCCGAGCACCACCTGGCCGCCGGGCTCATGCAAACGTCTCACGAAGACGAATTCGCCGCCGTGGACCGGTTCGCCGGGCTGCAGCCAAGTCCAGCCGGTGAGGACCTTGGCAAAATTGGTGACATCGGCTTGGCTGTAGCCGGCGTGAACGCCGAGCGTGTGCAATTCCAGCGTCTCGCGCGCGAGATTCTCATTCAGTCCTTTGTCCTGATTGATCCCGGCAATCGAGTCCGCACCCATCGACTGCACATTGTCGAGGTAGAGCAGCATCGCGGGATGGCTCTCCACGGCCTGCAAGAGATCGGCGAAGCGGCCGAGCACATGCGGCCGAATGGCTTCGCGTTCATAAGCGCCAACCATGGCGGCGTCTTTGTCGGCAGAAACGCAAAAGTGGTTCGACCAGAACCACACCAGGCGCTCGACCAGGCCAATGTCGGCGCTGGTGGCCGCCTCGAAGCGCGCCTTGGCCTCGCTGAGAATGATCCGCTGGGGCAGCGGCGGTTTCTGAGCCGACGCGCCGCCGTCAGCGCTTGGCGATTTGGCCATTTGCGAAGCGGCATCGGCTTCGCTGCCTGCCGTCGCTTGCTTCTGCTGGCGCGATGCACGCTTTTGCTCGGCACGGCGCTCGGCGCGAAAATCAAAGACCTCACGTGCCGCCGCGGCGCTCGATATCAGATCTGGCGCGTCGAGCCGGCCGGCACTGGGCCGTTCGAGATCCGCTAAAAGGGCGCCGCGGGGATCGGCTGCGATCGCATCAATCGCGTCAGCGACCGGACCAAAGCCGAACCTGTGCAGACCGAGCGCCGCTGCGGCTTTTCCGGAACTCAGTCCGTCTTGTGCGCTCATGGAATCATCAAGAGAGCGTCGGGCGCCCCGGACATCATCAACGAACTTTCATTGTGGCAAAAGTTGCGACGCAGAAAGCAAAAACCGCAAGGAAAACATTACGATCCGTTCATCTGTTGCACGATCGGGCGAGTGGCTTGCGACACCCAAGGCACAGCCGTAAGTATCATTTGCGGGCCGATGTCCGCACACGGGAATTTCGCAGGGAACCGGACCGGACATGGCTATAGTGATCGACACGGTTGCCAAGCCGCCCCGTCCGCGTCATCCGGAAAGGCGCATCGGCCGGATCAGCCTGTCCTGGCGAAGCCCGATTGGATTCGCGTCAAGGCGCCGGTTTCCACCGGCTATCTCGAGACCCGCCGGATCGTTCGCGAACACGATCTGCATACCGTGTGCGAGGAGGCCAGCTGTCCGAATATCGGCGAGTGCTGGGAGGCCAAGCACGCCACCTTCATGATCATGGGGGATACCTGCACGCGCGCTTGCGCATTCTGCAATGTCAAAACCGGCTTGCCAGGGCCGCTCGATCGCGCTGAGCCAGACCATGTCGCGGCGGCGACCGAAAAACTCGGGCTGGCGCATATTGTCGTCACCTCGGTCGATCGCGACGATCTCGATGACGGCGGCGCGGCGCATTTTGCCGCGGTTATTCGCGCTATCCGAGCGCGTTGTCCCAAGACGACCATCGAGGTCCTGACGCCGGATTTTCTGCGCAAACCGGGCGCCGCAGAAATCGTGGTTGCTGCGCGTCCCGATGTCTTCAACCACAATTTGGAGACGGTTCCCTCCAAATACGTCAGTGTGCGACCAGGAGCGCGTTACTTCGCTTCGATCCGGCTGCTGCAGCACATCAAAGAAGTCGATGCGGAGATATTCACGAAGTCGGGAATCATGGTCGGGCTTGGCGAACAGCGTAACGAAGTCTTGCAGGTCATGGACGATTTACGCGCCGCCGACGTCGATTTCCTGACCATCGGCCAGTACTTGCAACCCTCGCGCAAACATCACCCGGTGCTGCGTTTCCTGCCGCCTGAAGAGTTCAACGAACTGGCCGCGATCGCCTATGCCAAGGGATTTTCGATGGTGGCGGCCAGCCCGCTGACGCGCTCGTCGCATCACGCGGGCGACGATTTTGCCCGATTGAAGGCGTCACGGACCTCGCATCGATAATGCCGCAGTTTTCGACCAAGCGGCATGTGCAGCATTCCGCGTCCGACATGTTTGCGCTTGTGGCCGACGTCGAACGCTATCCCGAGTTCGTCCCCTTGTGCCGGTCGCTGCGCGTACGCAAGCGATCCACCGGAGCAGACGGCCAGGAGGTGATCATCGCCGATATGACGGTCGCCTATAAGCTGATCTACGAAACCTTCACGAGCCGCGTGACGCTCGATCGTGCCGAGCTTGAAATCCTGGTCGAATATCTCCAAGGGCCGTTCCGAAAAATGAACAACCGCTGGAGATTTCACCCGGCGGGGCAGGGCGCCTGCGACGTTGAATTTTTCATCAGCTATGAATTCCGCAGCCGCACGCTTGGCTTGTTGATGGGAGCGATGTTCGACGCTGCTTTTCGCCGTTTTTCGGCGGCGTTCGAACGGCGTGCCGACCACATCTACCGTACCAAAGCCGGCTAGGAGCGGCGGCGCCCAGGCTTCCGACCCGCAAGCCGCGCCAGCAGTGCGAGCGCTTCCAATGCCGAAAGCTCGCGCACGCGTTCGCGACCGATATTGCCGAACAGGCGCCGGCGCGACAGCAACTTGCCATTTCGCCTGGCGGCCGCGAAATGCACGAGGCCAACCGGCTTTTGCTTCGAGCCGCCGGCAGGACCGGCAATGCCGGTGATTGAGACCGCACAATCCGCACCGGATCGCTTGAGCGCACCTTTCGCCATGGCCGCGGCGGTCTCGCCGCTCACCGCACCGTGCCGGCGAAGGGTAACGGACGGAACGCCGAGCAGCTTTTGTTTCGCCTCATTCGAGTACGTGACGAAACTGCATTCGAATACGTCCGATGAGCCGGCAATCGCGGTGAGCGCTGCAGCGACCAGACCTCCGGTGCAGGATTCGGCGGCGGCCAGGCGCATCCCCCGTCGGCGATAGAGATCGAGCAGGCGGCTTGCGCGCTCGCGAAGAAGCCGCACGCTCATTGCGCCACCCAGGGCAGCCGGACCGTTGCGGTAGCCATGGCAAATACGCCTTCGCCACGGCCGGCAAAGCCAAGTTTTTCGCTCGTCGTCGCTTTAACGGCCACGCGGTCAATGGCGAGACCGGCGATCGCGGCAATGCGCGCGCGCATGGCGTCCCGATGCGGCGAGATCCGCGGCGCTTCGCAAACAACGGTCACATCAAGATTGGAGATGATGCCGCCGCGTCCGCGGACACGCTCACAGGCAAAAGCGAGGAAGCGCTCCGAAGCGGCGCCTTTCCATTGCGGATCGCTGGGCGGAAAATGTGCTCCGATATCACCATCGGCGAGTGCGCCAAGTATTGCATCGACCAATGCATGCAGCGCCACGTCGGCATCGGAATGACCGGTGACCCCGCGCGAATGGGGGATCCGTATTCCGCCGAGCATGACATGATCGCCCTCGGCAAAGGCATGGACGTCAAATCCGTTGCCGGTCCGCACGTCAGAAAGTGTTGCAAACCTGCTCATCTCAGCGCGCGTAAAATCGTCCCCGGTCGTAATTTTCAGATTATCCGCGTCACCGTCAAACACGCTGACGCGCTGCCCCGCCCATTCGGCCAGTGCCGCATCATCGGTAAAGTTGTCGCGTTGCGCGGCAGCCGCGCGGCGATGCGCCTCAACGATCAGACCGAACGCAAAAGCTTGCGGCGTTTGCACCATTCGCAGCCGGCTGCGATCGAGGGTCTCGACCACCGCTGCGCTGTCATCGATCGATTTCACGGTGTCGGCAAGCGCGACAACGGGCACTGCCGCGCCGCAGCTGCGGCCGGCGCCGATGGCGCGGTCGATCAGCGCCGGGCTCACGAAAGGCCGAGCAGCATCGTGAATAAGCACAAGCCCCGGACGGCGCGGGGCGAGGGCTTCCAATCCTGCCCGCACCGAGGCTTGCCGGGTGGCGCCGCCGGCGATTGGAGGCAGCAGATCTTTGAGCCCGGCGGTCGCGTCCGCATAAGCGTCGGCGTCGTTCGGGCTGATCACTGGCTGCACGATGTCGATGCGTGGGTGCGCCAGGAAGGCACGCAGCGTCGTTCTGATCATCGGCTCACCGGCGATCGGCCGGTATTGCTTCGGAATATTCGCTCCAGCGCGTTCGCCGCGCCCTGCCGCAACGACCACGGCAGCCACAATCTCAGTCATCAGATGCCTTTGCTCCGCCTCGCTCTGCTTTATCGCATGTCATTGGACTGGCGAATGCTTAAGCAGCGACTTGGTGTCCAGGGCCACACGGGAGATGTCACAGCATTATTGCACTGCAACACTTGCACACGGTCCAAATCTGGCTAAACTCTATGCAGCGGTTTGATAGCGCCTAATTCGTGTGCAAAATGCTGCCGATCCTTGTGCCCACTTCGCGCTCTCCAAACAAACTATTGGAAATACTAGTGATTTCGTTGCAGCGCTGCCTGGCATCGGACCCATTGGACACGGCCTCATGAGCGCCGTTGAGACCTTGCTGGCCGGAACGCCGGCGGATGCTGTTCTCAACGCCCTGCCTCATCCGGTCATCGTGGTTGCCGCGGACGGCAAAGTCGTCGACGCCAACGCGGCGGCGGAGGCGTTCTTCGAAGTCTCGCTGCCGCTATTGCGGCGGCATCTGCTTCGCGAAGTGGTCCCGTTCGGTAGCCCGCTGCTCGTTTTGGTCGAACAGGTGCGTCGGCGCGGCGCCGCGGTGAACGAATACAAAGTCGATCTCGGCACACCGCGCAATCCGGGCGACCGGCTGGTCGATTTGCATGTCGCGCCGTTGCCGGAGCAGCCGGATTACGTCGTGGTGATGCTGCAGGAGCGCACGATCGCCGACAAAATGGACCGTCAGCTCACGCATCGCGGCGCCGCACGTTCGGTGATTGCGCTGGCCGCCATGCTGGCCCACGAAATCAAAAATCCGCTCTCGGGCATTCGCGGCGCGGCGCAGCTCTTGGAACAATCCGTGGACGACGACGATCGTGCGCTGACGCGACTGATCTGCGAGGAGGCGGATCGCATCGTCAAACTCGTCGACCGAATGGAGGTGTTCAGCGATGAGCGGCCGGTGGAACGCGAGCCGATCAACATCCACGTCGTGCTCGATCATGTGAAGCGCTTGGCGCAATCGGGATTCGCGCGGCACATCAAATTTGTCGAGGATTATGACCCGTCGCTGCCGCCCGTGCTCGCCAACCGCGATCACCTCGTCCAGGTATTTCTGAATCTCGTCAAGAACGCCGCCGAAGCAATTGGCGAGGCGGCAAACGGCGGCGAGATCGCACTGTCGACAGCGTTCCGACCCGGAGTTCGACTGTCGCTACCGGGAACGAACGCGCGGATCTCCCTGCCGCTCGAATTCTGCGTCAGGGACAACGGACCGGGCGTGCCAGAGGAATTGATGCCGCACCTGTTTGATCCGTTCGTCACCACCAAGCCGACGGGCTCGGGGCTGGGCTTGGCGCTGGTGGCAAAAATTGTCGGCGATCACGGCGGCATCATCGAATGCGAGTCGCAACCGCGCCGCACACTGTTTCGTATCCTTATGCCGAAATACGCCGCGCCTTCGAGCGGCGAGGGCGGCCAGCCGGAGAGCCGCGGACAGCGCAAGGGAATCATTGATGCCTGAAGGCAGCATTCTCGTCGCGGATGACGATGCGGCAATCCGGACCGTCCTTAACCAGGCACTGTCGCGCGCCGGCTATGAAGTGCGCTCCACGGGCAATGCCGCTACCCTTTGGCGCTGGATCAGCCAGGGTGACGGCGACCTGATCATCAGTGATGTGCTCTTGCCGGACGAGAGCGCCTTCGACTTGTTGCCGCGCATAAAAAAAGCGCGGCCCGACCTGCCGATCATCGTCATGAGCGCTCAGAACACGTTCATGACTGCGATTCGCGCTTCAGAGCGCGGCGCCTACGAGTATCTGCCCAAGCCGTTCGATCTCAAAGAACTCATAGGAATCGTCGGCCGCGCGCTGTCGGAACCAAAAGAAAAAACACGCCCCGCACCGAAGTCCGAAGATTTCGAGTCGATCCCGCTCGTCGGCCGTTCGCCGGCGATGCAGGAAATCTATCGTGTGCTGGCGCGGTTGATGCAGACCGACTTGACGGTCATGATTTCAGGAGAATCCGGCACCGGTAAGGAGCTGGTCGCGCGCGCCTTGCACGACTATGGCAAGCGCCGCAACGGACCGTTCGTCGCAATAAACATGGCAGCGATCCCGCGCGATCTGATCGAATCCGAATTGTTCGGTCATGAGAAGGGCGCCTTCACTGGGGCCAATACGCGAAGCTCAGGCCGTTTCGAGCAGGCCGAGGGCGGCACGCTGTTTCTCGACGAGATCGGCGACATGCCGATGGAAGCGCAGACGCGTCTGCTGCGCGTTTTGCAGCAGGGCGAGTACACGACCGTCGGCGGCCGCACGCCCATCAAAGCCGATGTACGCATCATCGCTGCGACAAATAAGGATTTGCGGCAGCTCATCCAGCAAGGTCTGTTTCGCGAAGATCTGTTCTTCCGGCTGAACGTCGTTCCATTGCGGCTACCGCCGCTGCGCGAGCGCAGCGAAGACATTCCGGATTTGATCCGGCATTTCTTCGCGCTGGTGGAGCGCGAAGGCCTGCCGCCCAAGCAGATCGATCAGGCCGCACTCGATCGCCTCAAACGACATCGTTGGCCAGGCAATGTCCGGGAACTGGAGAATCTGGCGCGCCGGCTCGCGGCGCTCTACCCGCAGGAAACAATCACCGCCGCGGTGATTGATGCCGAGTTATCGCAGCCGGCTTTAGCGGCGCCTGGAGACAGCCGTGACGGCGATGACAACCTGTGCAATGCCGTCGAGCGCTATCTCAATAGGTATTTTGCCGGTTTTGACGGTGACTTGCCGCCGCCTGGCCTCTATCACCGCATTCTCCGGGAAGTCGAAGGCCCGCTGATCTCGGCCGCATTGGCCGCAACTCGCGGCAATCAAATCCGAGCGGCTGACCTTCTTGGGGTCAATCGCAACACTTTGCGCAAGAAAATCCGCGATTTGGACATCCAAGTCTATCGCAGCGGAAACGGCTAAACGCCGGCAATTTGGGCACACTTTTCGCTGCCTCAAAGCTGCGGCTCGCCCCGTTATTGTCGCAATCGGGCAACATTGTTGTATAAAAGCATCACTTCGGGTGCTGGATGGCGCTTTGAATTCATAGCCCATCCGGTGGCTTTTTACCCCAGGGGCAGGCTCCGGCTTTTTTGACATGGCGACGGTAGATCAGGTTGCCGCGGTTGATCCGGCAGGCGTCAGGCCTGTGTCGGTGGCCTCGCGAGTGATTGGCGCTTGCGCTGTCGGCGTCGCGCTGCTCTCCGCCACGGCGACCTTTTTAGTGCTTGCCGGCCTCACTCCGATCGCGCCGGTTCATGAGGTCGTCCGCAATCTCCTGCTCGGTAATGCCGTCACCGGCCTGTTGTTGCTCGGCATCATCGGCCGGGAGGTCTGGAAGGTGGTGCAGGCCCGCCGCCGTGGTCGAGCGGGATCGCGCTTGCACGTCCAAATCGTCGGGCTCTTCGCTATCATTGCCGCGGTGCCGACCGTCCTGGTCTCGGTCGTCGCCAGCACGACGCTCGATCGCGGGCTCGATCGTTTTTTCTCGACCCGCACGCGCGCGATGATCGAGCAATCGATGATCGTCGCCAACGCCTATGTGAGCGAGCATATCGCAGCGATACGCGGCGATCTGTTGGCGATGGCTTACGATCTCGGGCGCGCCAAGACGGTATTCGATTCCGACCGCGATCAATTTCAGAAGATCATGAGCGCCCAGGCTGCCGGGCGCAATCTGTCTGCGGCGCTGCTGCTCAAATCCGACGGTTCAACGGTCGACAAGGCCGGCGCCACGATCGACAAAAAAGTCGTACTGCCCAGCGCCGATTTGCTGGCCGAAGTCAACGAAACCGAACCACGGGTCGCGCTCATTTCGGAAGACGACCACTTGGTCGCAGTCGTCAAGCTGCGTGGGTACGACGACACCTACCTCTACGCGGCCCGGATGCTCGATCCGCAGGTCGTCGCACAACTGCGCGCCACGCAGGACAATGTCGGCGAATTCGCCAATCTCGAGGCGCGCCGCCTCGGGATTCAGATCGCTTTCGGAATGATGTTCGCGGTCATCGCGTTGATTGTGCTGCTGTCATCGGCCTGGATCGGGCTGGATTTTGCGAACGGACTGGTTGCGCCGATTCGCCGTCTGATCGGCGCCGCCAACGTCGTCTCAACGGGCAATTTGAATATCCAAGTCCCGGTGCGCCGCTCGGAAGGCGACCTTGCGCGGCTAGGCGAGACCTTCAACAAGATGACACAAGAGCTGCGAACGCAGCATGATGACATCGTGCGCGCGCGCGATCTTATCGACAGCAGGCGCCGTTTTACTGAAGCAGTGCTTGCCGGCGCCAGCGCCGGCGTGATCGGCGTCAACGCCGGCGGACATATTTCAATACTCAATCGTTCCGCGGAGCGGCTGATGGGTCGATCCGAAGCTGAAGTTCTGGCTTTGCCGTTGGCGCAGGTCGCCCCGGAACTGGCGGAAATCTTCGAGGCGGCGCGGAGCGGCAATCAGCGGCTTGTGCAAAAGCAGTTGACCCTGACGCGCGACGGGCAGGAGCGAAATTATTCCGTTCGCGTGACCAGCGAACAGGCGACCGAGGCCGAGCATGGCTATGTGATCACGATCGACGACATAACCGAATTGGTGCTGGCGCAGCGTTCGTCCGCCTGGGCCGACATTGCTCGGCGCATTGCGCATGAGATCAAGAACCCGTTGACGCCAATTCAGCTTTCGGCCGAAAGGCTGCGGCGCAAATACGGCAAGACCATATCCGACGATCCGGCGGTATTCGAACAATGCACCGAGACGATCGTGCGCCAGGTCGACGACATCAAACGCATGGTTGACGAGTTCTCCCGTTTCGCCCGCATGCCAAAGGCGGTGCTGGCCGACGAAGATGTCGCCGACACGGTTCGCCAAGTCGTCTTCCTGCTGCGCGTTGCGCATCCTGATATCGATTTCGATGTCGAACTCGAGACCGAGGAGGCGATGCCGGCCCGTTTCGACCGGCGGCTGATTTCGCAGGCTCTGACCAATATCATCAAGAATGCGACCGAAGCGATTGGCGCGGTGCCGCCCGCAGAATTGGGACGCGGCCGGATCGCCGTGCGCGCGCAGCGCGACGGCAAAGACGTCATCATCGATGTGATCGACAACGGCATCGGTCTGCCGAAGGAGAACCGCTCTCGGTTGCTGGAACCCTATGTGACCACCCGGGAAAAGGGGACCGGCCTTGGTCTCGCCATCGTTGGCCGCATTTTGGAAGAGCATGGCGGGCGTCTGGAATTGCGCGACGCTTCGGAAAAGTCTCCGGGCGCCCGCGGCGCGTGGATGCAACTGCGGTTCGGCGCCGAGCGCGTCTCCGAAACAAATCCCGAGCAACCGCCGCTCGA
>JBQCCX010000020.1:0-15334 GCA_051961815.1 Xanthobacteraceae bacterium
ATTCGTAAGCCCAGATCGCCACCACGCTGAGAAAAAGCCTAAAGCCTTCGGCACGCCGGATCCCCTTCCGTTGCCGAGGCAAATCGCTACAGTGCCGCCGACCAAGCGACAGGGGAACAGGGTGAAAGAACAGGTGGTCGGCTTTAAGTCCGCGGGCTTGCGCTTGCACGGCGTGATCGGCGTTCCTGACGGCCTGGAAGGCACCGAACGCCGCGCCGCGTTTCTGGTGCTGCACGGCTTCGGCTCCAATTCGGAAAGTTCGAACGTGCTGGCGCCGGCGCGCGTACTCAACCAGTTCGGCTATGTCACGCTGCGCTTCGACATGCGCGGCTGCGGCAAGAGCGAAGGCGAATTCGGCCGCGTGATCTGCCTGGAACAGGTGGAAGATCTCGGCAACGCGCTCGATTTTCTCGCCACGCACCCCGCAGTCGATTCGCAGCGCATCGGCGCTATCGGTTCGAGTTTCGGCGGCGCGGTGGCCGTTTACGCCGGCGGTACCAATCCACGCCTTGCGGCCGTGATCTCGAACGGCGGCTGGGGCCATGGCGAACGGAAATTTCGCGGCCAGCACCGCGCCCCGGAAGCGTGGTCGAGGTTCACCAAGATGCTCGAAGACGGCCGCGCCCATCGGGCGCGCACCGGCAAGTCGCTGATGGTGCCGCGCTACGACATCGTGCCGATTCCCGATCGCGTCCGCGAGAACCTCGAGCGGCAGCGAGTCGGCATGCTGGCGCCGAACTCGGTCGAAATGTTTCCCGCCGAGACCGCGCAGAGCATGTTCGATTTTCGCGCCGAAGAAGTAGTCGGAAAGATCGCGCCCCGGCCGTTATTGCTCATTCATGCCGCCAACGATTCGGTGACGCCCACCGAGCAGTCGGTCGAATTGTTCAAGCACGCCGGTCAGCCGACCGAGTTGCATCTATTCAGCGGCCTCGATCATTTTCTGTTCGCCGAGAATTCGGCGCGAGTGTGGACGGTGCTGCGCAACTGGCTCGACGCCTATTTCCCGGCACGGGGCAAAGCGTGAGCGCGCCCGCCAAGCCGGTCGGCCATGACGAACTCGGCCGCTTCATCCGTGATGTTCTGGTCAAGCACGGCACCAGCGACCGGGATGCCGCGATCGTGGCGCAAGGCCTGGTCTGGGCCAATCTGCGCGGCGGCGACGGGCACGGCGTGTCGCGGTTGCCGCGCTATGTGAAGCTGCTGGCGTCCGGCGAGATCGACGCCAAGGCGCAGCCGCGGCTTGTACACGATCGCGGCGCGACCCTGATGATCGATGGCGGCCACGGCTTCGGCCCGGTCGCGGTGCTGGACGGCGCCGCGCGGGCGCTGGAGCGGGCCAAACAGACTGGCGTCTGCTTCGCGCTCATTCGCAACACCACCCATACCGGCGCGATCGGGCGTTACGCGCAGTGGATCGCCGAACGCGGCTGCGCCGCGCTGCTCATGGGCGCCGGACCGACCTTGATGGCCTATCACGGCGCGCGGGTTGCGAGCATGGCGACCAGCCCGATTGCCATCGCCGTGCCAAGCAGCAAAGGGCTGATCGCGCTCGACATGTCGAGCAGCACGATCTCGAATGGCAAGATCTTGCAGGCGCGCGCCAGCGGCGCGGCGCTGCCGGAAGGCACCGTGCTGACCGCCGCCGGCGCGCCGACCACCAATGCAAAAGAGGCCGAGATCCTGCTGCCGCTCGGCGGCCCCAAAGGTTCGGGATTGGCTTTCATGTTTGAAATGCTGGCGAGCGTATTGGCGGCCGCGCCGATCCAGGCGCCGGCGCTCGGGCCAGAGAAGCGCACGCGACACACCGGCAATACCGCGATGCTCGTGATCGATATCGAGACGTTTCGCCCGCTGATGGATTTTCAGGCCGACGCCGACGCGCTGGCCGGGGTGATCAAGACGCTGCCGCGACAGGCGGGATTTGAGGAGATTTTGTTGCCCGGCGAACGCGGCAGCCGCACCGAAGCGCGCCGTCGCAAGGCCGGCATCCCAATCCCGGCAAAGCTATGGGAGGAGTTGGCGGCAATCGCGGCAGCGGATGGGGTGAGAATGCCGGATATTGGAGGCGCCAGCTCGTGAATGTTCTCACGCCGTCGGCCTCAAGCGTCGCCGCCGCGAAACCGCCGTTCCGCGCCGAGCATATCGGCAGCCTGCTGCGCCCGCCCGACTTGCTGCGCCAACGTGGCCGTTACGCCGAGGGCGAGATCGACGCGGCCGAGCTCGCTGCGGCCGAGGACAAGGCCATTGCCGATGCCATCCGCATGCAGGAGCAGATCGGCTTTAAATTCGTGACTGACGGCGAATTTCGCCGTCGCTCCTATCACAGCTTCTTTTACGGCGCGCTCGGGCAATTGCGTATCGACACGATCGGCGGCGCCGAGGCCGTAGGGCCGGACGGCGAGGGCGGACGCGGCGCGCAGCCGGTCGCGATTATCGGCAGCCGTGTGCAATGGGCCCGTCCCATCAACGCGGACGATGCGACCTTCCTCAAAAACCATTCAGCGCTTTGGCCGAAGATCACGATTCCCGGGCCATGCGCGCTGCATTTCCGCGGCGGCGATGCCGCCGTGACAGCGAGCGCTTACCAGGATGTGGATGAGTTTTGGTCGGATATTGTGGTGGCTTTCACGCGCGAACTCCATGCCCTGGCGGCCGCGGGCTGTCGTTATGTCCAGATCGACGAAACCGCGTTTGCCAAATTTGGCGACCCGCACGTGCAGGCTGCGCTGGCAGCGCGCGGCGACGACTGGAGTGCGCTGCTCGATAAATATATCGCCGTGACCAATCGGGTGCTCGCCGCCGCGCCACAGGAAATGCATATCGGCATGCATCTTTGCCGCGGCAATCGCGGCGGCCATTGGCACGCCGAAGGCAGCTACGAAGAGGTGGCTGAGCGGCTGTTCAACGCCTTGGCTATCAAGTTTTACTTCCTGGAATACGACTCCCCGCGCGCCGGCAGTTTTACCCCGCTCCGCTTTGTGCCGAAGCATAAATCGGTGGTGCTCGGACTTGTCTCCACCAAAGTCCCGGAGCTCGAGAACAAGGCTGTGCTCAAGGGCCGCGTCGAAGAGGCAACAAGATTTGTCACGCTGGATCGTCTCGCCGTCAGTCCGCAATGCGGTTTCGCCAGCCTCGATACCGGCAATCCGCTGACGGTCGAAGCGCAAAACCGCAAACTCGAACTGATTTGCGGCTTGGCGCGCGATATCTGGGGTGACAGTTAAGGACTTCCGGGGCGCCAGATGATGCCGATAGGTACTCGAATTCCCGTCTTGGCGGCGATCGCGCTGTTGCTGCTTGGTTCGACGGTGTCGGCGCAGGAAAACTATCCAGCGCATCCGGTCCGCGTCATTGCGGCCTCGGCGGCGGGCGGCAATCCCGATGTGCTGGCGAGAATTCTGTCCGCCCGTCTAAGCGAACTCTTCAACGACCCGTTCGTGGTCGAGGACGTGCCAGGCGTCGGCGGTGTCATCGCCGCCAAGCAGACTGCCGCGGCGCGGCCCGACGGCTACACGCTGGGGCTCAACGATTCCGGCTCGCTCGGCATCAGCATCGCCATGAATCCGGACGCCAACTACACGCTCAAGGATTTTACGCCGATCACCGCGCTGGCGCGGTTGCCGACCATCCTGGTGATTCGGCCCGATGTGCCGGCCAATTCGCTTGCGGAATTTGTGGCGCTCGCCAAAGCCAAGCCTGGCGCGTTTAGCTTCGGCTCGGCGGGCACCGGCTCGATCCATCAGATGACGATGATCATTTTTGCAAAGCAGGCCGGCATTACGCTTTTGCATGTGCCGTATCGTGGCGGCACTGGGCTCGTCAACGCGCTGCTGACCGGAGAGGTCGATTCCGGCTGGTCTGGCATTCCAAACGTGGTTTCGCTGATCAAGACCGGCAAACTGCGCGCGCTTTGCATCAGCGTCTTGCAGCGCGACGAGTCCCTGCCCGAAGTCCCGACCTGCGATGAGCAGGGATACAAGGGTTTCGATGTGGCAACGGTGCTCGGGTTGCAATCCTCGGCGGGCGTGGCGCCGGAGATTGTTGCCAAGCTGCAGTCCGCCGTGGCGAAAATTCTGCGTGAGCCGGAGATTGCCGCGCGCTTAAGGACGCTCGGTATTCATTTGGCCGAAAACGGCACCGCCGCTTACACCAAATTCATGCAAGACGACCTCGGGCGCTATACCGAGATCGTCAACGAATTCCACTTGCAGATAAAGCCATAGGTACTGACGAAGTGCATCTGCGCTGGCGCCGCGCAATCCTACGCTTCGGCTAGCCGCAGCCCGATCAGACGCTCGAGTGCGGCATGATCGCTCAGAAGCTGCGCCGATGGGCCGCGATGCACAATGCGGCCGCGTTCGAGCACGATCACATTTTCCGTGAGCGGCAGGGCGATTTCCACATGCTGCTCGACCAGCACGAACGCGTTGACGCGTTCCGCGATCATCCGCCGGATCGCCGCCGTGAGCTCTTCCACGACGATCGGGGCGAGGCCTTCGAACGGTTCGTCAAGCAGGAGCAAGCCGGGATTGGTCATCAGCGCGCGGGCAATCGCCAGCATTTGCTGCTCGCCGCCGGAAAGTTGATTGCCGAGATTGCGGCGGCGTTCGGCGAGCCGCGGGAACAATTCGTACACGCGCGGCAGCGACCATGGACCGGGCCGGGCGGCGACGGTGAGATTTTCTTCCACCGTGAGGGTGGCAAAGATTTCGCGCTCCTGGGCCACCCAGCCGATGCCGGCGCGCGCCCGTCGATGTGGCGGCTCATGGGTGATATCGCCGCCGCGCCAGAGGATGTGGCCGCGGCTTACCCGCGTGTAGCCCATGATCGTGAGCAGCAGCGTCGATTTGCCAACGCCATTGCGGCCGAGCACGGCGAGGCCGCCCTGCGATGCGAGATCCAAGGAAAGGTCGTCGAGCACGACGGCGGAGCCGTAGCCGGCGCGCAGGTCGGCGATCGTCAGCAGCGGTTCAGCCACGGTGGCCCCCGCTCTGTTGTTTGCCGAGATAAACCGCGCGCACCTGCGGATCGGAGGCGATCTCGGCCGGCGTGCCTTCGACCAGAATGCTGCCGCCGACCATTACGATCACTCGTGTGGCGAAACGAAACACGATCTCCATGTCGTGTTCGATGAATAGCACGGCGATGTCGCGCGACAACCCCGCGATCGCTGCAAACAGGTCTTTGCTTTCGTCGCGGGGTACGCCGGCTGCCGGCTCGTCGAGCAGGAGCACCCTCGGCCGGCTTGCCAGCGCCAGGGCAATTTCGAGAAGCCGCTGCTGGCCATAGGCAAGCTCGCGGGCCGGCCGGTGGCAGACCGCGGTCAGCATGAGCGCGCCGAGGATCTGTTGCGCTTCCTCGATCTCCTCGCGATAAGCGATCAGCCGCCGCCACCAGACCTGCGCGACGCGCCGGCGCTCGCAGACCGCCAAAGTCACGGATTCAAGTGCGGTCAGATGTGGAAACAGCGAGTTGATCTGATAGGTACGGGCAAGCCCGCGCCGCACCCGCTGCTCGGGAGGAAGTGCGGTGACGTCCTCGCCGCCGAGCAGGATCTGGCCGGCGTCCGGGCGCAACATGCCGGTCATCAGATTGATCAGCGTGGTCTTGCCGGCGCCGTTCGGGCCGATCAGTGCGTAGCGCGCGCCGGGCGGGACCGCGAGAGTTACATCGGCGGCAACCACCAGCGAGCCGAATCGCTTGTCGATGCCGCGAGTCGCCAGTGGAGCGGCGCTGTCGCTCACGATTGAGCCTTCGCGCGTGTCAGAAGCGAAAGACCGCCAAGCAGGCCGTTCGGCAGCACAACCACCACCGCGATCAGAAGAAGTCCGATCCAAAAATACCAGTATTGCGGGTTGAGCCCGGAAAATTGATCGCGGGCGACCATGTAAACGACTGCGCCGAGAAGCCCGCCGTAGAGCCGGCCGGTGCCGCCGAGAATGAGCATGACCAGGACGTCCGCGGAGCGCTGGAATCCCAGCACTTCGAGCGACACGGTTTCGGTGGTTTGCGCCAGGATGGCGCCGGCGGCGCCGGCGATCATCGCCGCGATCGTGTAGATGGTGCGAATATGCGAATGGGTTGCTGCGCCGATCGCGCGCATGCGCTGGCTATTCTCTCTGATGCCGCGCAGCGCCAGGCCGAACGGTGAATAAATGAGCCGCCGCGCGCCGAGGAATGTCACAAACAGCGCTCCGAGGGCATAGCCATAGGCGGTGTAGCCGTAGAGATCGAAACGGAATCTGCCGAGAACCGGCCAGGTGTGAATGCCCTGCAATCCGTCGAAACCGCCGGTGAGCCAGCTGGCGCTGTTCGCCGTCTCCTGCAGCAACAGGCCGATGCCGAGCGTAATCATGATCAGGGGCAGATGGCGGAAGCGGGCGATGATGAAACTCGTGACATAACCGAACACGCCGGCGGCCAACGCAGCGACGAGGAGCCCGCTGATCGGTTCGCCCCAGCCCCACTTGGAGATCAGCCCGGCGGTGTAGGCGCCGGTGCCGAAATAAGCGGCGTGTCCGAGCGATACGATACCGGCGAAACCGAGAATAAGGTCGAGCGAAAGCACAAACAGCCCGGCAATCGCGACCTGGCTCGCCAACAGCAAATAGTCGGGGACGACGAAGAACGGCAGCAGCGTCGCCAGCCAGAACGCTACTTCGCCCCAGCGCCAGCGCATCTGCGCCTGCAGATAATCGCGCGACGCGGCGATCGTTGCGCTCGTCATCAGAACATTGTCCTTTCAGATTGCACCGAATGTCGCTCTAACATTTTAGTGGAGCATGATTTTTTCGGAAAACCGGTTTCCACTTTTCCGGATCATGCTTTAGCGCCTCCCGAAAATTCCGGCCGGGCGCAGCATGATCAGCACCGTCATGACCAGATAGATCAGGATCGAACCGATCGCCGGGACATAATATTTTCCGGCGATGTCGCTGACGCCGAGAAGCATGGCCGCCGCCAACGAGCCACCGATCGAGCCAAGGCCGCCAACCGAGACAACGATAAGAACGTAAATCAGATAGGTAAATGCGAAGGACGGATCGAGGCCGACCAGGTCGATGGCGAGGGCGCCGCCGAGCCCGGCAAGTCCGCTGCCAAGCGCAAAGGTGATGGCAAACAGCGTATCGACATCAATGCCGAGCCCACGCGCCATACGCTGATTGTTGACGGCGGCGCGGACTCGCGCACCGAAGCGTGTCATTTCCACGGTCCCAACCAGCACCAGTGTTATGATCAGGGCTGCGGCAATGAGAAACAGCCGATAGACCGCGAAGCTCAGGCCGGCGAAATGAATCGAGCCACGCAGGAAGGCCGGCAATTGAACCGGCTGCTGGTCGGTACCGTAGATGTAAGCAGCTGCGGCGATCGAAACGAACACAATGCCGATCGTCAGCAGGCACTGTTCAAGATCGCTGGCGTGGTAGAAGCGGCGAAAGAATGCGCGCTCGAGCAGGACGCTCGCCGCGGCGGCGGCCAGGAAGGCGACCGGCAGTGTCGCAAGAAACGGCCAGCCGAGCCGATTCATCAACGTCACGGTGACGTAGCCGCCGAGCATGGCGAAGCTGCAGTGCGCCAGGTTGACGAAGTTCATCATGCCGAGCGTCACCGACAGCCCGACCGACAGCAGAAACAGCAGCATGCCGTAGGCAAGCCCGTCGAACAGGACGCCGAAGACGGGAGGCATCGAGGACCGCTACCGTTCGGTTGTCGTGCCGAGTCCTGACCCCGCGGCGAGATTTATTGGGTCATGTGGCCGGGATCTTTGACGTTCGGCACTTTATCGATCTCGACATTGCGCAGCTCGCCGCCAACCTTTTCAACCTTGCTGATATGCACGGTCTGGACGACGTCACGGGTCTGCGGGTCGATCGACATCGGCCCGCGCGGGCTGTCCCAGGCCATGCCCTTGGCCGCGGCGATCAGGGAATCGCCATCGGTCTTGCCGCCGGTTTTCTGCAAGGTCGCGTAAATGAGGTGCATGCCGTCATAGCCGCCGACCGCAAAGAAATCAGGATTGCGGTGGAAGTCGTCGTTATAGGCTTTGACGAAGGCTTTGTTCATGGGCGTATTGAGATTGTAATCGTAGTTCGACACCGTAATGATGCCGAGCGCTGCGTCGCCCATGCTTTTGAGCGCGCTTTCAGCGGCAAGCGCGTCTTGACCTAAAATCTTGGTCTTTGACGTGTCGATGCCGCGTTCCGACAGTGCCTTGCCGATTGCCGCGGGCTGAGCGCCGCCAGGCACCCAGATGTAGATCGCGTCCGGGTTTGAATCCTTGGCGCGCTGGACGAAGGCGGAGAAATCCGGGTTGGCGACCGGGAAACGCACCGACCCGACAATCTCGCCGCCGCCGTCTTTGAAGCCTTTCTGGAACCAGGTCTCGGCGTCAATTCCAGGCCCGTAATCGGAGACCATGGTGTAGATCTTTTTGATCCCGTTTTTGGCGGCCCAGGTGCCGAGCGTATGATTGAGCTGCGGCGTCGTCACCGAGGTGCGCGCGATGTAGGGAGATTTCGTGGTGATGATCGAGGTTGCCGCGTTCATCACCACCATGAATTTTTTTGCTTCCGCAGAGACATCAGCCCCGGCCAGCGCATTGGGGGTAAGAATGAAGCCGCCGAGAATGTCGGCATGGTCCCGCACGATGACTTCTTGCGCCAGCCGCTTGGCGACGTCGGGAGCGATGCCGCCAGTATCCTTGCGAATGAGCTCGATCTTGACCTTGCCGGCGCTGTCGCCGTTTTGCTTCATATATAGCTTGATGCCGTTGTCCATTTGCGTCGCGGTGTCGGCGAACTGTCCGGAATAGGACATGATGAGACCGACTTTCACGCTGTCCTGGGCATTGGCTGCTGTCGTCCCATAGAGCGTCGCACCGAAGAGCAGAGCCAACACGGAGCCAGCGAAGCCGCAAAGCAAACGTTGCATCCTTTCCTCCCGGTTTTTCTGATGCGCGGAGCCTTTTCGCGGCCTATCCTCGTTCAGGTCGGCAGCGAGTGCAACACTCGCTGAGGTCGCGTATGTTCGCTTTATCCGATGGGCACGGTGGGCTGCGGCCCGCAGCTTTGGGAGCTGAAAATGGTGCGGCGGCAACCCCGCGCGGATACGGTCGACGCCGACGAGGTGGCGCGATTTTCGCGGATTGCCGGCGAGTGGTGGGATGCGCATGGGCCGATGGCGGCGCTGCACAAATTCAATCCGGTGCGGCTCGCCTTTATTCGCGATCGCGCCGCCGGCCACTTCCATCGCGATCCAAGCCGGCTCGATAGCCTGGCCGGGCTTCGCATCCTCGATATTGGCTGCGGCGGCGGCATATTGGCCGAGCCGCTCGCGCGGCTTGGCGCCGCCGTCACCGGGGTAGATCCATCGGACAGCAATATCGCCGTCGCGCAACGCCACGCGGCCCAATCGCAGCTCGGCATTGATTATCGGCAAGGCAGCGCCGAGGACCTGGCCGCAGCCGGGGAAAAATTCGACGTGGTGCTGGCGATGGAGGTGGTCGAGCATGTCGCCGATCTCAACCTCTTCGTCGACGCCGCCGCAACGCTGGTCAAATCGGGGGGCCTGTTATTCGTCGCGACGCTGAACCGCACCATAAAGAGCTTCGCGCTGGCGATCGTCGGCGCCGAATACATTTTGCGCTGGCTGCCGCGCGGCACGCATCAATGGGACAAGTTCGTCACCCCCAATGAACTTGAGATCGCGATCGAGCAAAGCGGCATGCGCATCACTGCCGGGACCGGCGTGATCTACAATCTGCTCGCCGATCGCTGGCAACTCTCGAGCGACATGGACGTCAACTACATGGTCGTCGCGGAGAAGCCCGCGTGACCACAACGCCCTGGCTCTGGGCCGTTTTCACCGTCACTGCCGCTTTCGCCCAGACCATCCGCAACGCCATGCAGCGCGAATTGACCGCCGGGCTTGGAACGGTCGGCGCCACCCAAGTGCGATTCCTGTTCGGTTTTCCCTTTGCGCTCGTCTTCATCGCGGTGTTGCTGGTGGCGACTGGGGCGCCGCTGCCTCGTCCCGGTATCTACTTTTGGCCCTGGGTCATTGCCGGTGCGTTGACCCAGATTGCCGCGACCGCGTTGATGCTTGCCGCCATGGGCGAGCGGTCTTTTGTCGTGACCATCGCCTACATCAAGACCGAGCCGATTCAGGTGGCGATATTCGGCTTTCTGTTTCTCCACGACACCGTGACCTGGTCAATGGCAGCGGCGATTGTGCTGGCGACGATCGGCGTGATCGTCACCTCGACCAAACCTGGCGGCATGGTCGGCGGAATGAAGCCGACACTTTTGGGTCTTGCATCCGGCGGCGCGTTTGCGCTCGCCGCAATCGGATTTCGCGGTGCGATCCTCAGCCTTGGCTTGCCTGATTACGTGATGGCGGCGACGTTCACGCTCGTCGTCGGCCTCGCCATCCAGTCGGTGGCGCTTTCGCTTTATCTGTCGCTACGCCGGCCCGCCGTGATGTTCGCGCTGTTGCGAGCCTGGAAACCGTCGTTGTTCGCCGGCTTCATGGGCGCGCTGGCGTCGCAGTTCTGGTTTCTTGCCTTCGCGCTCGCCACCGCGGCAAGCGTGCGGACCTTGGCGCTCATCGAGGTTCTGTTCGCGCAATTGGTGGCGCGCTATGGGTTCGGTCAACGCACCAGTGGGCGCGAGGCCATCGGCATGGTGCTCGTGATCGCCGGCGTGGCGCTTTTGATACTGGCCTATTGAAATTTTCAGCGCGGAAGTCGCCCGGCGTCAGTTCTTGTCGTCAGGCAGGATCGGCAGCGGGTGAAATTCGATGCCTTCCTCGTGCAATTGCTTTGCTTCTTCGGGCGACGCTTCGCCGTAGATCGAGCGGTGCTCGGTCTCGCCATAATGGATCTTGCGCGCTTCCTCGGGAAAGCGCTGTCCGACATAGTGCGCATTCTTGGTGATGTGATCGCGCAGTTCCTTGAGCTTGTGCCTCAGTTCGCGTTCCGCCGA
Organism: Xanthobacteraceae bacterium; assembly: GCA_051961815.1. Classification (GTDB taxonomy): domain Bacteria; phylum Pseudomonadota; class Alphaproteobacteria; order Rhizobiales; family Xanthobacteraceae; genus BOG-931. The sequence goes on from JBQCCX010000020.1 coordinate 10,986, forward strand.
TGACATCATGGCGACCGGCGTCTTTGGCGGAATGGGCGGCATCGGCGCCGGCTGCAGGGGCGGCCGCGGGGTCGGATTCGCAGGAGTGGGCGTCGGCCGCGGATCCGCCGTGCCGTCGCGGCCGCTTGCGCCCAGACTGGGCGCCATGATCGCCTTCTCCACCTGCGCCGAGCCACAGACCGGACAGCTCACCAGGCCGCGCTTGGCCTGCTTGTCATAGGCGGCGGAGTTGGCGAACCAGCTTTCGAAAGCGTGACCCTGATCGCAGTTGAGCGCGTACCGAATCATGTCGACTCTCGCACTGCGTGGAGATGGGTCGGCTCGGCCAGCGGTTCAATGAGTTCGAAGCGCCGGCCATGATGGAGCGAAGGTACCCGGCTGCGCGCGGCGACCGCCTCCGACGGATCGATCTGCGCCATCACCACACCCGGCTCGGTGCTGCCCTCGGCCAGGATGCGGCCCCAAGGATCGACGATGAGCGAATGCCCGTAAGTCTCGCGGCCGTTTTCGTGTTTGCCGCCCTGCGCCGCGGCAAACACGAAGCAGCCGTTTTCGATGGCGCGCGCACGCTGCAGAACGTGCCAGTGCGCTTCGCCGGTCTGGCGCGTGAACGCCGATGGTATCGCCAGGAATGATGCGCCGGCTTCAGCCAGCGCGCGATAAAGCGCCGGAAAGCGCAAATCGTAACAGACGGTCATGCCGAGGCGGCCCCACGGCAGATCGGCAAGCATGGCCAGTTCGCCCGGCCGATAGGTGTTCGATTCCCGGTAGCTTTCGCCACCCGCGAGATCGACGTCGAACATGTGAATCTTGTCATAACGGGCGGCCACATCGCCCTTGCGGTCGATGAGAAAGGAGCGGTTTGCGGCTTTTTCTGGCGATGCCTTGATCGCCAGCGAGCCAACATGCACGTAGATCGCCAGTTTGCGCGCGACTTCGCGCAAGGTCGCCAGCGTGACATCCTGCTCTTCGGCGACAATCTTTGCGAACAACTGCTCGCGTTTTGCCGCCAGGATATTCGTCATTTCCGGCGTGAGCACGTAATCGGCGCCGTCGTCTTTGGCCTTATCGATAAGCTTCAATGCCGCAGCGAGGTTGGCCGCCGGATCAAGTCCCGATCGCATTTGAATCGTTGCGGCATTGAAGCTTAACCGCTCTGCGGCGCTCATGATTCCTTCGCCTCGGCAAGCAGCGAATCAAGCCTGCCCGATTCCTCCAGAGCATAGAGATCGTCGCAGCCGCCGACATGGGTCGCGCCGACGAAAATCTGCGGGTAGGTGCTCCGGCCGTTGGCGCGCTGGATCATTTCCTTGCGAACGTCCCGTTTTCCAGTGACGTCAATCTCATGGTAATTCACGCCCTTACGCGAAAGGAGTTCCTTGGCGTCCTGGCAATAGGGGCAATAACGAACCGTATAAATATCGATCTTGGCCATGATCGGTCGCAATTTTTAGCAAAGTCTTATATGGACGTTCGTGCCGGCTCGGCAACCCTGGCAAAAACCAGCACATCGACATTGGCGGCTCCAGCGCGCAAAAGGGCTCGGGCACAGCCGCCGACGGTTGCCCCCGATGTCAGCACGTCATCGATCAGAACCAGCCGGCGTCCGGTTACCGCGGCCTTGCCGTCGGCCGGCACGCGGAAGGCGCCCTGGACATTTGCCGCGCGTTCGGTTCGCGACAGGCCGACCTGCTGCGCGGTTGGCTTGATCCGCTTGAGCGCGCCGGCGGCGACCGGCACGCCGGTTTGGCGCGATACGGTCGCGGCCAGTACGGCCGATTGATTGAACCGGCGCGCCCATAAGCGCCGCCAATGCAGGGGCACCGCAACCAAACCGTCCGCTTCGGCAAGAAGCTCGCGTCCGGCCTGGCTGATCCAGCGGCCCATCATTGGCGCCAGATCAAGTCGATCGCCATATTTGAGCGCGTGCACCAGCGCCCGCGAAATCTCGTCGAACCGCACCGCGGCGCGAGCGCGGTTGTAAGCGGGTGGATCGGCGATCGCCTCCATCGACAAGATGCCGGGGCCGGGATCGTAGACGAAAGGGGTGCCGAGCCGCTCGCAATAGGGCCGCGTAATGAATGACAGCTTCGACCAGCACGCCGGACAGACCCCGCGGCCCTCGACCGGTGCACGGCACGCCGCGCAGAGTGGCGGCAGCGCCAGATCAAGCACGCGACGCAATGCCGAATGGGCCGCGCTTGCGACGCGCCGGAGCGGAGCCGGAAGAATGTTGCCGTCGGACAGCATGACGGCCACGCTAGCGAGCTCGCCCGCGATTGTCATCGGGCCGGCACGGCGACACATGCTCACGAACATGAGACAATGACGCAATGAGCGAGAGCCCGATCGTTTTCGATCGTTCGCTGCACCGGCGCCGCCGCTTACGCGCGACAACGCTGCCGCCGGCGGATTTTTTGCTCGACCATGTCGCCGGCGAGCTTGCCGATCGTCTCGGCATGGTCCTGCGCCGCTTCGATATCGCCGTCGACCTCGGCACGCCAGGCGACGCAGTGCGCGCCTCGCTGCGCAAGCTCGACGTGGTGGGAACGATCGTCGGCGCCGATGTGATTGCACGCGGCAAGCCGTTCGTCGTCGCCGACGAAGAAGCGCTGCCGTTTCGCGACACGAGCCTGGACCTCGTGGTCTCCGGCTTGGCGCTGCATTTTGCCAATGACGTGCCGGGCGTACTGGCGCAAATCCGCCGCGCGCTCAAACCGGATGGACTGTTTGTAGCGGCGCTGTTTGGCGGCGAAACCCTCATCGAGCTCCGCCAGGCCTTTGCCGAAGCCGAAAGCGAAATCGACGGCGGCGTGTCGCCGCGGGTGGCGCCATTCGCCGATCTGCGCCAACTCGGCGCGTTGCTGCAGCGTGCGGGCTTTGCCCTGCCGGTGATTGACGTCGAGCGCGTGATCGCGCGTTACGACTCGGCCTTCGCTCTGATGCACGACCTGCGCCGCATGGGCGCCACCAATCCGCTGGTGGCGCGCCGTCGCGTGCCGCTGCGCCGCAAGACGCTCATGCGCATGGCCGAGATATACGCCCGGCGTTTTGCCGACGGGGATGGTCGCATTCGCGCCAGCTTTGACGTCGTCTGGTTGTCGGGCTGGGCGCCGCATCCGGATCAACAACAGCCGCTGCGACCCGGATCGGCAAAGCTTCGGCTCGCCGAGGCGCTTGGAACGCACGAAATCTCCGCCGGCGAGAAGGCCGGTCGCTGAGGCGCAAAAGAGCTAGATCAGCGCAGTGAGATGCGCGATCAGCGGTTCATCGGCTGGCGGCATCGGATACTGGCGCAGGTCGTGCGGCCGCACCCATTTGAGTTGCTGCGCTTCCATCGGCTGAACGAAGCCGTCCCAGCGCCGGCAGACATAGAGCGGCATCAACAAATAAAAATCAGGATAGAGATGACTCGCGAAAGTCAGCGGCGCGAGACAATCTTCCCGCACCGTTATTCCCAATTCCTCGCCGAGTTCGCGAATAAGCGTCTGCTCCGGCCGCTCGCCGGTTTCGACTTTGCCACCGGGAAATTCCCAGAGTCCCGCCATCGCTTTGTCCGGCGGGCGCTGCGCGATCAGGACCCGCCCGTCGATATCGATCAACGCGCAGGCGGCGACGAGGACAAGCTTGATGGTCACGGGCTGCTCATCGCTTCGATCCGCCTATGCCCGCATCAATTCGATAACGGCAGCGGCGAAGCTTTTCGGATCTTCCTGCGGCGGGTTGTGCCCGATCCGCGGCAGCAGGCGGCGCTGGTAGGATCCGGCAAAGAATGCGGCGTGATGTGCGGAGCTCTCGGTTGGATGAACGCCGTCGGCTTCGCCCTGCAAGGCAATCGTCGGGACTGTGATTTTGGGCTGTAGCGCCAGCCGGCGCTCGATCTCCTCGAGTTTGGGGTCGCCCGCGGCATTGCCGTAACGGTGGCGGTAGGACTGGATCGTCACGGCGACGAAATCCGGATTGTCGAACGACGCGGCGCTGCGTTCGAAGGTTGCCTCATCGAACGACCAATGCGGCGACCACAAGCGCCATAGCAGTCGACACAGCTCCCGCCGGTTGGCCTCGATTCCGGCCCGCCCGCGCGGCATCTGGAAATACCACTGATACCAGAGCCGGTGCTCTTGTCCCGGCGACGCCGGCTTTTCGGCGCCGGGAATGTTCTGGATATTGTAAGCGTTGACGGTGACGAGCCCGCGCACGCGCTCGGGCCACAGCGCCGCCACGATGCAGGCGGCGCGCCCGCCCCAATCGTAGCCGGCAAGCACCGCGCGATCGATTGACAGCGCATCCATCAATTCGCGCAGATCGTCGCCGAGCGCAGCCTGCTGGCCAGATCGCAGCGTCGCCGA
>JBQCCX010000021.1:0-20093 GCA_051961815.1 Xanthobacteraceae bacterium
CGATGACGACGGATACCTGACTTACGTCGGGCGCGCCGACGACGTCTTCAAATCCTCCGATTATCGGATCAGTCCGTTCGAGCTCGAAAGCGTTTTGATCGAACATCCCGCCGTCGCCGAAGCCGCAGTGGTGCCGTCGCCCGATCCGATGCGGCTTGCGGTGCCGAAAGCCTTTCTTGCGCTGACCGCCGGGCACGAACCGGATCGCGCCACCGCGCTATCGATTTTCCGCCACTGCCGGGCGAGCCTGGCGCCGTTCAAGCGCGTGCGCCGGCTCGAGTTTGCCGAGTTGCCGAAGACCATTTCCGGCAAGATTCGCCGCGTCGAGTTGCGCCGCGCCGAAGCTTCAAACCAGCAGAGCGGCAAACGGGCAGCGCTCGAGTTCTGGGAAGACGATTTCTCCGAAACCGAGATCAACTGACGTGACCGCCCTCGGCAAACTTCTCCGCACCACGGCGTTCAAGCTGACGCTCGTCTATCTCGGTATTTTCGTTCTGTTCGCAGCATCTCTCCTGGCTTACTTCGCGCTGAACACCCGCCGTCTGATTACTGAGCAGATCACCGCCACCGTGAACGGCGAGGTGAGCGGACTATCGGAGCAGTACGGACAAGGCGGGCTGCGGCGGCTGGTCATCGTGGTCGATGTGCGTTCGCGCCGCCCCGGGTCGAGTCTGTACTTGGTGACGACGCCAAGCGGCGAGGGTCTCGCCGGCAATGTCGGGTCATTGCAACCTGGCGTGCTCGATCGTCCGGGCTGGCTCGAAACCAATTATCATCGTTTGGAAGCCCCCGAAGGCGCCGAGCATCGGGCGCTGGTGCGCGTGGTGCAGCTCCCCGGTGGCTTTCATCTCTTGGTCGGCCGCGATCTCGAAGAACGCGAACGTTTGTTCGGCATCGTGGTCAATGCCGGCCAGTGGTCGCTGGCGCTCGTCATCGTGCTCGGTCTGGTCGGGGGATTCTTTGTCAGCCGTCGTATCCTCAGCCGCATCGACGCCATGACCGGCACCGCGCAGACCATCATGGCGGGCGATCTCTCCGGGCGTTTGCCGGTTGCCGGCAGCGGCGACGAGCTCGACCGGCTTGCCGACAATGTGAACGCGATGCTGGAGCGGATCGAAGCCTTGATGCGCGGGCTTAAGGAGGTTTCCGACAACATCGCCCACGACCTTAAGACACCACTGACGCGGCTGCGCAATCGCTGCGAACAGGCCTTGCGCAGCGCCACCGGGGAGGCGGGCTATCGGGCCGCACTGGAGTCTACCATCGCCGAATCCGACGACCTTATTCGGACCTTCGACGCACTTTTGATGATCGCCCGCGCCGAATCCGGGCAAGCGCGCGAGAACATGACCGAATTCGACGCCTCAGAAATCGCCCGCGACGTCGGCGAGCTTTACGAACCCGTTGCCGACGAGAAGGGAATTGCGCTGAAGATCGAAGCAGCCGCTGCGGCGCCGGTCCGCGGCAATCGAGAGCTGGTCAGTCAGGCTTTGGCCAATCTCATCGACAATGCGATCAAATATGCCGGGCCGAACGGCAAGGTGAACGGCGTCCCCGCGGAAATTGTAGTCCAGGCCGGCAATGACGGCGAGCGCATCACGCTTAGCGTTGCCGATCGCGGACCTGGCATTCCCGATGCCGATCGCAGTCGGGTGGTGGAGCGCTTCGTTCGACTTGAGCAAAGCCGATCCGAACCAGGCTCGGGCTTGGGACTGAGCCTCGCTTCAGCGGTGGCGCGGCTCCACGGCGGCGAGCTCAAGCTTGAGGACAACCAACCCGGATTGCGAACGACCATCGCTTTGCCGCGGGCGGGTCCGGGCGCCAGTGCGGGCAGGGGATGACGCGCCGCCCCGCCGTCAAGCGGCCAAAGCACACACGCAATCAGGCTGGGCTGGTCTACCGTTTTGGCGCGATGCTGCCGCAGCCCAGGGCGGAAGCCGCGGCACGGATCGCCGCTTGGCTTGCTGAGGCACGCCCACAATCGGTCGGCAAATCGCTTGCGGAGCTGGTGCGCGGTAATCCAGCCTTGGCGCGAGTCGTCGGCGGGATTGTGGAGACAGCGCCCTATCTGTGGGGAGCCATTACATCGAACCCATCGCGGCTCTTGCGCCTGCTCGGCGCCGATCCGGCTAAAAGTCTCGACGCGCTTATCCAAAAAACCAAAGCCGCCGCTGCCGGTGCGCGCTCGCAGCCCGAGCTGATGCGGATTCTGCGCGAGATGAAGACTGAGGCCGCGCTGTTGATCGCGCTGGCCGATATTGGCGGCGTGTGGGAGCTAGCTCAGATCACCGCCGCGCTGACCCGGCTCGCCGATACTGCGGTCGGCCTTGCGGTTGACTATGTGCTTAAAGATGCGGTGCGCCAAAAAAAGCTGAGATCCGCTCAGCTGAAAAATCTCAACTCCGGATCGGGCTACATCGTTCTCGCCATGGGCAAAATGGGGGCCGGCGAGCTTAATTTCTCAAGCGATATCGATCTGATGATTTTCTTCGATGCCGATGCCCGGCTTGCGCAAGACATCGAACCGGCGCCGTTCTTCATCGCCTTGACGCGCGATCTGATCAAGATCCTGCAGACGCGCACCGCCGACGGCTACGTATTCCGTGTCGATTTGCGGTTGCGGCCGGATCCATCGTCGACCCAGATCGCGATCTCGACCGCCGCCGCGCTCGATTACTACGAAGGCCGCGGCCAGAACTGGGAGCGGGCGGCGCTGATCAAAGCGCGAGCTTGCGCCGGCGATATCGCCGCCGGCGAACGACTGCTGCACGATCTGTCGCCGTTCATATGGCGCAAATATCTCGACTATGCCGCGATTGCGCATGTCCATGAAATGAAGCAGCAGATCCATGCCTATCGCGGTCATGGCGAGATCGCCGTCGAGGGTCACAACATAAAGCTTGGACGGGGTGGCATTCGCGAGATTGAATTCTTTGTTCAAACTCAGCAGCTGATTGCCGGTGGACGGCACACCGAATTGCGCGACCGGGGCACCATCGTCACGCTTTCGGCGCTCGCGGGCGACGGCTGGATCGACGCGCAGGCGCGCGACGAGCTTGCGGCCGCTTACGATTTCCTGCGCGGTGTCGAGCATCGTCTGCAAATGATGGCCGACGAACAGACGCATACGCTGCCCACGACCCCGGAAGCGCTCGATGCTTTTGCGCGATTTCTCGGATTTTCATCGCGCGACGCCTTCGCCGACGTGCTGGTCGCGCATTTACGCAAAGTCGAACGACACTATGTCAGGCTGTTCGAACGCGGTCCCGAATTGCTCGTCGCGCAGCAGAGGCTTTCTTTCGAAGCGTCTGAGCGCGATGGCGAATTGTTCGAACGATTGACGCAAGCAGGCTTTCGTCGCGCGCCGGAGATCGTCGAGGCGGTGCGAAATTGGCGAAGCGGAGCGTACCGCGCGCTTCGCGGCGAGCAAGCCCGTGACAACCTCGTCGAGCTGATACCCATCATCCTCAACGAATTGTCGCGTGCGGAAAATCCCGATGCCGGCTTTGCCGCCTTCGACCGTTTTTTAGCCGGGCTGCGCGCCGGCGGCCGTCTGTTCTCTTTGTTGCGGCAAAACCCGGAACTGATCCGGTTTGTCGCGTCGATCATCGGGACCGCGCCGCGGCTGGCCGACATCCTCGCGCGCCACCCGCAATTCATCGACGCCCTGGTCGATCCCGGATTTTTCGGCGCGCTGCCTGACGAAGTTCGCCTGCGCGACAGCCTTGAGCGCTCTCTTGCCGACACTGAGGGCTTCGAAGCGATGCTGGATGCCATTCGCCTGTTCGGTCAGGAACACATGTTTCTCATCGGCGCGCGCATCATTTCCGGCTCATTGTCGGCCGAGCAGGCCGGCGAAACATTCGCCCGGCTGGCCGATGTCCTCCTCAACGCGGTGCACCGCTGGGCGCAAGCAGAGTTTGCCAAGCTACATGGCTCCGTCAGGAGTGGACAAAGCGCGGTGCTGGCGCTCGGCCGGCTTGGCGCTCGTGAAATGACTGCGAATTCCGATCTCGATCTTATTGTGGTCTACGACTTCGACCAGGACCGTCCGCAGTCTGACGGCAAGCGTCCGCTCCACGGCAGCCAATATTTCGCGCGCTTGACGCAACGCATGATCGGCGCCCTTACCGTTCAAACCAATTATGGCGTGCTCTATCCGGTCGATATGAGGTTACGCCCATCGGGCCGCTCCGGTCCGGTCGCCACTCAGATCGACGGCTTTAAGCACTATCAGGACCATGAGGCCTGGACCTGGGAGCATATGGCCCTGACCCGCGCTCGTGTGGTTTCCGGAGCGCCGGAATTTGCGGCCAGGATCGAAGCAGTCATTCGCGAGGTTCTTTGCCGGCGAAGAGATACCCCCGCCACCGCCGGCGACGTCATCGACATGCGCGGCGCCATCGCCAAGGAGAAGGGCGACGCCGATCCGTGGGATCTGAAATATGCCGCCGGGGGTCTGATCGACATCGAGTTCATTGCGCAATATCTGCAACTCGTGCATGCCGCGGAACTCCCGGACATCCTCGACACATCGACTGCGCGCACGTTGGAAAAAGCCGAGCGCCTCGGAGTTTTGAGCCCTCAGGATGGCGCGGTGCTGCGTCCGGCGGTCCGATTGTTTCACGATCTGACACAAATTCTCCGGCTCTGCCTGCCTGCGAGTTTCGAGCCGCAGGCCGCGAGTGCGGGGATATTGGCGCTACTGGCGCGCGCGGCCGATTTGCCGGATTTTGCGACGCTTTCGGCCCATCTCGTTGACACCCAGCGTGCGGTGCGGGCGTCGTTCATCAGAATTCTCGGCCCACCCTGACGGGCCAATCTGGCGCAAACCGGCGCTTTAAGTTCAAGCTGCGGCTTCAATGTGCTCCACTGACATCGCAGCGGGCGCTTGGGCCGGCAGCCGCACCATCACCAGGGTGCCTCGGCCAAGCCGCGAACGAATGCGCATGGCGCCACCGTGGAGCTCGATCAGCGACTTCGCGATTGCCAGCCCGAGACCGGAGCCCTGGTGGCGCTTGGTCAGCTGACTCTCAACCTGCTCGAACGGCCGTCCGAGCTTTTGCAGCGCTTGCGGCGGTATGCCGATCCCGTTGTCCTGGATGCCGATGATCACGGTTCCGGCGCGCAAACGCCCTTGCACCGTCACAGCGCCGCCGTCCGGGGTGAATTTGACCGCATTGGACAAAAGATTGAGCGTGATCTGCTTGAGCGCGCGGCGGTCGGCCTTGAGCTCGATACCAGGTTCGACTTCGGCTTTGACCGCGAGCCGTTTTTCGCCGGCGCGGGTCGACACCACGCGAATGCAATCGGCAAGCACGGAGTCGAGCGCGACCGTTTCCGGCGACAACCGTATTCCGCCGGCTTCGATCTTCGACATGTCGAGAATGTCGTTGATGACGTCCAGAAGATACTCGCCGCTTTCACGGATATCGCGCGAATATTCGATGTATTTCTCGGCGCCGAGCGGGCCGAACATTGCCGATTCCATGATCTCGGAAAAACCGATGATCGCGTTGAGCGGCGTGCGCAATTCATGACTCATATTGGCGAGAAATTTCGATTTCGCCTGGTTGGCTTCCTCGGCCCTGGTTTTTTCTTCCGCGTATTTTTCGGCGAGATCCGCAAGTTCGGCGGTCTGCCGCTCCAGCGTCTGCTGGGATTTGCGCAAGTCGACAATGGTCGCGCGCTGGCGCTTTTCGCCCTCGATCAATTTCTGCTCGTGCTGCTTGATCTTGGTAATGTCGGTTCCGACCGAAACATAGCCGCCGTCTTTGGTGCGCCGCTCGCTGATATGCATCCAGCGCCCGTCCTCGAGTTGGGCCTCGAAGGTGCGCGCGCCGCGCGGCTCGCTGTCATGGGCGACCGTGGTACGAATGAGCGGCTTTCTGCCGGTCGCAACGATGGTCTCGTAGGAAGTCCCCGCTACAACCGCTTCATCGGGCAGCTGGTGCAGTTCCTGGAAATTGGAATTGCAAAGCACCAGCCGGTTTTCTGCATCCCAAAGTACGAAGGCTTCCGGGATGGTCTCGATCGCGTCGCGCAACCGCAAATCGGCCGCCACCGTGCGCTCAACCAGATTCTTTTGTTCGGTGATGTCGACCGCGATGCCGATGAGGTGAGGGCCGACCTCGCCCTCCTGGCGCGTTAGTTCGCAGCGCACGCGCAACCATAGCCAGCGGCCGTGGGCATGGCGCATACGGAAGGCATGGTCGATCGATTGCACCTTGCCGTCGGCCAATCGGGTTGCCAGCTCATAAAGATCGATGTCGTCCTTGTGCACCAGCGCGTCGACTTCGCCGAATGTCAGAAGTTCGTCTTTGTGCGGCAGCCCCAGCATTTCGTACATCGAGTGGGTCCAGAACACGCGGCCGCGGGCGAGATCCCAATCCCACAGCCCGCAGCGCCCGCGATTAAGCGCGGTGTCGACCCGACCGCGCACGGTATCGTTGATGAGATCGGCTTCGCGGGCGCGGGTAGCCTGCCAATGAAAGGCGAAGCCGAGAATCAAGACTACAAAGCCGGTGGTGGCGAGGAGCGTGATGGTCAGAGCCGTGATCGAGCGCCAGTTTGCGAGCGCATCGTCCTGGGCTTGTACGACCGCTAACAGCCCGATCGGATTTTTCAGCGCCCGAACGGCTGCGTAAGCAGCTTGGCCGTTGCCAAGCGCGATTTCCCGGGTGCCGGCATCGGCGCCGAACGTCGTCAGTGGTTGCAGCGGGCCAAGCACGTCAAGCAGCGATCGTCCGGCGATTGCCGGATTGTTCGGCAAGTTGGCGACGATATTGCCGTCGGCATCGGCCACCAGCACGCGCCGGCCGCCGCCTCCCGCCCAATCGGGAAGTGAGGCCGCCAAAGCTTCCGACGTGCGCGGCCATGGCGAGCGACCGTCGCGGCCGCGGCGTTCAAAAACCGTGGCGAAGTGATCGGCCAGCGCCGCGATGTTTTGTTTCGCCTCGAATACCGCTTGCCGGCGATGTTCCAGTACTTGCACGGCGGCGCCGATGCACACCGTCAGCATGAAGGCAATGATGAGAACTGGAACGGCGCGCCGCAACAGTGGCTCGGCGCTCAAGAGGCGCCGATAGGCAGGGTTGGCAATCGATTCCGCCAACCCTTTGATCGAATCGGAACGTAGAGACGCACTCGCCATAGTGGCGCGCGCCATCGCCTGCCTCCGTTCGGATGATTGCCCCGACCCCTTCGGAGATGTGCCGCGCTCTCCGAATCATCTCAATAGAATCGATGCGCGCTGATTTGTCGAGAGTCTCGCGTCAATATTTTTTTAAGAAATGTCCAAAGTATTTTGCACTGCGAAATCCAGCCGGCGCATCGACTTTGCCGTTGGATCTGCGTTGCCGCACATTCACCGCACATGGCGGCGACTCAAAATTGAGTCAAATCAAAGGGCTGGGCAATTTCAATTGTCGGCGAGCGTGCGCGCGACGATGTCGTGTACGTCAGGCGACAGCGATTGGATCGCCGCAACGCGGCGCAGCGTCGCTTCGGCGCGTCCGCGTCGCTGCGCTTCCAGCGCACGCCACGAGCGGAACGCGCTCATCAGACGGGCGGCGACTTGCGGGTTCTTCGGGTCGAGCTCGAGGACGAAATCGGCGACGAAATCATAACCGGCTCCGTCGCGGCGGTTGAATTGGGTCTGATTGGCTTGCGCAAAGACTCCGATCAACGCCCGGATGCGGTTGGGGTTGGCGGCCGAGAAGGCAGGATGGCGGGTCAAGGTGCGCACGCGGTCGAGTGTGATCGGCTCCGGGATGACTGCCTGCAGCGCAAACCATTTGTCGATCACGAGGGGGTCATCCGCGTAACGGGCGTAGAAGTCATCGAATGCCGCCGCGCGTTCGGGACGATTATGAGCCGCAAGCGTTTCCAACGCCGCCATTCGGTCGGTCATATTGTCGGCTTCGCGATATTGGCGCAACGCGCGGGCGATCGCCGCGTCGGTTTCGGTCAGCGCCAGAAAATCGAGACAGGCATTTTTCAGCGCGCGCCGTCCGGCACTCTGCGCATCCGGCTGGTAGGGGCCGGCAGCCATCATCCGCGCGTAGGTGCCCGTCAGCATTGCGCCATGCTGCTCGCCGATCGCCGCGCGCAATTTTCGTCGCGCTGCATAGATAGCGTCAGGGTCTACGTCGGAGCCGATTTCGCGCGCGATATCAGCCTCGCTCGGCGGTGATAGCGTCAAAGCGATGAAGGCCGGCTCCAATGCCGTGTCTTTGACTATCGCGCCGAGCGCATCCATTAATCCGCGGTCGAGGCGTGGCTCGCCGCCAGCGCGAATCGCAGCGACGTTGCTCTTGAGGAGCGCCATCGCCAGGGTCTGGACCGCCTGCCAGCGGTTGAACGGGTCGCAATCGTGCGCAGCCAGAAAGCGCAGCTCGTCGGCCTCCATTGGCAGACTTAGCTTGATGGGCGCCGAGAAGGCGCGATTGAGTGAGAGCGCCGGGCGTTCCCGCACATCGCTGAACAGAAACGATTGACTCGCTCCCGTCGCTTCGATCACACCGCGCGTCAGCGGCCGCCCATCGAGCAGCAGCGGTAGATCGTCGCCGTTGCGCCCGACCAGACCAAGCGCAAGCGGAACCAGCATCGGCTCCTTGTTCGGTTGTGCCGGTGTTGGCGGCACGATCTGGGTAATGTCGAGCCGCAAACTGCGGGCGGCGGAGTCATAAAACGGCGCGACCTGGATCTCCGGGGTGCCGGCTTGCGAGTACCAGCGCATGAACTGGCTCATATCGCGGCCGCTGACCTCGGCGAAACATTGCACGAACTGCTCGACGGTCGCCGCGTGGCCGTCGTGGCGCGTGAAATAGAGGTCCATGCCGACGCGGAAGGCTTGCGGGCCAAGCAGCGCCTTGATCATGCGCACGACCTCGGCGCCTTTCTGATAGACGGTAGCGGTGTAGAAGTTGTTGATCTCGTGATAGAGGGTAGGCCGCACCGGATAAGCAAGGGGTCCGGCGTCCTCGACGAACTGGGATGCGCGCAGCTCGCGCACATCGCTGATACGTTCGACGGCGCGCGAGCGCTGATCGGCGGTGAACTCCTGATCGCGAAAGACGGTGAGGCCTTCCTTCAGACAAAGCTGAAACCAGTCTCGGCAGGTGATGCGATCGCCGGTCCAATTGTGGAAATATTCGTGGGCGATCACCGCTTCGATGCCGGCGTAATCGCCGTCGGTCGCGGTCGCTGGCGAGGCAAGAACGTATTTGTCATTAAAGACATTCAGCCCCTTGTTTTCCATCGCGCCCATATTGAAGGCGGAGACGGCGACGATCATGAAAATGTCGAGGTCATATTCACGCCCGAACGTGGCTTCGTCCCAGCGCATGGCGCGCTTGAGGCTGTCCATTGCGTAACCGCACCGGTCCTCCTTGCCCGGTTCGACGTAAATAGCGAGCCTGACGTTGCGCCCGGACATCGTGGTGAAGCTGTCGCTGACACAGCCGAGATTGCCGCCGACCAGGGCAAACAGGTAGGACGGTTTCGGAAACGGATCATGCCAAACCACGAAATGCCGCGCGGTGCCGGGTACCTCGCCATGCGCGAGGAGATTGCCGTTGGAGAGAAGGACGGCTGCCTCCGCCTTGTCGGCTTCTATCCGGGTCGTGTAGACGGCCATGACGTCGGGCCGGTCGAGGAAATAGGTGATCCGGCGAAATCCTTCGGCCTCGCATTGCGTGCAATAGGTCGAGCCGGCGCGATAAAGCCCCATCAGCTTGGTGTTGTTGGTCGGATCGAGCACGGTTTCGATCTCGAGCTCGAACGGCCGCTGCGGCGCCTGCGCAATGGTGAGCCGATCCGGAGTGGCGACAAAGCTTTCGGCCGGCAGCGGCTTACCGTCTAAGCGAATTGAGCGCAGTGTCAGCTCGTCGCCGTCAAGCACGAGAGGCGCCGGTGCGGCTGCGCCGTTGGGGCTGACCGAGAGTTTGGCTCTGACCGTCGTTGCGGTGGGGTGCAGCGCGACATCGAGGTCGACGGTTCCGATCCGCCAATCCGGCGGGCGGTAGTCCTCGAGCCGGACAGGTCTGGGTTCTTCAGTGCGCATGATGCCGCTGATCTAATGGGTTTGGACGCTCATGGAAAGAAAGAAGCGAGCGTTAGGGGCGGAAAGGGATGCGGAACGTCGCGGCAATGATTGGCGTTCTTTGCGCAGGAGGCAACCATGACGCCGAATGTTCCCGATTTGCCGCGCCGCGAACAGCGCCGCGGCACCCGGCAGACGATGATGTGGGGTGCGGCCGTCGCAATCGTGTTGTTTGCGGGTGTCCTGACCTGGGCCTTCGTGACCGCCCCGACCGGACAGCTGGGCGGTGCGACGCGTCAGACGCCGTCGCCGTCAACCGGGGTGCTGGCTAATCAGGGCTCGGGCGAAAGCGAGGCCGGAAAAAATAAAACCGTCACGCCGCAGCAGAATTCCGCCGCCGGCTCCGGGCAGAATTCGAGCGGCGAAGCGGCCGAGATCGAGCGAAGCGCCACGGCGCTGAAGCTGACCGATGCGCAGCGCGAGCAAATTAGGGCCTATTTCGCCGGTAAGCCTGCCGCTCAGTTGCAAAGCGTCGACTTCTCCGTCGCGATCGGCGCCGCCGTGCCACAACAGGTGGAACTGCAAAAGCTTCCGCCACAGATTTCATCGGTGATCGGCGGTTACCAGGGCGACGACTATGTGCGTGTTGGCGATCAGCTGGTCATCGTGGATCCAAGCGCACGCCGCGTGGTCGCGATCGTCCCCGGTATCGGTTGAAACTTGTATCGGGTGGTCAGCGCCTGGGTTCGGCGTGGCCGATCACGCGCTGAATTTTGGGAAACTGGCGGCGCAGCCTGCGCTCAAGCGCATCGACGGCGTCATGTACGGCGCTGACCGAAAGCGTGGGATTCACCTGACAGTGAAAATTGACGATTTCGCCGGCGGCAGTCTCCCGCACCCGTACGTCATGAATCTCCCCGAGCGCGGGAAGCTCCGCTGCGAGTGAAGCCAAATGCTCACGAACTTCCGCGATTCGTGCCGGATCGGCATCGCGGCCGGCCAATAGATCGGCGGGTAATGGCTCGATATGGGTTTCAACTTCCACGTCGGGTCCAAGCTCGCGCCGGATCGCTTCTTCGAGGCGGCTTGCGACGTCATGCGCGCTGGCGAGCGGCTGCGAACCGTCGATTTCGAGATCGACCGACACCGATAGGCGGCCGCCGATGTTCTGTACCGCAACGTGATGAATGGCCAGTCCGAGATCGCGCGCGATCACCATCACGCGCTCGCGCACCGTTTCATTATCGAGCGCTTTGGGCTCGGTCGTGATGGTGAGTTCGGCCGCCGGCATCTCGCCGCGGATCGCGCTAGTCAATTGTTGCTTGATCGTGGTGAGGCGGTCGAGCGGCAGCGTGCGGCTGATGCCTACAGAAAGCTCGACAAACAGCACAGCGCCGGCCGGGCGGACGCGCACCCGTTCGACCGCGACAACGCCAGGCACCTGGCGCGCGATTGCGGCGACGCGCTCGCTCACGCCCGCCGGGGCGGTATCGGTCAGCGTCTCGATGGTGCGGCGGCCGAGGCGGTATCCGGCGATGCAGATAAACACCGCCACCACCAGCGCCGCTGCGGCATCCGCCCAGGCATAGCCGAGCGCCACACCGGATAGTCCGATCAGCACCGCGATCGACGACCACATATCGGATCGGAAATGCAGCGCATCGGCTTCCAGCGCTTCGCTTGCGGTCGCGTCCGCGACGCGCTTGAGCGTCCGCGCGCGAAAAAAATCGATCACGATGGACGCCGCAATGATGGCAAATGCCGCAATCGTAGCGTCGACCGCCTGCGCATGTGTGCCGATGAGCCGCTGCGCCGCTTCGAAAACAACGATGCCGGTCAGCAGGAACAACAACGCCGTCTCGGCGAGCGCGGTGACACTCTCGATCTTGCCGTGGCCGTAATGGTGTTCGGCGTCGGCCGGTTTGCCGGAAATCCGCACGGCGAAGTAGGTCAAGACCGTTGCGGAGAGGTCGATCAGAGAGTGCCCCGCTTCAGACAGGATTGCCAGCGAGCCAGTGAGGACGCCGACGATTCCCTTCGCCGCGGTCAAGCCGGCCGAGGCGGCGATCGAGACCAGCGCGGCCTTTTCCTTCTCCGTCATTCGGTTTGCCCCGCTTCCCCGGTGCAGAATGGATCAATTTTGCCGCTTCGACAATTTTGCCGGTGAGGAGTGCACAGATCGGCTTTGCAGAATGCGAATTGATCGCTCCGTCGCTCTGATCGTCGGCCCTGCTCCTGCCCAAAAGCGACGAGCGCATTCTGCAAAGTTCGAGGCTGCGTTGAGCCACGCCGGCTCGGCGATTTCGTTCGCCAGCGTCGCGGAACAGTCCGATACGCGACGTATTCCGCACGACGGATTCCGGACATAGCAAAGCCGCCGGCCAGGTGAGTAACCAGCGGCTTTGCCTTCGTCCCCCTGACGTGCCGTTTTCTTGGACGGCATTGGTCGGGTTGTCGGCCCGTTTGCGGCTTTCGCGTCCCGTCCTTCCGTTCAAAAAAAGGGGAACGCTAGGTCCGACCCGAGCAGGATATGTCGCGACTGATGGCGCTCGAAGGGCAATTTTGTGGCGATGTGGATTATTGACCCGCGTTTCCACAACTAATCGTCCGTGGGTTGCCCTTGCGTACCGCGACACTTCCAAAACGACGAATACACCTCAGCGAGGCGGCCGCAACCAAAAGCCTCGCGGCAAGTTCACACTGACGCAGCCACAAACGCAGCAGTACGGAGTAGCCATGCCGAGGTTCGCACTTGTAACCGGCCTTGTTTTGCTGATGTCAAATTACGCCTTCGCACAAAGCGGCCAGGAGCCGGACCCAATGCAATGCCAGCAGATAAGACAGGCCGCAGTTCAATATGGTTTCGCCGCCGCGAGGCGACACGCCTTGGCGACATATGGTCCTGAGGCCGTGAAGATGGGAGACAAATGTTTCGCGAAAAGAACAGAACGAGCCAAAGGTACGCATTCGCACCGGGCATCTCATTCTTCGTCGACGAGGTCCCACAGAGCAAATAACCCGGGATAACGCGCAGCTGCGCGTCTTCTTGCAGGCCGGTGTGGTTCCGATCCGGGCCAGTGCAACGCACTGGCGGGCCATTGCAGCGATCTTGCAGCTCGCCGGCAGCCTGCCCGGGGTGCCGCCTCTGAACGAATGCTGCAAGCCTGCGTTATGCGGAGATGAACCGATCCCACGGTCATGCCGCGGAAGCCGGTCGCAAGACCAAAGGGCGTTCGCGGCGGGACGCCGGTGACAGCGAAGCCAATCACGCTATCACGAACCGCGAAGTCGAGGACATCGAGGAGCGTTCCACTCCGCGAACACCGGTCATTTATGAAATCGTGCGCCGGCAGGGCGACGAGGAAATGGCCCGGCCGTTTGTGTCGCTTTGGTGGTCGGGCGTCGCTGCCGGGATGTCGATCAGTTTTTCGCTGTTGGCCTCGGCCATTCTGCAGGTTCACTTGCCGGACGCGCCGTGGCGTCTGTTGATCACCGGTTTGGGTTATCCCGCAGGATTCGTCATGGTCGTGATGTCGCGGCAGCAGCTGTTCACCGAAACCACGGTGACGGCGGTGCTGCCGGTGATCGCAAAATTCAATGCCCGACATCTGGCGCTATTGGCCCGCATGTGGGCGATCGTTTTTACCGCGAACTTCGCGGGAACGTTGTTCGCGGCGTTGTTTTCGACGTTCACGCCCGTGCTCGAGACCGATCTTTATAACGGGATGCTTGAGCTTTCCCGTCATCTCATCGGCTACAATTTCTACGAAATGTTCTTTAGAGGCATTGCAGCCGGTTTTCTGATTGCCGCAATGGTGTGGCTTATTCCAAGCGCCGAGAGCGCCCAGTTCTTCGTAATCTTTTTGATGACCTATCTGATTGCGACCGGCGGTTTCGTCCATATCGTGGCCGGAAGCATGAGCGCTTTTCTTCTTGTCTTCAACGGCGAAGCATCCTGGTTGTGGGTGCTGGCGCAATTCACGCTTCCGGTGCTTGCCGGGAACGTCGTTGGGGGCACGGCACTCTTTGCGCTGATCGCCTATGCGCAAGTCATGAAAGAGATCTGAGCGCACCGCATCCGCAAGCTCGAGCCGCGCCTGGGCGATCCCGCTTGGCTGCTGCAATTGAAAAGGGCAGGGCCTGCGGATAGGATTTTTATACTGAGAATATACAAGTTGCGATCGATTCGCTCCTATCGGTGACCTTCCCGTTTCGGAACGTCGATGCAGCTCCACGGTGCGTTCTGCGCCGCTGTCGGAACGCTCGAGCTTGCGTGAGGGAGTATGGCTGAGAGACGTTTGCGACTCGCCGCCGATATCGGTGGAACATTCACCGATATCGCGATCTTTGACGACACGAGCGGAGCGCTGACATTCGGCAAAGCGCTTTCGACACCGGATCGGCTGGTCGACGGTATCAGTTCGGGCGTCGAAAAGGCGGGAAGCAATTACGGCGCCGCCGGCCTTTTTCTGCATGGCTCGACGGTCGCGATCAACACGATATTGGAGCGTACCGGCGCCAAGACCGCATTGATCACAACCGACGGCTTTCGTGACGTCTATGAGATCGGACGCATCAATCGTCCGGACGCCTACAACCTTTATTTCCAAAAGCACACGCCGCTGATCGAACGGGCGCTGCGCTTCGAGGTCAAGGAGCGCATCCGCGCCGATGGTGAAGTGGTCACGCCGCTCGACGAAGACGGCTTGGTGGCGCTGGGCGAAAAACTCGAACAGCTTGGCATCGAAGCAGTCGCCATCATGTTCATCAATTGTTACGCCAGTCCGCGGCACGAAACCCGGGCCAAGGCGCTTTTGACCAGGCGGCATCCGGACCTGTTTGTCAGCGCATCGCACGAATTATCGCAGGAGTACCGCGAGTTCGAACGCTGTTCGACGGTCGCGGCTAACGCCTATATCGGGCCTAAAGTGCGCGGCTACATCGGCGAGATCGACGACCACATCCGCAGCGCCGGCTTTCACGGGTCGTTTCTGATCGTGCAATCGACCGGCGGCCTCTATGAAAGCGAGCAGGCGCAGACCCAATGCGTTCGTATGCTCGAGAGCGGCCCGGCCGCCGGGGTCATCGGCACGCAGTCGCTTTGTCACCGGCTCGGCATCAAAAACGCCATCGCATTCGACATGGGCGGCACCACGGCAAAGGCTGGCGTCATTTACAACGGCGAGGCGCTGACCACGGGCGCGGCGCTGATCGGCGGTTACGACAAGGCTCTGCCGGTACAGATCGCAATGATGGATATTTTCGAGGTCGGCACCGGTGGCGGTTCGATCGCCCGCGCCGATGACGGGTTGCTGCGCGTCGGCCCGCAGAGCGCTGGCGCGCAGCCGGGACCGGCCTGTTACGGCCAGGGCGGCGAGCACCCCACCATAACCGACGCCAATCTGATGCTTGGACGGCTGGCCGCGGATCGCTTTCTCGGCGGCGAAATGAAACTCGATATCGGAGCGGCCGAGCAGGCGCTCGTCAAGGTTGGCAAGCCGCTGGGCATGAGTGCGATCGAAGCCGCCGACGGCATCCTGCGCATCGCCGCGACGACGATGTCCTACGCCGTGAAAGGCGTCACCACCGAGCGCGGCCTGGATGCCGGCGATTTCGTCATGGTGGCCTATGGCGGCGCCGGACCGCTGCACGCCGTCGATGTGGCGCGTGAGATCGGTATCCGCAACGTGATCGTGCCTGGCGCGCCCGGCGTATTCTCAGCCTTCGGTATGTTGTTCTCTGATTTGCGCTACGATTATGTGCGCACGCATCTGATGCTGTTGGCGGAGGCGCCGTTCGATGAGATTGAAGCCGTGTTCAAGGAACTGGAGCACAAGGGCCGCGACGCGATCGCTGCCACCTCCGTCAAGCCGCAACGGATCGCAGTGAAGCGCGCGCTTGATATGCGCTACATAGGCCAGGAGCACCCCGTGACGGTGGAATTGCCGATGCGCATCTTCCAGAAACAGGATCGTGCCGCGATCAAGCAACATTTCGATAACGACCACATGCGGCGCTACGGCACCTCGGCGCCAAACGAGAACGCGGAAATCGTCAGCCTGCGTGTCACTGTGGCTGGCCTGATGCGAAAGCCGCCGCAGGAGAAAATCAGGAAGGGTACCGCCACGCCACCGAAATCGGCCTATGCCGGCACACGCAAAGCCTGGTTTGACGGCGGCTTTCGCAACGCGCCGACATATCGGCGAACCGCGCTTCTCGCCGGCAACAGAATTAGCGGTCCGGCACTCATCGAAGAGCACGCCTCGACCACGGTGCTGATGCCGGGCGACCGCATGGCAGTCGACGATTACGGCAATCTCACAATTCGGGTGGCGGGAGCGAGGTGATGGCAAAGCGAGCAAAAGGTGCTGCCGCCAAGCGGCGCAAAGTCGACCCGGTCACGGTCGAGATCGTTCGTAATGGCGTGCTGGCGGTAACCGAGGAAATGAAGACCAACCTCATGCGCACCGCCTACAACATGATCATTTACGAGGCGCTGGACTTCACGACCGGTCTGTTCACCACCGCCGGTGAAACGGTCTCGATCGGCATCGGGCTGCCGACCTTTATCCGCGGCATGGCCGAGACGGTAAAAGCGAAGATCCGGCATTTCGGCCTCAAGAACATGAAGCCGGGCGACATCTACGTCACCAATGATGCCTATACCACCGGCAGTCACCTCAACCATTTCACTTTTACTCTGCCGATTTTCCACAAGGGTAAGCTCGTCGCATTCTCTTGCTGCATGGCGCATTGGCTCGACGTCGGTGGCGTGCTTGGCGGCATGACAACCGATATCTATTCGGAAGGCATTCAGATCCCGATTGTGAAGTACCAGGATGCCGGCAAGGTCAATCAGGATCTCCTCGCTATCATTCGCATGAACGTTCGCTTGCCGCCGCGCGCGATGGGGGATCTTCGCGCGCAAGTGACCGCGGTGAAGACCGGTGAGCGGCGCTTTCTCGAGTTGCTGGATCGCTACGGCCAGCAGGCGGTTATCGAATCGATCGCCGAGATCAATGATCGCGCCGAGGCCGCTGCGCGAAGTCGGACATTGACGATTCCCGACGGAGTGTACGAGGCGGAGTCATGGCTCGACGATGATGGCGTCGACATCGGCAAGCGTATTCCCATCAAGGTCAAGGTGACGGTGCAAGGCGATGAAATGACGATCGACCTCACCGACGTGTCGAAGCAGGTGCGCGGCTTCTATAATTCCGCGGTCACCACCGGATATGGCTGCGCTCAGGTCGCCTATAAGTGCATTACTTCGCCGACCGACTATCCGATCAACGATGGCGCTTTCCGCGGACTTAAGGTCATTATTCCGCCAGGGCGCATCGTCAGCGCCACGCGGCCGGCGCCGATGCGGCTTTGGATGTGCTTTCCGATGACAATCATCGACACGATTTTCAAGGCGCTGCAGCCCGCGATCCCGGATCGCGTGATCGCCGGCCATCACGCCGATCTGGTGGCCCCGAGTTTCCATGGCTTTAATCCGAAAACATCGGAGTTCTTCATCGGCAATTTTGGACCGCTCGGCGGTGGCTGGGGCGCGAAGAAAACCGAGGACGGAGTATCCGCAACCGTATGCCTCAACGACGGCGACACCCACAATGGACCGAATGAACAGGCGGAGGCGAAATTCCCGATCCTGGTCGAGCGCTTCGAGCTTGTTCCTGATTCCGCAGGCGCCGGACGTTACCGCGGCGGCCTCGGCGTCGCGCGCACTACCCGCGCGCTTTCGCCTCTCGTCGTCAATACGCAAAGCGACCGTTCGAAATGTCCGCCGTGGGGACTGGAAGGCGGCGCTGACGCGGCCGGCAACTCCATTGCGTTTCAGATCGGAGGCCTCTGGAAGACCGATTTCCCGAACGCCAAGGTCCTGGTCGCGCAACTCAAGGCCGGCGACGCATGGCGCATATCTTCGGGCGGCGGAGGCGGTTATGGCTCCCCGTTGGACCGTCCGGCCGAGGATGTCCGCGAGGACGTGTACCAGGGCTATGTTTCAGTGAAAGCGGCAGCCGACCTCTACGGCGTCATCATCGATCCTGCAACGTACGAGATCGATCACGCCGCGACGCAACGCCGCCGGTCGCGGTCCGCGGATTTCAAGGAAAAGCGACGGGCGAAGTGATGGTTATGATCACCACCAAGGCGATCGTTGCGGGAGAACAATGGGGGAAAGAATGACGACCATCGCGAGTTCGGGCGAGCGCGGCGACATGCGCCACGTCGTGGCGCGGCTGGAACGGTTGCCCTATTGCTCCTGGCATCTCAAAATGCGGCTCATCATTTGCACCGCATGGTTCTTCGATGCCTTTGATTCGATCGCCATCGCCTACGTGCTCCCTCCGCTCATCGGGTTGTGGCACCTCAACCCGCAGCAGATTGGCTCGCTGATCGGAATAGGCTTTGCCGGCCAGTTGGTCGGCGCCATCGGTTTCGGCTGGCTTGCCGAACGTTGGGGCCGCCGCCTCTGTATGCTGATTACGCTCCTGATCTTCTCGTTGGGCGCCTTGGCTTGCGCCGCGGCCACCAGCTACGAAATGTTATGGTGGCTGCGTTTCATTCAGGGCATCGGGCTGGGCGGCGAGATCCCGTTGATGGCGGCCTACCTGAATGAATTTGCCAGGGCAGAGAACCGCGGCCGCTTTTCCCTTTCCGTGCAAGTGTTGTTTTCGATCGGTCTCTTGGTCGTTGCTCTGGTGAGCATCTATGTTGTGCCGCATTGGGGCTGGCAGTGGATGTTCATCATCGGCGCTATTCCGGCGCTGGTGGCGATTCCAATGCGCACGGTATTGCCTGAATCGCCACGCTGGCTCGCCAGTCAGGGCCGGAACGATGAGGCGGACCGCGCTTTAATGCGCATAGAAGATGCCGCAGCGCGAGACGGTAAAGTCGTGCCACCACTGCCAAAAGATCTGCCGGAAGTCGCCGAGGCTCGCCCACGCATCGTCGAACTGTTTCGCGGCATCTATCTGCGCCGCACCATATCGGTGTGGTTCATCTGGATTGGCGCCTATTTCGTGTCCTACGGCATCACCGCCTGGGTGCCCTCGCTTTTCCGCACCGTCTATCATCTCGATGTACAGCAATCGTTGATCTATGGCCTGATCATCAGCGGGGTAGGGTTGTGCGGAACGTTTCTCGCCATCGCTCTCATCGATGTCATTGGGCGGCGGCGATTGCTCATGCTCAGTCTCGGCGGCTGTTGCATTCCGCTGATTTCCTTTGCATTCCTGCCGCAACTGGCGGCACCTGCGACACTGGCGGTCGCAACGGCCGGATTCCTTTTTCTCAGCGCATCGCTGATCTCGCTTGCAACTTACACGGCCGAAATTTACCCGACCCATTTGCGCGCACTCGGCGGCGGCGTTGCCAGTGCGTGGCAGCGCGGAGCGTCGGTCGTCGGTACGACAATCGTCGGCTGGATTCTGCCATTCTGGGGCGTCAATGCCGTCTTTGTGATGTTCGGACTGTTCGCCCTGATGGGAGCGATTGTTACATTTTTCTTCGCGGTCGAAACGCGCGCGCAGGTTCTTGAGCGTGTGTCGCCCGCCTAGACGAGATTGAAAGGATGACAAAAAGGAAACAGCGCAAAGCCGCTTCGGACGAGACCGGCGCACCGTCCGGCGACGAGCAGATCTATGCGAGCAATCTGACGTTGCACGAATTGTTCCAACAGCAGACGGCCAACCTGCTTGATCGCGGCGATCTTTCCGACGAACAGAAGCAGAGCATTCTCGTTGCCATGAGTTGCCCCTGTTGCGGCGCCGGCGCTATGTCGTTTACGACCAAGCTGCGGCGTTAAACATCGAGCGCCGGCAGTGCTGACTAAACGGAACACGACCAAGTGACTGGAACAACAAATAGAGACGCGTCTCATCGGTTCTGTGTCGCTCCGATGATGGAATGGACGGACCGGCATTGCCGCTTCTTCCATCGGCTGCTCACGCGCCGGGCGCTTCTTTATACCGAAATGTTGACCACCGGCGCGGTGCTGCACGGCGATCGTGCCCGGCTCTTGCGCTACGACGCGGCCGAG
>JBQCCX010000022.1:0-5584 GCA_051961815.1 Xanthobacteraceae bacterium
CATCGCTTTCCCGCCGAAAATCCGGATCGCTACCGGACATTGGCACAAGAACTCATCGACGAAAAACCCGACGCAATTATCGCGGTGACCCTGGCCGGTGCTCTAGCGCTTAAAAAGGCCACCGGTACCATTCCGATTGTATTTGTCCTTGTACCAGACCCAATCCGCTCTGGACTTGCCGAAAGTCTGGCCCGCCCGGGCGGCAATTTGACTGGCCTATCGCTTATGTCGGTCGATTTGAGTGGAAAGCGTTTAGAGTTATTGAAAGAAGCTGTTCCGAATCTTTCGCGTGTCGCGCTTCTGCTGGACCTGGGCTCCCCGAACAAAGAAGGCCAGATAAAGGCCAATCAGACTGCGGCCGAGGCGCTGGGAATTTCGTTGTGGCCAGCCGAGATATCGGCGCCTGATGAAATCGAGCCGGTATTTTCTAAAATTGCCCAGGATCGCGCGGACGCTGTCATGCGCGGGGCCGGGACGATACTCTTTAACCTGCGGGCGCGTGTTAGCGCGGCCGCCTTGGCACATCGCTTGCCAATAATGACCTATATCGCGGAGGAAGTCCCATCCGGCTACTTGATGTCATATGGGCAGGACTTCCCCGATTTTGTCCGCCGTGCAGCGGCCTATACCGACAGAATACTGAAAGGTGCAAAGCCTGCTGATCTTCCCGTCGAGCAACCGACCAAATTCAAGCTAGTTCTAAATCTCAAGACCGCAAAAGCGCTCAGCCTCACGATCCCGCAGACGCTTATCGTCAGCGCCGACGAGGTGATCGCATAAGCAGGTGTCGATAACGGATTTTGCTGCAAGTGCTCACGTCAGCTTTTGGCACTTAGCGGACGTAGCAACCGTGTTCGCGAACGTCTGCTTTCGGGAGAATAGCGGACATTGATCGGAGGCGCGGTGATGTCCGTTCCTGACCCAAAGCGGACATTCGCGCGTTAAAAGTATTTTCAGGCCGCCCTGCCAACCCCGCCGAGCACTTTCCTCCAACCAACGCAGTGAATGCAAAGAGAAATCGTAGGCCAGAAAGCGCGCGGACCGATTTTTTTAGATAAAAATCGAATTACATTTGAACGCGCGCTTTAGCTCGGCCGCAACACGCGAATGGTCAGATTGTCGCAGCGGCAACCGGCCGCGTTGGTTGTTTGCTGTTTGTTAACACAGCGAGATGCTGCGATGAAAAATCTTGCCCCGCGTTTTTTCAAAAATGAGTCCGGCGTGAGCGCCATTGAGTCTTTTCGATTAGCTGGCGTGATGCCTAGTGTGTCGCGTTTGTTTGTGCGTTTGTCGTGCGATCAGCGCGGCTCGGTCGGCATCATCACCGCCGTAACCTTGACGATAATCCTGGCCGTCGGGGGGCTCGGTGTCGACGCGGCGATCTGGATGAAAGCGAAAAACGATGCGCAGGGCGCCGCGGATTCGGCTGCCGGCTCGGTCGCCGCCGCAGCAGTAGCGCTTAATCCTGCAAGTCGCCTCACCGCCGAAGCCAATTCCGCCGCCGCCGCCAATGGCTTTCACAATGGCATGAACGGCGTGACGGTTGTTCTGAACCACCCGCCGGCTTCCGGCGCCTCTGCGGGGAATGCGAACGCCTACGAGGTCATCGTTTCGGCGCCGCAGAAGCTTTTTTTGGCACACGCTTTAGGCGGCATCACCGCGCCCACGGTGAGAGGCCGGGCCGTCTCGCTCATCACTCCGGGAACTCCGGCGCCTACTTTTGACACCTGTATTTTGGGTCTGTCGCCCCAGGCTTCGCAAATCGACGTCACCTTCAATGGCAGCACGGTGGTGACCGCCACTGGCTGCGACGTCGACGCCGACTCGCCAAGCGCCAGCAGCATCAACACCAATGGCGGCGGCTCAGTGCACGCGCAAAACGTCCGGACGGTCGGCGGCGTGTCCGGCGGCAATATCTTCGTCACCGGCGGAGTTTACACGCAGCAGTCGAGCATTCCGGATCCCTATGCCAACCGGAGCATTCCGTCGATGCCGGCGGCGACCGGCCCGAATAAATGGAGCGGTACAATCACCAATACGGGTTCGGGCGACCCGCCGGTGATGACGATCAATGGCAACGTCGATGTGAAGGGTGATACGACGCTCACGCCTGGCATCTACATCATCAACAACGGCAGCTTCAATGACACCGCGCAAGCGAACGTCACCGGAAACGGCGTCACCATTATCCTGACCAGCTCGAGCCCGGCATCCGATAACGGCACCTTCAGCGTTACCGGCGGCGGCGGTCTCAACCTGACCGCGCCGACCACCGGACCTTCGGCCGGCATCGCGCTGTGGGCCGATAAAAATCTGCCGAACAAGACCGACACGTTTGCCGGCGGCACAACGAGCGCTCTGGTCGGCGCCATCTACCTGCCGAGCCATGACGCCAAATATGCGGGCAATAGCGGCACCACCAGCAAGTGCCAGCAGCTCATCGCTTACAACATTACTTTCACCGGAACGTCGAACTTCAAACACACTTGCGACGGCGTCGGCACATCCGATCCGCAAGGCGCGCCGACGCCCGCATCGTGGTCTCTGGTCGAGTAGTCTAGGACCATGCGTAAGCTGCTGCTCCGCTTCTGTCGCGATGACGCCGGGGTCTCGGCGGTCGAATTCGCTCTGATCGCAACGTTTATCCTGGTGCCGTTGATGATGGGCGCCAGCGAGCTCGGCCACCGGGCCTGGTCGAAGCAGCAGCTCGACAACGCGGCCCAGGCCGGCATGGACTATGCGATCGTCAAGCAGTGCTCCGGCGTCATCACATGCGGCTTTGACGCCGCTGGAATCCAAAATGCCGTCCAGACCGCGACCAGGTTCGGCACCAATGTCACTGTCGCTCCGGCGGCGGGATGCGGCGTAAATTATTTTTGCTACGGCTGTCCGAGCGGGTCCGGCGTCAGCCTGAGCGCCGCGTCGGGGACTTGCCCCGACGGCGGCAAGTCGGGCACTTATGCCGCGCTCACCGCCACTTACAATTACACCCCGCTGTTCCAGGCCTGTGGCACCTTCCTTCCCAGCGGGCTGTGCGGCAATACGCCGATCACCTGGACCGTCACCTCGGTTGCCCGCGTCTTCTGACGCCGCGTTGCACAACGCGCTCGGCCCGATAATCCCAACACTCTCCTGCACGGGCAGCGGCGCCGCTGCCATAAGTTAGCGAATTCAGCCAGCTTCTCGACGGCAGTAACCAATTATTAAGGAAAATAAATTTATTAAACGATCAGTCCAATTGGACTCATGCGAAGGGCTCAACGTTTTTAACCAAAATAGCCCTAACAATCGGCGCGAGTGAGTAGTTTCCCTCCGTAGCCGCTCAATCAAACTCTGCGGGCGGCAACCGGATATTCCAAGGGTCTGCTTGCCGGCACAGGAAGGGTTTGATGACGTCCAGATGGACAGGAAGGCGGAGCGGCCGGGCAACACGCGCCAGGCCGGCTCCTTTCCGATGGCGCTTGCTTATCGCGCTGGCCGCCCTGCTGGCCGTTTTCGCTGCCGCGCAGCCTAACGCCGCGGAAATCGGCGTCGACGATTCGCTGGGCGTGAATCCGGCAGGCGTCGGACTCCATCATGTCACCGTCACGGTCTACAAGTCGCGCACGGTTTCGGTCGAAAAGCCGTTTACCAAGGCGATCGTCGGCTCCAACGAAATCGTCGACGTCCTGCCGATCAGCGATCGCACGCTTTATCTGCAGGGCAAGAAGCTCGGCACCACCAATGTCACGGTGTTCGATTCCGAAGGACGGCTGGTCAGCATCCTCGATGTCGAGGTCGCCATCGACATCGGTGAAATCCAGCAAAAGATTCAACGCAGCATCGGTCTGGACGCCGTTCGCGTCTCCGCCACCGGCAACCAGGTCACATTGACCGGGCTGGTGCCGGACACGGTTGTCGCCGATCGCGCGATATCGGTCGCCAAGGGTCTCGCCGGCGACGCGGTCGTCAACGCGATGCAAATCGCGCCGGCCCAGCAAGTGATGCTCGAGGTCCGCTTTCTCGAAGTCGCGCGCAGCGCCGGCCGCGATCTCGGCGTCAACCTGTTCCTTGCCAATGGCAGCGGTACGCGCGGCTTCAATACCGGTTCGCCCGGAACGTTCCCTCCCGTCACGAGCGCCGGTCCGTCAGCCGGCGGGATCCCGGTCTTCACCACCTTCAATACTTTTGTGAACACCACGACCGGACCGTTCGCGACCATTCTGGCGAATCTCATAAGCAATGGTCACGGCAGCCTCGATGCTCTGGTGACCGCCTTGGAGCAAAAGGGCCTCATTCGCCGGCTCGCCGAACCGAACCTCGTTGCGCTCTCCGGTGACACCGCGCGCTTCCTCGCCGGCGGCGAGTTTCCCGTTCCGGTCCCGAGCACGACATCGAGCGGCGCGCCGACGGTCACGATCGATTACAAGAAATTCGGCGTCGAACTGGCCTTCGTGCCGACCGTTCTCAGCCGCGGCATCATCAATCTGCGGATCGAACCATCGGTCAGCGAGCCCGATTTCACCAACACGGTCATCATCCAAAATACCGTGGTGCCGACCTTCACCGTGCGCAACACCCGCACGACCGTCGAGTTGCGCGACGGCCAGAGCTTCGCGATTGCCGGTCTGTTGCAGACCAAAAATACCCGCGCGCTATCGCAGGTCCCGTGGATTGGCTCGGTGCCGGTGCTCGGCGCTTTGTTTCGCAGCTCCGATTATCAGCAGCAGGAAACCGATCTTGTCGTCATCGTGACCCCGCATCTGGTCACGCCCGCGGCGCCAGGTCAGCGGCTGGCCTCGCCGCTCGAATCGCGGTTGCCGAGCAACGACGTCGATTTCTTTCTTAACGGCCAGCCCGAAGTCCGCAAACGCTATAACGACTTCGTGACATCGGGCGGCGACCTGGTTGGCCCGTACGGCCACATCGTGGCGCCGGATGTCCCCGGCAGGCCGCTTCCCGCCGGCGCAGTTGTGAGAGCGAAGGATTGAGTACGATGATGATCGCAAAATCACGCACGCTTGCCGCAATCGTCCGCCTCACGATGTTCGGCGGGTGCTGGTGGTTTTCGGAATGCAGCGGACTGTGGGGCGACGACGAGTTTGCGCGCTACGCGCAGCGCAGCGACAGGATGACGACGACCAGCGGCGACGCCAAGGAGGTCAACGCCATGGCCCATATTCCGACGCCATGGCCACGCGGAGTCAACGATCGGCGCATCATCGCCGACAGCGAGCATATGCAGAAGGTCCTGGAGTGGTATCGCAGGAGCGCGAGACATCCGGATCCGATGCCCGAAGTCAGCTTGCCGGATTCGCCGATGGGTGAGCGCATCCCGCCGGAAAAGCAGGGCGCCGCCGGAGGCGCTGGCGGTGCCGGGGGCGCAGTGGCGCCGGCGCCGTATCAGGCTCAATGATGCGACGGGCTTCGATGACCTGGTCCGACAACCATCGCCGCCCAAGCTCCGCAAGCCGACTGGCCTGGCTTGTCGGTGTGGCGCTGTTCGGCCTGGCCGGTTGCAACACGTTCAGCGAAGTCGAGGCCGTGCCCGCGGTCGACCAAGTCAAACCGACGGTCACGATGGAAAATTCCGGCGACATCAAAT
>JBQCCX010000023.1:0-12073 GCA_051961815.1 Xanthobacteraceae bacterium
GTCGATGATTTCGATGACGTCCTCGGCGGTGAGCGGCTCGAAATAGAGCCGGTCCGAGGTGTCGTAGTCGGTCGACACCGTTTCCGGATTGCAATTGATCATGATGGTTTCGTAGCCCGCGTCCTTGAGCGCGAAGCAGGCGTGGCAGCAGCAATAATCGAATTCGATCCCTTGCCCGATGCGGTTGGGGCCGCCGCCGAGGATGATCACTTTGTTCTTGTCGGACGGCGCGGCTTCGTCGACGGCAGAGCCGGCAAACGGCGTTTCGTAGGTCGAATACATATAGGCGGTCGGCGAAGCGAACTCGGCGGCGCAGGTGTCGATGCGCTTGAAGATCGGGCGCACATCAAGCTCGCGCCGGCGGCGCGCGACGTCGTCAACGCTCACGCCGGTCAGACGGGCAAGCCGCGCATCGGAAAATCCCATCGCTTTCAGACGGCGCAAGGCCGTTGCGGTGGCGGGCAAGCCTTTGGCGCGGACCTGCGCTTCCATGTCGACGAGGTCGCGGATTTGCGCGAGGAACCATGGATCGATCCGGCAGGCGATGTGAATTTCGGCGTCGCTCATGCCAAGCCGCATCGCTTGCGCCACTTTGAGAATTCCGTCGGGCGAGGGTGTGCCGAGCGCGGCGCGGATGGCGTTCTTGTCGTCGCCCTGGCCGAGGCCGGGGATCGCGATCTCGTCCAATCCGGTCAAGCCGGTTTCCAGCGAGCGCAGCGCCTTCTGCAGGCTTTCAGCGAAAGTGCGGCCGATTGCCATCGCCTCGCCGACCGATTTCATCGAGGTGGTGAGCACCGGCTCGGCGCCGGGAAATTTCTCGAACGCAAAGCGCGGCACTTTGGTGACGATGTAATCGATGGTGGGCTCGAACGATGCCGGCGTGGCGCCGCCGGTAATGTCGTTGGCGATCTCGTCGAGCGTGTAGCCGACCGCCAGCTTGGCCGCGACTTTGGCGATCGGAAATCCGGTGGCTTTCGAGGCCAGCGCCGACGACCGCGACACCCGCGGATTCATTTCGATGACCACCAGCCGGCCATCGGCGGGATTGACGGCGAATTGCACGTTCGAGCCACCGGTCTCGACCCCGATCTCGCGCAGCACCGCGATCGAGGCGTCGCGCATCACCTGATATTCCTTGTCGGTGAGCGTGAGTGCCGGCGCGATGGTGATGGAATCCCCGGTATGCACGCCCATCGGATCGAGGTTTTCGATCGAGCAGACGATGATGCAATTGTCGTTCTTGTCGCGCACCACCTCCATCTCGAACTCCTTCCAGCCCAGCACCGATTCTTCGATCAGCACTTCGCTGGTCGGCGAGGCGTCGATCCCGCGCTCGACGATCTCGATGAATTCCTCTTTGTTGTAGGCGATGCCGCCGCCGGTGCCGCCGAGCGTGAACGACGGGCGGATGATCGCCGGCAAGCCGATATCGTCGAGCGCCTGCAGTGCCGCGATCAGCGTCTTGACCTGGTGCGAGCGCGGCGTCGACAGCCCGATCTTGGCCATGGCTTCGCGAAACAGCTCGCGGTCTTCCGCCTTGTCGATCGCCGCCGCGGTCGCTCCGATCATGGTGACGTCGTATTGCTCGAGCACGCCCATGCGACGCAGCGACAAAGCGGTGTTGAGCGCGGTTTGCCCGCCCATGGTCGGCAACAGCGCAAAGCCGCCCGGCGCGACGTTGCGTTCCTTGGCGATGATCTTGGCGACGATCTCCGGCGTGATCGGCTCGACGTAAGTGGCGTCCGCCAGATCCGGATCGGTCATGATGGTCGCCGGATTGGAATTGACCAGGACGACCCGATAGCCCTCGGCTTTGAGCGCCTTGCAGGCTTGCGTGCCGGAATAGTCGAACTCGCACGCCTGGCCGATCACGATCGGGCCGGCGCCGATGATCAGGATCGAGGATATGTCGGTGCGCTTCGGCTTCGCTGATACGTCATCCTGAGGTGCCCGCGCGCAGCGCGGGCCTCGAAGGATGATGTCAGTTCCGCCACCCTTCGAGGCTCGCTTCGCTCGCACCTCAGGGTGACGGAACGAAGCCTGTCTGCGGCACGCACAAAAAAAGGGCGCGCGTAGCGCGCGTCCTCGGGCGAGCGGGGCTCGGCCCCGCGCGAGAAGGTCTTAGGACAGATTCGACGGGGAGGGAAGGCCGCTCGCCGGATCGGGCCAGGCCATCCAATGATAATGCTTTCGCGCCAATCTGGTCGGCCGCAATCAGCCGCAACCGCAATTAACCCTTGGCCGCGCGCATCAGAGCGACGAAGCGGCGGAACAGGAAGTGGCTGTCGCGCGGTCCGGGCGACGCCTCGGGATGGTATTGCACCGAGAACACCGGCCGGTCCTTGAGCGCCAGTCCGCAATTGGAGCCGTCAAACAGCGACACGTGCGTCTCGATGGCGTGACCGGGCAATGTCGCGCGATCGACGGCAAAGCCATGGTTCATCGAGGTGATCTCGACCTTTCCCGTGGTGAGGTCCTTCACCGGATGGTTCGCGCCGTGGTGGCCCTGATGCATTTTCATAGTCTTGGCGCCGACCGCGAGCGCCAGCATCTGGTGGCCGAGGCAGATGCCGAAGACCGGTTTCTGCTCGAGCAAGGTGCGGATGACCGGCACCGCATAGTGTCCGGTCGCCGCCGGGTCGCCCGGTCCGTTGGAGAGGAAAATGCCGTCGGGCTTGAGCGCCAGAATGTCGGCCGCGGCTGTGGTCGCCGGCACTACGGTGACTTTGCACGCGTTGCCGGCGAGCTGGCGCAGGATGTTGCGCTTGATGCCGTAATCGATCGCGACGACGTGAAACTCAGGCTGCTCCTGGCGGCCGTAGCCCTCGCCCCAAACCCACGGCGTCTCGTCCCAGGTGAAGCGCTGCCCGGTTGTGACCATGGGCACGAGATCCATGCCGACCAGCCCGGGCCACGCTTTGGCCTCACGATGCAGGGCATCGCGATCGAACCGGCCGGACGGATCGTGGGCGATGACCGCGTTGGGCATGCCTTTTTGCCGGATCAGCGCGGTCAGCGCGCGAGTATCGATGCCGGCAAGCCCGATCACGCCGCGGCTTTTGAGCCACTGATCGAGATGCCGCGTGGCGCGGTAGCTCGACGGTGCGGTTATGGCCGAGTGCAGCACGACGCCGCGGGCGCCGGGCGTCGCCGCGAGATTGACGGTCTCGATGTCTTCGTCGTTGGTGCCGACATTGCCGATATGGGGAAAGGTGAAGGTGATGATCTGGCCGGCATAGGAGGGATCGGTGAGGATCTCCTGATAGCCGGTCATCGCGGTATTAAAGCAGACCTCGCCGACCGCATGACCCGTGGCGCCGAAACCTTGCCCTTCGAGTACGGTGCCATCGGCAAGGACAAGGAGCGCGGTCGGTTTGCGCTCTTCCCAGCCGCCACGCTCGGCCGAATCCCACTGAATCTTGGCCTCGTTGCCAATAGCGGCTTCGCCCTTTGCTTGGACCTTTGCCTGGACCTGCGCTTGGGGCTGCGGACGATGCGTTCGGGCCTGCGGTTTGCGGCTCATCTGGCGACTCTTGGCCTCTTAGTTGCGTATTATATGTCTCGGCGCAACCGCGGTTCGATTTTAGCCACCATATTATCGGCGTGGGGAAAAGCAGGGGGCGCCGCGGCCGTTCTCGAGGCTGGCCGAAGTAAGCCATTGCGCCGGGCCAGGAACGAGAGCAAGGAACGCGTGCCAACAGCTCCACTACGACGCTTGCAATCAAACGAGGGCGGACGTGCTACGCGACGACATCAACAGCGCCTTGAAAGAGGCGATGAAAGCCGGTGAGGCGCGGCGCGTCTCGACGCTGCGGCTGATCAATGCTGCGATTCTGGAGAGGGAAACGCGCGGCGCTGAACGCACCACGCTCAACGACGTTGAAATTGTCGACGTTATGCAGAAGATGGTGAAGCAGCGGCAGGAAGCGCTGGAAATTTACGAAAAAGCCGGGCGCAGCGAACTCGCGGCCAAAGAGCGCGAGGAGATCGACATCATTTCCGCGTACCTGCCCAAACAGATGTCGGACATCGAAGCGGCGCACGCGATTTCGACGCTGATCAAGGAGCTGGAAGCGGCGACGCTCAAGGACATGGGGCGGACCATGGCGGCGCTCAAGCAGCGCTTTTCCGGGCAGATGGACTTTGCCAAGGCCGGCGCTCACGTGAAAAAGCTGCTCGGCGGCTAAGCTTGGCGCTTCGGCGCCAGCCGCGTGGCGTGATTGCATCGTCAAGGAGAATTGCCGTGACTCGCATTTATCTTCGTTGGATCGCTATTGTCATATCCCTTGTCGCAATGAGCTTTGCCGCGCAGGCGCAAGAGTGGCCGACGCGGCCGATCCGCGCGCTCACCACCACGAGTCCCGGCGGCATCAGCGACGTCTTCATGCGCGCGCTCGGCGAAAAGCTGCGCGAGCGGCTTGGCCATCCGATCGTGATCGAAAATCGCCCGGGCGGCATGCAGAATGTCGGCGCCCGGGCCTGCCAGGACTCGGCGCCGGACGGCTATACCATCTGCATCGTCAATGCCGATCCGCTGATCTACAATCAATTTCTCATCAACGACATGCCGTTCGATCCGGAGCACGGTCTGCAGCCGATCACCAAGCTGTTCGATCTCATCCATGTCATGGTGGTCAATGCAGATCTGAAAGTGAAAACGGTCGACGACCTGATCGCTCGGTCGAAGCAAAGGCCCGGCACGCTGTCCTATGTCACCCCGGGCGCGCCGATGGTGCTCTACATGGAGACGTTGAAGAAACAGCGCGGCGCCGATTGGGTGCGGGTCCCCTTCAAGGGCGGCGGCGAGGCGGTCAACGCTATCCTCTCCGGTACGACGCCGATCGGGCTCATCGGCGAGGGCAATGTCATCGGTCAGATCAGGGCCGGCACGATGACGCCGCTCGTGATGCTCAACAACATCCGCTCGCCCAATTTCCCGCAAACTCCGACTTTGAAGGAGGCCGGCTATGACGGTCCGCCGTCGCGCGGCTGGTACGGCCTGTTCGCGCCGGCCGGCACGCCGCGGCCCATCGTCGACCGGCTTGCCAAAGAGGTCGCTGCGATCGTCGCCGAGCCCGATTTCGCGCAGAAGCAGCTCAAGGACCGCTCGCTCGTCGGCGCTACCTCTACGCCCGACGCGTTTGCCGCCGAGATCGTCGCGGACCGCAAAGTCGCGGAAGGCGTGGTCAAAGCCGCCGGCATGGCGCCGCAGTGAGGCCCGCCAATCCATAACCACCGCCGGTGCATGGATTGGGCTACGCGGGCTTCGCCCGCGCCGGAATGACGGGCTGTGGATAACCGGGACAAGGCGCGGCCTTGGCCATGCGGCGACCACGCCGTCTAGCTTCGTTCCGCCACGGGGTTAAGATTCGCGAATCACCATGCGATTTACGCCGCAATTTCTCGACGAGCTGCGGGCACGGCTTCCGGTATCGGAAGTCGTCGGCCGGCGCGTGAAATTGCGCAAGGCCGGGCGCGAATGGAAAGGGCTCTCGCCGTTCAACAAGGAGAAGACGCCGTCGTTTTTCGTCAATGATCAGAAGGCGATGTGGTTTGACTTCTCCTCCGGCAAGAACGGCAACATCTTTGACTTTCTCATGCTCACCGAGGGCGTGAGCTTTCCGGAAGCCGTCGAGCGATTGGCGCAACAGGCCGGCGTTCCGCTGCCGGTAATGACGCGCGAGGCGCAGGCGCAAGAGGAGCGCCGCAAGAGCTTGCACGACGTCGTCGAGCTGGCCGCCAAATTTTTCGAAGCGACGTTGGCTTCGCGCGCCGGTGCGCGCGGCCGCGGCTATCTGCTCGATCGCGGCATTCACGCACCGACGCAAATCAAATTCCGGCTCGGCTATGCGGTCGGCGAGCAATACGCGCTCAAGGAGCATCTCGGCGGGGCCAAAATCCCGGTCGAGGACATGGTCGAGGCCGGATTGTTGGTCAGCGGCGAGGACATCGCGGTGCCGTATGACCGGTTCCGCGATCGTGTGATGTTTCCGATCACCGACTGGCGCGGGCGCGTGATCGCGTTCGGCGGCCGCGCGCTCGAAAAGGACGTTGCGGCCAAATACCTCAATTCGCCGGAGACGCCGCTCTTTCACAAAGGCGCGACGCTTTACAACATTGCCGGGGCCCGCAAGGCCGCGCACGAGGGCGCGCCGGTGATCGCCGTCGAAGGCTATATCGACGCGATTGCCATGGTCACCGCCGGCTTCGAGGCGACCGTGGCGCCGCTCGGCACCGCGCTCACCGCCGAACAGCTCGCCTTGATGTGGCGCATGGCCGATGAACCGACCCTGTGTTTCGACGGCGACGAGGCCGGCCGCCGCGCCGCCTATCGGGCGGTGGATTTGGCGCTGCCGCTGCTCAAACCCGGCAAGAGCCTGAAATTCGCCGCGCTGCCCGATGGCCAGGATCCCGACGATCTGGCCCGCTCCGGCGGCCGCGCCGCGATCGACGATGTGCTCGCGGCGGCGCGGCCACTGGCGCATGTCTTATGGGCGCGCGAGAGCGAAGCCGGGCCGTTCGACACGCCGGAGCGGCGCGCCGCGCTCGAAGCGCGCGTCGGCCAGATCGTTGCGACGGTGGCCGATGAGACGGTGCGCCGCTACTACAAGCAGGATTTTGCCGCCCGGCTGCGCCAGATGTTCGCGCCGCAGAATTTCGTCGGCAAAGCGGTCGGTGGGCCGGGCGGAAATTTCGAACGGCGCTTCGAAGCGCAGCCATTCGGCAGGCGCTTTAACGATCAGTCGCGGCTGCGCGGCGTGGCGCCGATGCGTTTCGCCGCCGCCGAGGAGGCCTATGTCGCTTTCAGCCCGCAGCTCGCATCGAGCCCGGTCCATCGCGGCCACCGCGCCGCGATCCCGCGCCGCGAAGCGCTGATCCTGCAAGCTGCGATCAACCACCCCTGGCTTTTGCACGAACACCTTGAAGAGCTCGCCGCCGCCGAGTTCCGCCATGGCGATACGCAAAAGCTCAAAGGCGCCCTGATTGATGTCTTCGCCCATCATTTTGCCGAAGATTTCGCCAAACAGTCCGGTGAATCCGGAGCAGAGGCCGAACGAGCGGCGCTCGCCGGTGAACTCACCCGGCGCGGCTTTGCCGATCTGCTCAAGCGGATCGAGCGCACCATCACCACCCCATCGGTGTGGGGTGCGCGGCCGCAGGCCGCAGCGAGCGATGTTTTACTGACCTGGAAGCAGCTGATTGCCTTGCATCGGCAATGGCATTCCCTAACTAGGGAACTTAAGGACGCGGAAACGGCGCTCGGCCAGGACAATACCGAGGCGAATTACGCCCGGTTGCGCGATGTCAAGGCCAGGCTCGCCTCGCTCGAGGGAACCGAAGCCCTGATCGAGGGATTCGGCGCCTCTTCGGGCCGCCCGGTGCGCTTGTTGTAGCGAGTACGTGGCTTTTGGCTGCTTTTCGGCAGCCTACCCGGCCTGGGTCAGGGAGAGGTCGCCCCGGCCGGACTGTCATGGTTAGTCGGAGCTTAACGCAGTTTCGACAAATTTGACCTCGATTCGGGTGGCGCAGGCCGGTACAACCCGTGCCCGACGCCGCCCTTCGGCCGTTCCCAACGATAGCTTGGGGATCCCAACGGCCCAACGACAACCAGGGACGGGCTTCGCCCGGTCCCAGCGGTCCGCGCCCCGAGGCAACCGAGTCAGTTGCCATAGGGTAGGGACTTTAAGTGGCGGCCGGTGAAGGCGCGCAGGTGGAGATAAAGAGCATGGCAACCAAAAGCGCGGCCACCAAGACCGTCGCAGCCAAGCCCAAGGTCGTCCGACCGGGGATGGCGACCCCGCAGAAGGACTCCGAAGCTCCCGAAAAGGATGCCGCCGAAACGCCCGACGCGCCGCTGCCGGTGCTCGACCTCTCCGACGCCGCCGTCAAGAAGATGATCAAGCAGGCCAAGAAGCGCGGCTACGTCACTTATGAACAGCTTAATGCGGTCATGCCGTCCGAGGAGGTCACCTCCGAGAAGATCGAGGACGTGCTGGCGATGATGAACGAAATGGGCATCAACGTCGTCGAGACCGAGGAAAACGACAACGACGACGAGGAAGAGGGCGAAGAGGAGGAGAGCGAGGGCGGCGATCTCGTCGAGGTCGCGCCCAAGACGCCGGCAAAATCCGAAACCCGCGAACCGGCAGAGCGCACCGACGATCCGGTGCGGATGTATTTGCGCGAAATGGGCTCGGTCGAGCTTCTGTCCCGTGAAGGCGAAATCGCCATTGCCAAGCGTATCGAAGCCGGCCGTGAGGCCATGATCGCCGGGCTGTGCGAAAGTCCGCTGTCGTTTCAGGCCATCATCATTTGGCGCGACGAGCTGAACGAAGGCAAGGTCTTCCTCCGCGACATCATCGATCTTGAAGCCACCTATGCCGGCCCTGACGCCAAGCAAGCCGCGCCGGCGGGTGGCGGCGAAGGCGCTGTGCCGGGCGGCAATGGCGGTTCGCCGCAGCCGCTGCAATCGGCGTCGCCGCCGTCGGCGCCGCCGGCGGCAACCCCGTTCAAGCCGGCTGCCGCAGGCGGCGATGGCGAGGAAGGCGGCGAAGAGGGCCAGATCCCGGAATCCGATCTCGACGAGGACGATCTGGAAAATTCGATGTCGCTCGCCGCGATCGAGGCCGAGCTCAAGCCGAAAGTGCTCGAGACCTTCGACACCATCGCCAACGAGTTCAAGCGGCTGCGCCGCCTGCAAGAGCAGGACATTCACAACAAGCTGCACTCGACCGGCTCGCTCAGCCCGAGCCAGGAGCGCAAATACAAGAAGCTCAAGGAAGAGATCATACAGCAGGTCAAGTCGCTGCGCCTCAATCAGGCCCGCATCGATGCGCTGGTCGAACAGCTCTACGACATCAACAAGCGGCTGGTGAGCCACGAAGGCCGCCTGATGCGGCTTGCCGAAAGCCACGGCGTCGTACGCGACAGCTTCCTCAAGCAATATCAGGGCTCCGAGCTCGATCCGCGCTGGCTCAACCGCATCTCGAAGCTTTCGGAAAAAGGCTGGAAGGGCTTCGTCGCCCGCGACAAGGACCGCGTCAAGGAATTGCGCACGCACATCCATACGCTCGCGACCGAGACCGGGCTTGAGATCGGCGAGTTCCGCAAGATCGTGCACATGGTGCAGAAGGGCGAGCGCGAAGCCCGCCAGGCCAAGAAGGAAATGGTCGAGGCCAATCTCCGGCTCGTGATTTCCATCGCCAAGAAATACACCAACCGTGGCTTGCAATTCCTCGACCTGATCCAGGAAGGCAATATCGGTCTGATGAAGGCGGTCGATAAATTCGAATATCGCCGCGGCTACAAATTCTCGACCTACGCGACCTGGTGGATTCGCCAGGCCATCACCCGCTCGATCGCCGACCAGGCACGCACCATCCGCATCCCGGTGCACATGATCGAGACCATCAACAAGATCGTGCGCACGTCGCGGCAGATGCTCAACGAGATCGGCCGCGAGCCGACGCCGGAGGAATTGGCGGAAAAGCTCGGCATGCCGCTCGAGAAGGTCCGCAAGGTGCTCAAGATCGCCAAGGAGCCGTTGTCGCTGGAGACCCCGATCGGCGACGAGGAGGATTCGCATCTCGGCGATTTCATCGAGGACAAAAACGCGATCCTGCCGATCGACGCGGCGATCCAGTCGAACCTGCGCGAGACCACCACCCGGGTGCTTGCTTCACTCACCCCGCGCGAGGAGCGCGTTTTGCGCATGCGCTTTGGCATCGGCATGAACACCGACCACACGCTGGAAGAAGTCGGCCAGCAGTTCTCGGTCACCCGCGAGCGCATCCGCCAGATCGAGGCCAAGGCGCTGCGGAAGCTCAAGCACCCGAGCCGGAGTAGGAAGCTGCGGAGCTTCTTGGATAACTAGGTCAGTTTACAGATTGGGCTTTGAACGGCGGCCGTCGCGGCCGCCGTTTTCATTTGTGCCGGTGGATTGCGAGCGTGTAATACTACTGTTATACTCGCATAAGTTGCAATCGCAAAAAGGCAAGTCATGCGGACGTTTCTTCTCGCTTGCATTGTTTTCGTCTTGCTTTCCGATGCCGCCGGTGCCGCGAATCTAACGCAGCGGGTATTCACAGAGACTGTCGCCGAGGCCGCCAGAACGGCAATGCCATCCGCTAAAGTAAGCGTAACCGATGATCTGCAAATTCAGATCGAATACGGTTCGGGCAGGGGCACGGCGACCATTTCTCTGGCGAATGCCTACGACCTCTACCTCAATGATCCTCGACACCTCAAACAGGTGATCAGGATTTACGTTGAAGGCATGTCGCTGCCAGCGCGAAACGCGATCGCCAAACCGGTCGATCGGTCGCGCATTGTTCCAGTGGTTAAGACCCGGGGATGGTTCGATCACACTCAACGCGTCTACAGGGCGGATGGCAAAGAGCTGCAATATTCGGAAGGGCCGTTCGCGGACGAGCTGATCGTCGTTTACGCTGAAGACAATTCATCGGCAATGAAGTTCCTGTCGACAGCCGATGACGTCGGCGATCGCAGTCATCTCAGTGACCTTGCGCTCGCAAACCTGATCCGGCTTTTACCAAAAATTGAAATGCGCGCAGGCGCTGACAATACATGGTTGATCAGTGCCGGTGGCGATTACGAATCCAGCTTGCTGCTATTGGATAATCTATGGTCAGGCGGACAAATCAAGGTAGAGGGCGAAATTGTTGTGGCGGTGCCCGCAAAGGATGCGCTACTCGTGACCGGCTCACGGAATCGAGCCGGCATTGCACGGTTGCGCAAATTCGCGGCTGATGTTGTTGATGGCGCCTTTGGGCTGACAAAGACCCTGTTTGTTCATCGTGGAGGCCAATTTGTTGGTTTAAAGGACGAGTAATACGCAACAAAGTGACTCTCCCGACGTCTCTATGCCGCATATGTGGCGTTCCGTTGCCACGACTTAATCATCTCAAGTGCAACAAATGGCCGAAGCGCGGCCGGATTCCCCCGCGACAAGCAGCACCTGAGGGGCTTCTCACGACAGCTACGTCAGGAGCCAGTCTATGCTTTGTTTTCGCGTCGCGTTGAAACTTGTCGCGTCCGCCGTTCCGCTTACCGCTTTATTTGTTTGGTCCGGCCCGGCCTCGGCGCATTCGCATCATCATTCTTACCGTCATGCGCACGCGCATAGCCTTCACTATGGGCGCCACCTCTACGCGATGTACGGCAATGACGTCGCGGCCGGCGGTTTTAGTTCGCAAAATTTCGCCTCACCCTACGCAGCGCAAAATACTTTCAGCGGCTACGGCGCCGCACGCTCGGCGCGCTATGACAACGTCTCCGCGATGGCGGCGTCACAGGCCGGGACTGCCGGCCTGCCGGCGTCGCTGGTCGAGCGCGTCATCCGCCGCGAGAGCGGCGGCAATCCGCGCGCGGTGCATGCCGGCAATTACGGGCTTATGCAGATCCGGCTCGGGACCGCGCGCGCCATGGGCTATACCGGCTCGGCCGCGGGGCTGCTCGATCCGCAGACCAATATGACCTACGCATTGCGTTATCTCGCCGGCGCCTATCGCGCCGCCGGCGGCAACGAGAGCCGCGCCATCGCGCTTTACTCGCGCGGCTATTACGCGCAAGCCAAGGCGCAGGGTTTCTCGCCATACGCCTCCGGCGCAGGCTCGGCCTCCACCGGCTGGGGCGTCGGCAGTTACGGCCAAGGGTTCCAAACTTCGTTCCAGACTTCGTTCCAGACTTCGTTCCAGACCGGCGCGTGGCCGGCCCAACAATACGGCCTGCGGCATCGCCGGCATTATCACGTGTGATCGTTCATTCGTCGGTCTGCTCCGCTCGTCCCCGCGCAGGGCACCCCATCGCGCGAGCGCGATGGGGTGCCCCGAAAGCGGGGACCCAGCCATCTGGATTCCCGCCTGCGCGGGAATGAGCGGAGCAAGCCAAAGCTGCCGTCTAGAGCGCCGCAACAGCGCTCACTTCGATCAGAAATTCCTCGCGCACCAGCCGGTCGATGATCAGCAGCGTATTGGGCGGATAGGCGCCGCCCTTGAACAGTTTGGGAAATTCGCGGGTGCGATAGGTCATGAATTTGGCGATGTCCTGGGAG
>JBQCCX010000024.1:0-3480 GCA_051961815.1 Xanthobacteraceae bacterium
TGCCGACGATGATTATAATCGCGACGAGGATCGTGGTGCCGCGTCGTTCCGCCGATAGCAGGCGCCACCGCGAAGGTCTCGGACCGCGGCCCGGCTGCATCCGATCAAGCACCGCAAGCCCCTCCCTATTGTTTGGATTTGGCCTCGGGCGATATCAGGTCCGCGCCCGCGCGCAAGGCCCCGGAAATTCCCGAAAGCAGTGGACGCACACCCGGAATGTCCAGAGCGTTCACTGATGACAGCGTCTTTTCCGGCTGAGCCAGGATGACAGGACCGGCATTTGCTGTCTCCTCCGGAGTAACCGGACTTGCTGCACCCGAGGTGCCGGGCGGCGGCTTGCCGGGCGGCCCGCCGGGGCTCCCCGGAGCTGCGCCGGGCGAGGTTGAGGTGTTCGGCGGCGCATTGCTATTCGGCGCCGGTGGCGGCGCGTTGCCGGACGGGGTCGACGACGACGTCCCCGCGGACGACCCGCCTGATCCTGATGTGGTCGAGGAAGCGCCGCTGCCGCCAGACTGTGAGGCGGCGCCAGACGCATTGGGTTCGGCGTTGAGAATGATCGGCAGGCCGTCTCTGCCCGAGCCGATGACGACGACTTTCGCATTGGGCGATTGCGACAGCAAAAGCGTCGCTTCGATGCCGCGCCAGCGCAAATAGGAATCGGAAATTCCCTGGCTCACAGTCTTCTGGAACGCGGCGATGCCGTCGGCCTCGATTTGCTTGCGTTTGGATTCTTCAGCTTCGCGCTCGACCCGGAATTTGTATTCCTGGATCATGTAAAACTGCTCCGTCTGGCGATTGATCGCCGCCACGATATCCGGCGGCAGCTCGATCGACAGCACCAGCGTGTCGAGAATCTGGATCGCGTCCTGCAGAAAGTCGTTGTAGTGCTTCGGGTCCGGCTGCTCCATCGCTTCCGGCTGCACCAGCTTGTTCAGATTCGCCGCCAGGCTCTTTTGTGTGGCGTCACGGATTTGTTTCTGGATCTGTTCGCGCGAAGTGTAGACCGCCTCCGCGGTAAATTGCGAAATCACCTGCCGCGCCTGGCTGCCGATTTCCGGATTGACGACGGAATCTAAAAACCCTGGGCCGATGAATTTGTGCAGCACCGCGACTGAATTGTGCAACAGCTGATAGCGCACGCTGATCTGCGCTTTGACGTTCACGCCGTCCTTGGAAATGGCGTTAAAGGTCTGTGTCGTAGATTGCAGCCGCAAATTGTAAAGGTACAGCTTGTCCCACGGCCAGATGATGTGGAGGCCCTCTTCGCGCAACTCGCGAGGATCGAGCACGGTGCCGCGGCCGACCCAGCACCAGCAATAAAGATCGAGCCCATTGAAACGCTTCCACAGCACGCCGACGGAGCCGCTCGGCACCGTGATGATCACGTAGGGCCAGAGCACGACCACGATCAAAAGCCCGACCAGGGCGACGAACGACAGGCCGGGCAGATGCCGCAGCAAAGTGCGACGCCAGCCCCGCCTGGTTGGCGGGGGCGCCAGATCATCGATGGATTCCGGATAACTCGCCATCACCCTACTCCGCCCGGACCCCTATCATCCACCCATTGAACGCTGTTCGACAATACGGCCGTAATCCATCTTGATGCGCCGCGCCGGCAGGTGCAGCTCGTCCAGATACCGGTCATCATGGGTGATGACCACGATTGTCGCACCCGCGCGCATCATGTCCGGCAGCAGCTCGTCATAGAATTTGAGGCGGAATTCGGGATCTTGCTCGGCGGTCCATTCGTCAAGCAGCATTATCGGCCGCTTTTCCAGAAGGCTGACGATCAGCGCCAGCCGCCGGCGCTGGCCGCCGGAGAGATCGAGCGTGCGAAACTCACCCTTGCTGAGCGAGGTCTTGTCGGCAAGACGGAATTGCGTCAGCAGCCGGTCGACGTCGGACGGCTCCGCGTCCGGTATTCCGTACAGCCGCTGAAACAAATGATAGTCGAAGAAAATTGCCGACATTAATCCGCGATACTCGTCACGATTCGCATTGGTCACCGGCCGGCCATCGAGCAGGACCTCGCCGGAGTCAGGCGGATAGAGACCCGAAAGCACGCGAAGAAAAGTCGACTTGCCGGAGCCGTTGCCGCCGATGATGAAAACAAGCTCGCCGCGCTGCAAGGTGAAATCGATCGGCCCGATTTTGAACACGGTGTCGGAGAACCGGTCGGTATAGCGAAATTCGATATTGCGCATCTCTATTTGTTCAAAGCGTTTCGGCGCGGCGATGGCGCGACGCTCACGCTCGACCAGCGTCGCCGTCAGCGCCTCCTCCAGCCGGTCGATGCGGTTCGCTGCAGCATTGGCATTGAGCAAGATCGGGATCGATTGCACCAGCCCGAAACAAGCGCCGACCACGAACAAGAGCGCCGTGGTGGTTTTCGCGATCGATGCGCCGCCCAGCGTGTCGCTTAAATTCGGCGCGACGAACACCACCGCACCGAGCAGGACATACATCGAGATCTGCGACCGCACGATCATTTTGAACGTTTCGGCCTGAGTGCGAATCTTGATATTGGCGGCGGTCTTCGACACCTCCAACGCGTCGCTGTACAGATCCTCGCTGCGTGCGGCATTGAGCCTGACTTCCTTGAAGCCGTCGAGGAAGTCAGTCAGCCGGTCGAACAGCCGGCGCTCCCACGCCGCCGATTCACTCTTTTGCTCGGCCAGTTGCTTGTTCTTGTAGTGAAAGATCACTGCCGCGCCCGACACGATCACGAGCGTCAGCAGAAATGCCACGATCGACAAATAGGCGACG
The DNA here is from genome assembly GCA_051961815.1 of Xanthobacteraceae bacterium. Classification (GTDB taxonomy): domain Bacteria; phylum Pseudomonadota; class Alphaproteobacteria; order Rhizobiales; family Xanthobacteraceae; genus BOG-931. The sequence continues at coordinate 2,767 of JBQCCX010000024.1, forward strand.
TAGAGGCCGACGAACAAGATCAAAACCGAGCCCTGCACGGTGAAGCAGAGCATGTTGCTCGCTTGCGTCAGTATCGCGGTATCGCTGGTGATCGAGGCGACGATCCGCGCCCGCCCGATCTTCTCGATTTCGAGCAGCTCCGAGCGCCTGATCAAGTCCATCAGCCGCAAGCGCAGCTTGTGGATGATCGCTTCGATTTCGGCAGTGGCGGTGATGGTGACGAATTGCTGCGACTTCATGAACAAGAACAGTGCGACCAAAAACAGCGATGCCGCCCACAGCCCGGGCTTTTGGCCGCTCTGGGTATCCTGCATGCCGGAATTGATGGCGGCGAGGATGGAAGCGTTGCTGATGCCACCGAGACTCGACATGAAAAGGAGCTTCGGCATCGAGCCGTGCATTTCGCGCTGGACGAGCTGCAGGAAGGACATGATCGTACGCTCGCTCGTCTACGTTACGCTCGGCAGCGGTGGCTTAAATGGAATCGTCCGCTGACCTGCCGGCCGGCGGCGGCGATAAAGCCGATCTATTCGCGGGCACGCCATTCAAAACGACGGGATGGGCCGGTCAGGAAAAGCACCGGCAAGACTATCAATGGGGTGGTGAAAAGCGCGAGAAAGAACGTACCCCAAAAACCCATCCGCCGATGGGCGCCGCAAAATGCCGTAAACAGGCAGGCGACGATGTAGGCGAGAATGGCTGCTGCCATGACTT
>JBQCCX010000025.1:0-3562 GCA_051961815.1 Xanthobacteraceae bacterium
GGCTTGGGTGAACGCTGCGGCAACGCCAATCTCGTTTCGATCATCCCGACGCTGAAGCTCAAGCCTGAATTTGCCGACAAATTCGAGATCAATGTCAGCGACGAGGCGCTCGGGCGTATCGTGCGCATCTCGCATGGGCTCGACGAACTCCTCAACCGGGCGCCCGATCGTCATGCGCCTTATGTGGGGGAGAGCGCGTTCGCCACCAAAGCCGGGATTCACGCCTCGGCTATCGTCAAGGAGCCGAAGACCTACGAGCACGTCGCGCCGGAGCGTATCGGCAACAAGCGCAAGCTGTTGGTTTCGGATCAGGCCGGCCGATCGAACGTGCTGGCGGAGCTCGAACGCATCGGCTTGTCGCTCGACAAGGACGACTCGCGGGTGGCGCGGCTTCTTGATGAGGTCAAAGAGCGCGAGGCGATCGGTTACGCCTATGAGGCCGCCGACGCGTCGTTCGAGCTTCTGGCCCGGCGCATGCTTGGCCAGGTCCCGCACTATTTCGATGTCGAAAAGTTCGACGTCAATGTCGAGCAGCGCAACAACGCCAAAGGCGAGCGCGTCACCGTGAGCCAGGCAGTGGTGAAGATCAAAGTCGGCAATGAAGAATTGATTTCAGTGGCCGAGGGCATCGGCCCGGTGAACGCGCTCGATCTCGCTTTGCGCAAGGATCTCGGCAAATATCAGAGCTTCATCACCGGCCTCACCTTGACGGATTATCGCGTCCGCATCCTCAATGGTGGCACGCAGGCGGTTACCCGCGTTCTGATCGAGAGTACCGACGAGACCGGCGAGCACTGGCGCACCGTCGGCGTCTCGGCCAACATCATCGATGCGTCGTTCCAGGCGCTGATGGACTCGATCGTCTACAAACTGATGAAGTCCGGCGCGCCGGCGTAATCGGCGCCTACCGTCACACTTCTGCTGATTGTGGAGGACTTGCATGATCGATCATGTGTCGGTGGCGGTGCGCGATCTGGGCAAGGCCGAACAGTTTTATGCCGCATTGCTGACGCCGCTTGGGATGCGGAAATTGCGCGAGTGGCCGAACGCCGCGATAGGCTTCGGCAAGAAATATCCGGAATTCTGGATCAATCGGCGCGCCGCAATGCCGCGCGTCGCCGCAGACAGCGGCGTGCATATATGCCTGCGCGCCACCGATCCGCGGGCGGTCGAGGACTTCCATGCCGCGGCGCTCAAGGCCGGCGGCGCGTCCGACGGCGCGCCGGGGATGCGCACGGAATACCACAACAGCTATTACGCGGCCTTCGTGCGCGACCCGGACGGCAACCGCATTGAAGCGGTGACATTCATCCGTGACGGCGCGTCGAAGTAAACCTCGTAAGTTCAATTTTGCGCTCGTCCCCGCGAAGGCGGGGACCCAGTTTGTCTGGATTGCCGCTTTCGCGGGAATGAGCGGAATTGCACAAATCGATCAGATGATCTGTGAGGTCACCGATCAAAGCCGTTCGGCGGGAATGGCCATGGGCTGTTCCGCATCGGCGCGGCCGCGCGCTGCGTGGCGCAAAACCGGCAAAATATCTTCGACACGCTCGGTCACCAGAAAATTGATCGAAAGCGAGTCCGGCACGAAGGCGCGCTCGCGCATATGAGCAACAAGCGTGAGCAACGGGTCCCAATAGCGATTTATGTTGGCAATTAGGATCGGTTTGCTGTGGCGGCCGAGCTGAGCCCAAGTCAATTGCTCGACCAATTCTTCGAGCGTGCCGATCCCACCCGGCAACGCGACAAAAGCGTCGGCACGATCGAACATCGTGCGTTTGCGCTCATGCATGTCGCGGGTGACGATCAGCTCCTGGCCGAGCCGACGCGGCCGCTCGCGCTTGGTGAGAAACTCCGGGATAATTCCGGTCGCCTTGCCGCCATGCGCCAGCACGGCGTCGGCGAGTATGCCCATCAGTCCGACCGAACCGCCGCCATAAACGAGGCGCACACCGTTTTCGGCAAGAATTTTGCCGAATGCTCCAGCTGCTTCCGCAAAAGCCGGCTCGGTCCCTGCATTCGATCCGCAATAGACACAGACCGCATTGATTTTGCTCATGGAATTAATTCTCGTTGAATGATACATGTGGCGTCGATTCTCTTTGCCTGCAAGCTTTTTTTGCCCGGAATTAAGACGCGCGGAATGCGCGCCCGGAAAATGCGAGCCTCATTAAAACTGCGATCTGCGGGTCTGTGTTCCGCTGAACGTTATTCGCGCGCAAAAGCCGGTTCCGGCGCGCCGCCGACAAGGTCGCCAATGAGAGTCTCGCCGGCAATCGCGGTCTGCCCTTCGCCGGCCAGCACGCGCGCTCCTTCGGGCAGGTAAACGTCGAGCCGCGATCCGAAGCGGATCATGCCGATGCGCTGACCGGGGGCGAGATTGTCGCCTTCGCGCGCGAAGCAAACGATGCGCCGGGCGACCAAGCCGGCGATCTGGACGACGGCAACGCGCTGCCCGGCGCCGGTCACGATCACAAAAGCGTTGCGTTCATTGTCCTCGCTGGCTTTGTCGAGGTCGGCGCTGACGAACTTGCCGGCGCGATAGACAATTCGTTCGATGCGTCCAGCGACTGGGCTGCGATTGATGTGGCAATCGAACACGCTCATGAAAATCGAAACGCGCGGCAGCGGCCGGTCGCCAAGCTCGAGCTCCCGCGGCGGCACCACGCTGATGACCTGACAAACCCGTCCATCAGCCGGCGCCACCACGATGCCGTCGCGGATCGGGGTCACCCGCGGCGGATCGCGAAAAAAATAGACGCACCACAATGTCCCGACCGCGCCGAGCCATCCGAGCGGCGGCCACAGCCAGAATAAAATGAGGGTGAGCACGGCGAAGCCGCCGATGAAGGGATAGCCTTCCGGGTGAATTGGCGTCAGTTGCTGACGTATCGAGGCGGCGACGGACATTGAGTTTGCGTGTCTGTGTAGATTTCTTTGCGACGGCTTGCGAGCGGTAGCGACCGCCTCATTCCGCCGCATCGGCGGCCGGCAGGAGGTCCGGCCGCGGCTCGGCGTCTTCGGGCAATTGCGGGGGATTACGATTAGGCGCCGCGCTATCATCGCCGACTTCGGCCAGAATATCGCGGGCCAGCTGCGCCTCGCGTTGGCGATTCCACATACTGGCGTAGAGTCCGCCCCGCGCGATCAGCTCGCGATGGGTGCCGCGCTCGGTGATGGCGCCGTGATCGAGCACCAAAATCTCGTCGGCATTGACGATCGTCGAAAGCCGGTGCGCAATGACCAGCGTGGTGCGGTTCTCGGCGACTCGATCGAGTTCGTCCTGAATGTCTTTTTCGGTATGGCTGTCGAGCGCCGAGGTCGCCTCGTCGAGCAACAGGATCGGCGGACCTTTGAGGATCGTGCGGGCGATGGCGACGCGCTGCTTCTCGCCGCCGGAAAGCTTCAATCCCCGCTCGCCCACTTCGGTGTCATAGCCTTTAGGCGTGCGGCTGATGAATCCGTCGATCTGGGCTTGCCGCGCCGCCTCTTCGACGTCAAGGTCGGTCGCATCCCAGCGTCCGTAACGGATGTTGTAGCGGATCGTGTCGTTAAACAGGAC
>JBQCCX010000026.1:0-10632 GCA_051961815.1 Xanthobacteraceae bacterium
AATTTGCGCGAGGCGCTGCATCTGTTGAAGGACGCCGGCTACGAGGTGCGCGATCAACAGCTCGTCAATGTCAAAACCGGAGAGCCTTATTCGGTCGAACTCCTTGCCGCCGATCCGAGCTTCGAACGCGTGTTTCTGTTCTTCAAGCCGTCACTCGAGCGGCTTGGGATAACGGTGGCCGTGCGCACGGTCGACGAGGCGCAATACGAAAACCGCCTGCGCAACTGGGACTTCGACATCATCACCTTCGCCTGGGGTCAATCGCTCACACCGGGCAACGAACAGCGCGGCTTCTGGGGCTCGCAAGCCGCCGACCAGCCGGGCTCGCTCAACATGATCGGGATCAAGAATCCGGCGGTCGACGCCATGATTGAGCAGATCATATTCGCCAAAAATCGCGCCGATCTCGAAGCCGCCACCCACGCGCTCGATCGCATCCTGTTGTGGAACCACTACGTCGTGCCGCAGTGGACCTACGGCAAAGTGCGCACCGCGCGCTGGGATCGCTTCGGGCATCCCGATCCGATGCCGAAATACGGCCGCGCCGCCTTCCCAGCGGTATGGTGGTGGGATGCCGCCAGGGCGGCGAAGACGTCAGGTCAGTGATCGCAATCGCACGCCGTCTATCGCGCCGCGATCTTCTTGTTGCCGGCGTGGGCGCTGCCACCGGCGCTGCGCTGCATGAGCGCGTCCTCGCCGAGGCCGGCGCCGCAGAGATGATCGAGTCGCATGGGCTCTCTGCCTTTGGCGACCTCGCCTACCCGGCCGATTTTCCGCATTTCAGCTACGTCAATCCGAATGCGCCCAAAGGCGGTCTGTTTTCGCAAATCGGCCCCGACCGCCTCTACAATCAGAATTTCCTGACTTTCAATTCACTGAACAGTTTCATCCTCAAGGGCGACGCGGCCCAAGGCATGGAGCTGACCTTCGCCGCCCTCATGGTCCGCTCCGGGGACGAGCCGGACGCGATGTACGGCCTCACAGCCGAGAAGGTGCGCCGCTCCGCCGATGGCCTCGTCTATCAATTCTTCATCCGCCCCGGCGCCGCATTCCACGACGGCTCGCCGCTGACCGCAGATGACGTGGCGTTCTCGCTCAACATCCTCAAAGAAAAGGGCCACCCGCTGATCAGCCAGGCGTTGCGCGATTTCCTCGGCGCCAAGGCCGACGACGAGCACCGCGTTACCGTCAGCTTCGCGCCCAAGCGCGCCCGCGATGTGCCGCTCTTTGCCGCCGGCTTGCCGATTTTTTCGCGCGCTTATTACGCGAACCGGCCGTTCGATCAGTCCACTTTGGAGATTCCCCTCGGCTCGGGGGCTTACAAAGTCGGCCGCTTCGAGCCAGGCCGCTACATCGAATACCAGCGGGTGACGAATTGGTGGGGCGCGAACCTGCCGGTGGCGCGCGGTCAAAATAATTTCGACACGCTGCGCTTCGAGTATTATCGCGACCGCGACGTCGGCTTCGAGGGCTTCTCGGCGCAATCCTATTTGTTCCGCGAGGAATTCACCTCACGGTTCTGGGCGACGCGCTACGATTTTCCGGCAGTGCGGGACGGGCGCGTGTTGCGCGACGAAATACCGGACGACACGCCGTCCGGCGCCCAAGGCTGGTTCATCAATACACGTCGGCGTCAGTTTGCCGACCGGCGCATACGCGAAGCGCTCAATAACGCGTTCGATTTCGAGTGGACCAATAAAACTATCATGTACGGGTCCTATAAACGCACGGTCTCGGTGTTCCAGAATTCAGAGATGATGGCGAGTGGGCCGCCGGCAGCCGACGAGGCGGCGCTGCTCGAGCCGTTTCGCTCGCAATTGCCGGCGGAGGTGTTTGGCGAGCCGTATACGCCGCCAGTGTCGGACGGTTCCGGGGAAGATCGCGCCATGCTGCGCAAGGCGGCGCAGCTTCTTGGCGAGGCTGGTTGCCCGATCCAGAACGGCAAGCGCGTGCTGGCGGATGGCACCGCGTTCACCCTCGAATTTCTGATCGACGAGCCATCGTTTCAGCCGCACCACATGCCGTTGATCAGGAATCTCAAAGTGCTCGGCATCGACGCCAGCCTGCGCATCGTCGATCCGGTGCAATACCGGGCGCGGCGCGATGACTTTGATTTTGACGTCACCATCGATCGCTTCAGCTTTTCCTCGACACCGGGGGATTCGCTGCGGACATTTTTCTCGTCGCAGGCCGCCGCACTCAAAGGCTCCAACAATCTCGCCGGCATCGCCGATCCTACGGTCGACGCCTTGATCGAAACCATCATCGCTGCCGGTTCGCGGCCGGCGCTGGTCACCGCCTGCCGCGCTTTGGACCGCGTCGTCCGTTCCGGCCGTTACTGGATACCGAACTGGTACAAGCCTTCGCACTGGATCGCCTATTGGGACGTGTTTGGCCGCCCGCCTGCGCAGCCCCGTTATTTCCGCGGCATTCCCGAAATTTGGTGGTATGACTCCGATAAAGGGGCGAAAATCAAGCTGAGGGGCTAGGGTCAAACCTCACTGTCACACTTGTTCCAGCCAGTTATGCCTTTATGCTTCCGTATGAAGGGAACGCGCAAAGGAAACGCAAACATCTACTGGTCGTTTACGCTCGAGGTTCGCAGCACCGAACTGCGCCCGACGCGGGCAAGTTCCGGAATAACTTCGCCATTAAGCCGCTCATTTAATAGGCTAAGGGACCCATAAATCCGTTATGACCGCCTACATCGCCCGCCGCATCCTGTTCATGATCCCCACCATTCTCGGGATCATGCTGGTCTCCTTCGTGGTGGTTCAATTCGCACCGGGCGGACCGGTGGAGCGTGTCATTGCCCAGCTCTCGGGCTCCGATACCGGCGCCACCTCGCGGATCTCCGGCTCTTCCAGCGGCGATTTCAGCTCGCGCGGCGGAGCGGCCAGCGGTGCGGCAGCCGATGTCAATTCCAAATATCGCGGCGCGCAGGGGCTCGATCCAGCCTTCATCCAGAGCCTGGAGAAGCAGTTCGGCTTTGACAAGCCGGCTTACGAGCGCTTCTTCATCATGCTGTGGAACTATGTGCGCTTCGATTTTGGCAAGAGCTATTTCCGCGACGTCAGTGTCCTGCAACTGGTCAAGGAGAAGCTGCCGGTTTCAATCTCGCTCGGCGTCTGGATGACGCTGTTGAGCTATTTGATCTCGATTCCGCTCGGCATTCGCAAGGCGGTGCACGACGGATCGCAGTTCGATATCTGGACGTCCGGCGTCATCATTATCGGCTATGCCATTCCCGGCTTTCTGTTCGCCATTCTGCTCATCATCCTGTTTGCCGGCGGTTCGTTCTTTCAGATTTTTCCGCTGCGCGGCCTGGTGTCCGATACCTGGTCGCAATTGCCATGGTGGCTGAAAATCCTCGACTACTTCTGGCATCTGGTTCTGCCGATCACGTCGATGGGCTTGGCCGCCTTCGCGACCATCACATTGTTGACCAAAAATTCGTTCTTGGAGGAGCTGCGTAAGCAATATGTGCTCACCGCGCGCGCCAAGGGTTGCTCCGAGCGTCAGGTCCTCTACGGCCACGTTTTTCGCAACGCGATGCTGCTGGTGATTGCCGGCTTCCCCGGCGCATTCGTCGCCGCATTTTTTGCCGGCTCGTTGTTGATCGAGACGATCTTCTCGCTGGATGGACTCGGTCTTTTGAGCTTTGAGAGCGTGCTCAACCGCGATTATCCGGTGGTGTTTGCCAACCTCTACATTTTCGCTCTCGTCGGTCTTGTCGTTAATCTGATTTCCGACCTCACCTATACCTGGATCGATCCCCGCATCGATTTCGAGACGCGCGAGGTGTGAGGTGGACATCAAGCTCGAGGCCGAAGAAAAAATCAAAATCCCGGCAAGCGCGTTCAGCAGGGAAGAGCTGCGCCCTGATGCCGAACCAGCCGGCCCGATGGGCATCACCGCACCGCCGCGCGGGTTCGAGTTTTCGCCGCTCAATGCCCGGCGCTGGCGGAATTTCAAAGCCAATCGGCGTGGCTATGTATCGCTTTGGATGTTCATGGCGCTGTTTATCATCTCGTTGTTCGCCGAGTTCATCGCCAATGACCGGCCGCTATTCATTCACTTCGACGGCAAGAATTTCTTTCCGGTGTTCGTGACTTACCCGGATACCGAGTTCGGCGACACGCTTGGGACCGCCGCGGATTATCGCGATCCCTACCTGCAGCGGTTTCTCGACGAGCATCATGCCGTCGTTATCTGGGCGCCGATCCGGTTCTCATACCGCACCATCAATGACCGCCCGCCCGCGGCATTTCCGTCAAAGCCGACATGGCTCCTTAATCAGCGCGATTGCGACTTCGCGGTCAAAAACGGCTACACGCCGTGTGGCTCGCTGGAAATGAACTGGCTCGGCACCGACGACCAGGGACGCGACGTGCTGGCGCGGCTGATCTACGGCTTCCGTATCTCGGTACTGTTCGGGTTGATCCTGACCGTGGTGTCCTCGATCATCGGGGTCGCTGCTGGCGCGGTGCAGGGCTATTTCGGCGGCTGGACCGATTTGTTGTTCCAGCGTTTCATCGAAATCTGGACGTCCGTGCCGGAGCTATATCTGCTGCTGATCATTTCTTCGGTGCTGGCGCCCGGCTTTTTCGTGCTGCTCGGTATCCTGTTGCTGTTCTCCTGGGTGCGGCTCGTCGGTCTGGTGCGCGCCGAGTTTCTGCGCGGGCGCAATTTCGAATATATCCAGGCGGCGCGTGCGCTCGGCGTCTCCAATCGCGTCATCATGTTCCGCCATCTTTTGCCCAACGCGATGGTGGCGACGATGACGTTTCTGCCGTTCATCATGTCGTCTTCGGTCATGACGCTCACTGCGCTCGATTTCCTCGGCTTCGGCTTGCCGCCAGGCTCGCCGTCCTTGGGCGAACTGTTGTCCCAAGGCAAAGCCAATGTGCATGCGCCGTGGCTCGGACTAACCGGCTTCTTCACTGTCGCCCTGATGCTGTCGCTGTTGATCTTCGTCGGCGAAGCCGTTCGCGACGCCTTCGATCCGCGTAAGACTTTTGCATGACAGAGCCGCTCCTTTCAGTTCGCGATCTTTCCATCGCCTTTCGCTCCGGCGGCCGCGAGACTTTGGCCGTCGACCGAATCTCGTTCGACATCGCCAAGGGCGAGACGCTGGCGCTGGTCGGCGAATCCGGTTCGGGTAAATCCGTCACTGCGCTGTCGATCCTGCGGCTCCTGCCCTACCCGGCCGCGCGGCATCCTTCTGGCGCCATCAAATTCAAAGGCACCGACCTTCTCAAACTGGATGGGCGGCAGATGCGCCGCGTGCGTGGCGACGACATCAGCATCGTGTTCCAGGAACCGATGACCTCGCTTAATCCGCTGCACACAATCGAAAAGCAGATCGGCGAGATTCTCCTGCTGCACCGCGGACTGGCCGGCGCCGCGGCGCGGGAGCGGACCATCGAGGTGCTCACGCAGGTCGGCATTCCCGACCCGCAGACGCGACTGAAGAGCTATCCGCATCAATTGTCGGGCGGCCAGCGGCAGCGGGTGATGATCGCGATGGCGCTGGCCAATGAGCCCGATCTGTTGATCGCCGATGAACCGACCACCGCGCTCGATGTCACCGTGCAGGCGCAGATCATAGCGCTGTTGAAGGATCTGCAGGATCGGCTGCACATGTCGCTTTTGTTCATCACCCACGATCTCGGCATCGTGCGCAAGATCGCGCAACGGGTCTGCGTGATGAAGGACGGCAATATCGTCGAGCACGGCAGCGTGGCCCATGTTTTTGCTGCGCCGGCACATCCCTACACCAAGGCGCTGCTTGCCGCCGAGCCTAAGCCCGATCCGGCGCCGCCGCAGCCCGACGCGCCGCTCGTCATCGAAACCAAAGACTTGAAAGTCTGGTTTCCAATCACCAGCGGGCTCCTACGCAAGGTGGTCGGCCACGTCAAAGCCTGCGACGGCTTGAGCATCGAACTGCGCAAGGGCGAGACCCTCGGTGTCGTCGGCGAATCCGGTTCGGGCAAATCGACGCTTGGGCGCGCGATCTTGCGCCTGATCTCCTCCGAAGGATTGATCGCGTTTATGGGTCACGATCTGCAGGGGCGAAGCTTCAAGGAAATGCGTCCGTTCCGCCGCAATATGCAGATTGTGTTTCAGGATCCCTATGGCTCGCTCTCGCCGCGCATGTCGGTCACCGAAATCATCAAAGAGGGCCTGAAGGTTCACCATCCGCGCATGTCCGAGCCCGATCGCGACCGCCGCGTCATCCAGGCGCTCAATGATGTCGGCCTCGATCCGGACACGCGATTTCGTTTTCCGCACGAATTCTCCGGCGGCCAGCGCCAGCGCATCGCAGTGGCGCGGGCGATCGTGCTCGAGCCAAGCTTCATCGTACTCGACGAGCCGACCAGCGCGCTCGACATGCTCATCCAGGCGCAGATGGTCGACCTGCTGCGCGACCTGCAGAAGCGACGCGATCTGACATATCTGTTCATTTCCCACGATCTGCGCGTGGTCGCGGCGCTGGCGAGCCGATTGTTGGTTATGCGGCATGGCGTGGTGGTCGAGGCCGGCGCTGCCGCCGACTTGTTCCGCAATCCGCAGACCGATTATACGCGCGCGCTGTTCGCTGCCGCCTTCAATCTCGAAACTGCGCCTGAGGGCGTGGTGGCGCAGTAATAACGCCGAGCACCTAAAACCCGAACAGCTTGGCCGGATTGTCGACCAGCATCAGCTGACGCGTTTTTGTATCTGGCGCGATCTCCGCGATCAGATCGACCAGCTCGCCGTCATTGGGCACAGCATTGTGATTGGGGTGTGGCCAATCGGTGCCCCAAACGACGCGCTCGGGCGCGTGCGCGGCGAGCGAGCGCGCGAACGGCACCGCATCGGCATAAGGATATTGTTGCTTGGTGATGCGATCGGTGCCCGACAGTTTCACCCACACATTGCCGCGATCGAGCAGCCGGCGCAGCGCCGAGAAAGCTGCGCCGTTGAGCCCCTCGGCAACGTCGACGCGGCCGATATGGTCAATGACGACGGCAGCATCGACCGAGGTGATGAAATCGTAATGCTCGCGCAGCCCCTGGCCGCCCATATGCATGGCGATATGCCAGCCATAGGGCGAAGCCGCTTCGATGACCTTTCGCATCTCCGTATATGGCATGGGCGCGCCGAGATGCGCGAAATGAAAATGCAGCCGAACGCCACGGACGCCGGCCTCGTCGAGCCGCTCGACATCGGCTGCCGGCGTGTCGGGTTTGATCAAGGCAACCCCGCGATAGCGGCCCTCGCCCGCGGCGAGCAGATCGAGCAACACGTCATGGTCGCTGCCATGACAGGTCGAGTGCACGAAGACGCCGCGCTGAAAGCCGAGAAAATCATGCAACCGAAACAGATCTTCCTTCGGCGCATCCGCCGGCGTGAACGGCCGGTCCGGCGCATAGGGAAATCTGTGGTGCGGCCCGAACACGCGGAAATGCGCGTCGCAAGCGAGCGGCGGGAGCTTCAATGCCGGTTTCTTCGGATGAGGATCCGGCGGCGCGATCGTTGGCGTCAGGTCGTCGGGGCGAATGGACATCAGCGCTCCAGATTCTTCGCGAATATTGCGTAGCTTAACATCCGCTCGTCCCCGCGAAAGCGGGGGCCCAGAATTTCTTGTGCAAGCGACTGGATTGCCGCTTGCGCGCAAATGACCCGGTCATTTGAGCCCGTCGCTCAATCGCAACGCGCGGTCATGCCGCCATCGACGACGATTTCGGTTCCGGTGATGAAGCGGGCTTCATCGGAGGCAAGAAACAATACCGCCGCCGCGGTGTCGCGGCCGTCGCCCATGAAGCCAAGCGGAATGCGCGCCACGCGCGACTTGAGCAACGCTTCGACGTCGCCGCCGGCACGCTGCTTGGCAAGCCGCGCCTCGACCATCGGCGTGTGCATCTGACCCGGCACCACGGTATTCACCCGGATGCCGTTCTTGGCGTATTGGACGGCGGTCACCCGGGAGAATTGAATCACGGCGGCTTTCGAGGAGGCGTAGCCGATCTGCGGCGAACCGGTATAGCGGGTACCCGACGTCGAGGCGGTATTGACGATGGCGCCGCCGCCCTGCGTGACCATCACCGGGATGACGTGACGGCAAGCGAGAAACACGGTTTTGAGATTGTAGTCGATCTGGCGGTCGAAACTCTCCTCCGACATTTCCGCAACGCCGCCGGCCGCCGAGCCGCCGACATTATTCACCAGAATGTCGATGCGGCCGAATCGTTTGCGGCATGCCGCAGTCATACCGGCGACTTGCGTGTCGTCGAGCACGTCGCAGACGTGAGTCGCAATCTCGCCGTCGTTGCCGACTCGCTCCACGGTCTCCGTCATCGAGCCAGCGTCCTTGTCGACGGCGAACACCTTGGCGCCTTCACGCGCGAACAGGACCGCGGCGGCACGGCCGTTGCCCCAGCCCGGCCCAATGCAACCTGCTCCGGTAATCAGCGCGACTTTGCCGTCGAGGCGTCCCGTCACCGCATGCCCCTCTTTGCGTGCGCGCGGATGGTAGAGCATGATGTGGCAAGTGGAAACGGCTTCGCCACGCTCTGCGGCGCAATATCTGGAACAACCGATGCGGCGTTTGCTGGCAGTTGCATTTGTTCTCGCGGCCGCAATGGGCGCACTCCATCTCGCCCAGGCGCAACAGGTCTATCCCGCGCGTGCGGTTCGGCTCATCCTGCCGTTCGGCGCCGCGAGCGCCACCGACATCACGGCGCGGCTACTCGCGGATCGCCTGAGCGCGCGCTGGGGCAAGCCGGTGGTGGTCGAAAACCGCCCGGGGGGCGATGGCCTGGTAGCGATCAATGCGTTTCTCGGCGCGCATGACGACCACACGCTGTTCTTCGGCCCGGCCGCGATATTCCTCGTCCACCTCTACGACGAGGACAAGCCAAGCTACGATCCGCACGACATCGCGCCGATTGCGCAAATCTACGTGACCGTGCTCGCGATTTCGGTGCCGGCCTCGCTCAATATCGGCTCGATGGACGAGCTCGTCGCGCTGGCCCGCGCCCAGCCCGGCAAACTCAACGCCGCTGCCGCCACCGGCAATTCGGATTTTCTGATCTTCGGCTTCATCAAAGCGATGGGCTTGCAGATCGCCAAAGTGCCGTATCGCGACATCATGCAGGCGCCGAATGATCTGGCGGAGGACCGTATTCAAATCCTTTCGAGTTCGCTCGCGGTCGCGCAGCCGCTGATGCGCGCTGGCCGCATCAAGGTTCTGTTGGTGACCAGCAAGCAGCGCGCAAGCAGCGCGCCGGAGCTGCCCACCGCGGCCGAGGCGGGATATCCGGCATTGACCATGGAAACTGCCGGCGGGCTGTTCGGGACGCCGCAGATGCCGGACAGTTTACGCGACACCATCGCCCGCGATTTCCGCGACGTCGCCGAGCACGATCCGATCATCGCACAGCGGCTCGCCGATACCGGGCAGATCATGACGTTGCGTGGCCCTGCGGACTTTGCTCACAGCGTGGCGGAACAAAACGATCAGCTCGGGAAGCTGGCAAAGATCATAGGGCTGAAGGGGAGGCAGTAAACCGCCGCACGCTCGTGATCTCGCCGCCCATATCGCGGATCCGCGCAATCGCTTCGGCGGCGGGCTCGATGACCACCGCCATGTGAAAGGCGTTGGCATGCACGAGTGTGCGGCGGTCACGCGCAATCGCGACATGACCGCGCCAGAAAAGCAGACTGCCGCGTTGCAGGGTCAAAGCGTTCGTGCCGCGTTCAAGCGCCACGCCCAGCGTCTGCTCCTGCATATCGCTGTCGCGCGGACATGACACGCCGCACGCAGACAGCGCGATCTGCACCAAACCGGAGCAATCAAGCCCGAGCGCGGTCTTGCCGCCCCACAGATAGGGCGCACCCACAAAGCGTTCGGCGACCGCGACGAAATCCACTTCCCTCTCACCGATCGGGGCAAGATGCGCCGCCGGGATGTGACCGCGCGATGGCGTGATCGCCATCCGATCCTCGACACGGATGACGTTGAGCGTCGCGCCGAACGGCAGCGCTTCGAGCGGCGGCGTTTTGATCGACGGGCCGGGAAAGACAAGGGTGCGCAACGCGCTGACCTTGTGGGTCGGTGGTGGTCCGGGCGGCCCGAGCGCGGCGCTCGGCAGCCAGCCGACATGGCCATCGCCGGCAAGCTGACCCCAGGCCCAGCCCTCGTCGTTGGTGTCGTAGACGCTGACGCGCTCGCCCTTGAGCGCCTCGGTATCGAGCGGCGCGTCGGGCCGCGGCTCACGACGCAGCGGCGCTTGCGGGGCCAGTACTTCCATGACGCGGCCCTCGACAAAGCGGGCCGCCTTGACCCTGCCTTCGAGATGTTTCGCGGCCAGGTCCGCGCGCCACGGCGTCACACGCGGGTCAAAAGCCGGCTTCGTCTCAGCCATAGCGCTGCGCCAGCACAGCATGGAGCGCGCGCGCCACCTGGCATTCACCGCCTTCCGGACGGCCCGATTTGGCGCTCGCCGTCCAGGCGAACACATCGAAATGCACCCAGGATTGCGCGCTGACGAACCGGCGCATGAACAAGGCCGCCGTAATCGCGCCGCCCTGGCTACCGCCGACATTGTTTATATCGGCAACCTTGGATTCCAGCATCGATTCGTA
>JBQCCX010000027.1:0-6522 GCA_051961815.1 Xanthobacteraceae bacterium
GCGCCGGTGCCGAACGCCCATGGCGGCGATGCGTTTTTCATGCACGGCGATGTCGTTGAGGTCGCCGAGCGCATCCTGCAGGCGCTCAAGCGCGGGAAGGAATTGCTTGCGTCGTTTCACCGCCCGCCTGGACGTGAACAAGGTGGCAAAGAATTCAGACGCGTAGCGGAGCTTCTTGGTTTGAATTCGAAGCTTGTGACGGCGGCGCGGATCGAGCTTTGCCAGCATGCGGCCTCTCTTGCGAACTTTGCGCCAGCGTCGCGCCAGCTGCTCGAAGGCGAACTCCTCGATCGGCAAGTCGCCGCGATCGCTTTTGAGATCGTCCTGCGGTTTGGTCCACAAGCCGGCTTCCAACCAAGCGGCGACCTCCAGCGTCAGCGAGCGAAAGCGCGCCGACTGCACCGCCGCTTGGGCCCGCCCCAGCGCAGCGTCGCGGCGCTCGGCAATCTCTCGCGAAAGTGACGGCATACCGCGCCACCGCCTGCGCTGTCGCTTCACCGGTGTCACGACGCGCCTGATCAGCACCTCAAGTTCGCGCGCCGGGCCAAGTTCTCCGGCCAGCCATTTGAGTTCGTTCTTGATGCCCGCCGTTTGCGCGTCGCGCAAAAGCTCGGCAAATAGCGACATCGCCGCGCGCAGCCGCCGCAGTCCGACACGCATTTGGTGCACGCCTTCGGGATCGCCTTTGTTGAGGGCGCCGTCGTTGCTGACGATCTGATTTAAGCAGGCAAGCCCGACAATCCTGCACGCTTCGCGCGCCAGGATCCCAGGGAGCAACTCGACATGCGTAGCTTTGACCGGACCTTCTTGCTCGCCGTCAATGAGCTCGTATCCGCGTTGCGATTTGCTCTTGACGGCAAGCCGCGCGGGAAGGGATTGAGTCAGTGTGCGTGCGACGTCGAACAGGTCCGCTGCCGTGCCGCGCTTTAGCTCAAGCTCAATCTCGCACAAGGGCAGCGAACGGGTGCCGGTTTCAATGGTGCCGCGATCCAGAGTGAGCGCGATCGCGTGTCCATTGGCGACAACAGGATAAACCGTCCTGCTCACCCGCGTTTCGAACAATGGCTTGAGCCGCCGGCGCACCTTGCCGGTCAGATGCGGCTCGAGCGCGGTCCCATCGGCCTGGTCGAGGTCCGGCCGTTTTCCGGCGATCTCGGCCTCCCATTCATCGCGCTCGATGGAACCGGAATTCACGGCGGCTTTGATCGTTTGCCTGTAATGGCGGCCGTGCCGGCGTACCCGCAGCATCAGTCCATTTTTGCGAAGCCTCTGGTTTTCGGTATCGAAATACACTGAGACCTGGTTCTCGGCCTTGCCGGCCGGGGTGACCGTTCGCAAAAGCGGAATCTTCTTGAAATCTCGCAGACTAGCCGGTGCGAGTTCGAGCTTGACTTCAATTTCCTTGTGAGGACCTGGCGTGGTTCCGTGCATCGGGTACCTCGCTGAAGAACGGTAAACGACACAAAGGCGCGAGGGTTCGAATTCGCGCGCAATCGCGCACGAGCTGCGATGAGATCAAAACGCAGAAATTTTGCGGGAAAGGCGGCCGCGCCCGCCCGCAGAATTTACCGGCTCAAGCTCTGCTGCTGATCGTGCCGTGGCCGTTCGACAAGGAAATACTTGAGAACGAAAGTGTTTTCCCGGCTATCGAGCGGTCCGCCGCAGCTGATGCAGCGCACTTTCGCGTCAACCGGCGATACGGCCTCAACCTTCACCAGCGCATACTTTGCCGCGCAATGAGGGCAGTGGAACGCACTCGGGCGTAATTTTTCTGTCATGGAGCGGGCGCCTAATTGAGCAGCTGTTTGCCCCAAACCGCGTGCCCTCAATCTATAGCCTCCAAAGCGATCGCGCAGCGGTCTCACCATGCACTAACAGCGGCGCCGCTCGTCGGAGTCCACATGGCCAAACATTTGACTTTCCCAATACTGCTATTGCTGCAGTTCTCAGTCTCCTCGGCTTTCGGGCAATATGTGACGGCCATCGTGGCTTGCACGCGGGACGTTACGAAATTCTGTCAGACCGCGCAGCCGCAGCGTAATTCTTTCGTCGAATGTATCGAGGCGCATTTCCAGGATTTCCATGAACAATGCCGAACGGCACTGGTGCAGACCGCCGCCCTGCGTGAGGCCTGCAAGGCGGATATCGAGCAGCAATGTCCTGCCGCGCGTCCAGGAGCAGGTCGCGTCCTGGTCTGCGTGAAAAAACATTTCGCCACGCTCGGGGTGTCCTGCAAGGACGCGATCGGCCACGCCGCCGCACTCAAAGTCGGATCTTATTGATCGTATCGGCCGCACGGCCGTTATGCTACTCATCTCTCGCGTGAATTTGTTTCGCTGGGAAGATCGATTCCCGGATGTCACACTTGCCGACGCAGCGTCCGGGCAAGGAAGCTGGCGCGACCGCGCTTTCGCATCGGGAGGACATTCATGACTCAACCCATTCTGGCCGGGCCGCTATTGGCCGGCACGCTCTGCTTGCTGGCCACGGCCGCCTTGGCGCACCACTCCGCGCCGGCGCCGAGCGCGCCGGCTCCCGCAGCCGCACCCACCGCTGCAGCGCCCGCCACACAAGCCGCGCCGGCGGCACTGCCGCCCGGCTCGCCGCTGATCGGCCGTCCGGCCGACAGTGAGGCCGCCACCAAGCTGGCGCCGGTGCCGGCGCCGCCGCTCGCCGCCGCCGCCGACAAGATTCCGCTCGACAAGTTGAAGGCGCCGAAAGGCTTTAATCTCGAGCTTTATGCCAGCGGCATGCCCAATGCCCGTTCGCTGGCGCTCAGCGAAAAGGGGACGGTCTTTGTCGGCTCGCGCCTGCAGGACAAGGTCTATGCCATCACCACGGACAAGGACGGCAAGCGCAAAGTCCACGTCCTGGTCTCGGGGCTCTATCGCCCGAACGGCGTCGCCTACAAGGACGGCACCCTCTACATCGCCGAGCTGTCGCAGATTTCGAAGATCGAACACGTCGACGACAAGATCGACGCCTCGCCCAAGCCGACGGTGATCTACAGCAATTTGCCGAAGGACGAAGCGCACGGCTGGAAGTTCATGGCGATCGGCCCGGACAACAAGCTGTATGTCGAGGTCGGTCAGCCGGGCAACAACGTGCTGCATGACAAGGATCACGGGCAGATCCGCCGCATCAATCTCGATGGCAGCGGTGCCGAAGTCGTCGCTTGCGGCGTTCGCCACAGCGTCGGGTTCGACTGGAATCCGAAGACCACGGACCTGTACTTCACCGACAATGGCCGCGATTGGTTCTCCGAAGATTTGCCGAATGACAAGCTCAATCGCGTCACCAAGGCCGGTCAGGATTTCGGCGAGCCGTATTGCCATCAGGGCAACATCCCCGACAACGACTTCGGTTGGGGGCGAAGCTGCAGCGAGTTCGTACCGCCGGTCGGCCTGCTTGGTCCGCACGCGGCGGCCTTGGGCATGCGCTTATATACCGGCACGATGTTTCCGGCGGAGTATCGCGATCAGATTTTCATCGCGCGCCATGGATCATGGAATAGAACCGTCAAATTCGGCGGCGACATCGCCGTGGCCAAGCTCAACAAGGACGGCAGCGTGAAATCGGTCGAACCGTTCATCACCGGTTTTCTGCAGAACAACAATTATGTCGGTCGGCCGGTCGATGTGATGAACATGCCGGTTGGTTCGATGCTGATCTCGGACGACTGGAACGGCGCCGTCTATCGCCTGAGCTACGGCCCAAGCAAGAAGGTCGCCGGCCGCTAGACCGGCATCCGACAAAACAGAGAGAGAGAGCCGAGGGCGAGACGATGCCCTCGGCATTTTAATTCCAATGGAGATGATGAGTGCGCACAATTATTGCGGCGCTGTTATTTGCTTCGATTGCGGCTTCAATGGCATTCGCTCAGACCGTGCAGGAGCGGTTGCCAACGTGTCTTGCGTGTCATGGCGAAAACGGCCAGTCGCAGACGGCGGACGTACCATCGCTCGGCGCCCAGCAGAGCTTCTACGTGACGGTTCAGCTCCTGATGTTTCGCGATCACATGCGCGTTGCCGAACCCATGAACTTTATGGCGAAAGGATTGAGCGACGACGACCTGCGCCAGTTCGCCGAGGCTATCGCCAAGTTGCCGCCGCCGCATCCCGCTGACGGCCCGGTCGATGCCGCCCGCACCGAGCGCGCCCGGGCGCTGGTCGCGCAGAACCGCTGCAACATCTGCCACACCGCGAGCTTTGCCGGGCAGGACAACGTGCCGAACATCGCCGATCAGCGCGAGGATTATCTGGTCAAGGCGCTGCGCGGCTACAAGGACAATTCCCGCCACGGCTATGACGCCACCATGGCCGAAGTCATGGCGCCGATCAGCGATGAGCAGATTCTGGATCTGGCCTATTACATCGCGCGGGTCGGAACGAAATGATCACGATACGCGACACCTAAGCTATACCCGCTTGCGCGGCGACCAGCCGTAGACGCGGGCCAGCGTGCCGCCCATCAGCTTGGCTTTGTCGCTATCCGAGATGCGGTTGCTGGCGCGGAAGGCATCGACTCCTTGCGCATAGGTCAGGAATTTGACCGCGCGGGTCCAGTCGGTGCCCCACAGACAACGATCGATGCCGAACGCGTCGATGACGCGGCAGATTGGGTCCCAGATATCGTCATAGGGAAACGCTTGATGTGACAGCGTGCAGGCCCCGCTGATCTTGATGGCA
Organism: Xanthobacteraceae bacterium; assembly: GCA_051961815.1. Lineage (GTDB taxonomy): Bacteria > Pseudomonadota > Alphaproteobacteria > Rhizobiales > Xanthobacteraceae > BOG-931. The sequence goes on from JBQCCX010000027.1 coordinate 4,689, forward strand.
ACGTTCGGCAGTTTGGCCAATGTCAGGACTTTCGGCAGCTCGGCCCACGGTTCCTTCGGCACCGGGGGCTCGTGCGGCTGAACCAGCCCGAGATGATCGACGACAACTTGCACATCCGGATGGCGGCGGATCAGCGCGATGCCCTGATCGAGTCGCCCGGCAATGTGGAGATTAAGCGGCAGGGAACACCGCGCCGCCTCCGCCAGCACGCGATTGAGGCCGGGGTCGGCGGAATCCTCGGCGAGCCCGCTGCGCACGAGCAACATGCGGGCGGCGACCGCGCCGGGCGTGCGCTTCCAGTCGGCGATGATTTCGGCAACCGCCGGGTTGGCGGGATCGACCGGCTTGACCACCGCAAAGCGGTCGGGATGGCGCTTTTGCACCGCGATCGCATAGCTCGCGTCATAGTGATACATCGTGAAGGCCGATACCAGGATCGCGCCGTCGACCCCGATGGCGTCCATCGCCGCGATCGTCTGATCGCCCGTGACCTCGGGCGGACCGGTCAACACCGCATGCCAGGGCCGGCCGGGATGGTTGCGCTCGTAGGCATGCACTTGCGCATCAATGATCGGCATGTTCGGGGCTCTTGCTTCTTTAGTGTCGCGTCGGATGGTTGCGCAAAGTCAACCCATCGTCATTCCGGCACCACTGCGATCGCCTCGATTTCGAATAAAGCCCCGTCGCGCGCGAGCTTCGAAATCTGCACCGCGGTCGAGGCCGGCGGCGCCTTGGTGTTCACATAGCGGTCGCGCACTTCGAAATAGGTTTGCAGATGCGCCATGTCGGTGAAATACACCGTGACTTTGACCACGTGCTCAAAGCTCGCTCCGACGCCCGCGAGTCCAAGCTTTAAGTTTTCGAAGGCTTGCGCCGCCTGGGCGCGAAAGTCGGCCGCCCCGCCGGCGAACTTGCCGTCCGGCGTCATGCCAAGCTGGCCGGCAAGGTAGATGGTGCGCGAAGGGCCGCGGGTTTCTACCACATGGGTGTAGCCGCGCGGCGCGGGCATGGTCGATGGATTGAGAAATTTGTGAGCAGGCACTGAAAGGTCCTCCCGGCATTGGCTTGTTGGCGCGCGCATAATGCAAAGGCTGGACGGCGATCGCAACGCCGCATGTCGGACCGTCGGGTCCAAAGCCGGTGTTGAAGAGGATGAAGCCGGTCGCGCCATCCTCTATGTTCGGCGTAGCGCATGGAGAGAAAACGATGCCGGAGCCGCAGCTCAAGCCGCGCGAGGTGAAAATCCGCGTCCATGACGGCGTCGAGATCGCGGTCGCGCTCTATATGCCGGACGGCGAGGGCCGATTTCCGGTGGTGCTCGGCGCCTCGCCGTACCGCTACGACAACAATACGCTGCCGGCGACGCCACAATTTCTTTGGCGCGAAACCGGCCCGATCGGCCTTTATGTCGAGCGCGGCTATGTCTATGCGCAAATGGATGCTCGCGGCTGCGGCAAGTCCGGCGGCGAATTCCGCTTCCTCGACCGCAACGAGCAAAAAGATCTTTATGACGTCATCGAATGGCTCGGCCATCGGCCGTGGTCGAACGGCAAAGTCGGCGGCATCGGTCAATCATATTTCTGCATGCTGCAATGGTGGATGGCTATACAGAAGCCGCCGTCGCTCGCCTGCATCGCTGCGTTCGACGGCTTGAACGATCCCTATCGCGCCTCGGTCTATCAGGGCGGCATTCTCGGCGATTTTTTCGGCAGTTATTGGTGGAATCAAAACCGCATCATCAATCGTCACCCCGCCAATGGCCAGCTTCCACGCGAGCAAACCTGCGATTTGAACTTGCTGGTGCAGCAGCATCCGACCTACGACGATTTCTGGC
>JBQCCX010000028.1:0-9696 GCA_051961815.1 Xanthobacteraceae bacterium
CGCCGAATCCGCGGCGCCCTGCGCATCGCTTTTCGCTTTCATCCAGATCGCTGCGTCGACACCGAGCCCGCCAAGGGCCAGGATCATCGCCAATGTTACGCCGGTGATGATGCCGATTGAGCCGCGCTGATCGCGCGACAAACGAACAAACAAACGCGACGCACGATGCATCGCGCCGGCTGACCGCAAAGGTGTGATCATGGTATCGCTCCGCAGAACAAGCCCAATATCACTGAAACCGGCGGAACCGCCTATTAGGCCAGATGGCCGATACTGGCTTGAGATTGAATAAAATAAATGGTTGCCGATTAGCCGTGCCGGGCCATGGAATCAATCGCGGCGTTCGCCGCGCGTAGCTCTCGTATTCCGGAAAGGCCTCCTTCAAGACCCGTTCTTCGTGGAGCATGCGCCTGATCTGAAAGACGCCGTGCGCAAGTAAAACGATCAGTGCCACCGGTGACATGACCTGGATGAAGATCCCGATCACGGCGATCTCTTCACAGACATAAAGCGGGTGGCGAACAAATGCGTAAGGGCCATGCACGATCAATCGCCGCGCCTCTGCCATGATGCTGAATGCCTTGCCGAGCCAGCGCAGCACCACGAACGAGCTCAGCATTCCCACCACCACAAACGAGCAGGAGGTAGCCAGTGCGGTTATCGGCAATTCGCGCCGGGGCAGCATCGCCAGGCCGGTGAGAAGAAAGGTGCCGAGCAGCGCCGCAATGCGCGGCTCCAATCCCGCCGCTTTGCGAACGGGCGGCAGCCGGGTCAAGGTCGTCGCCGCGGCGAGAGCCACGAACAGCGCGCTCGACACGCGCGCCGCGACATTGAAAAACAGATGATACGACGCGGGCAGACTTGGGTCAGTCGTCGCGTGCAGGATCCAGGACACATTGCCAAACAGCAAGAGCATAAAGACCGATGCGAGCGTCAATCGCGTCGCCCAGTCAAAAACCGAATTCCAGCGGGCAGTCTCGGGCCGCCCGCTAGCCTCCTCCGCAACGGGGAGCGTCAGGTATGAGCTCGGCATGACGTTCCCTGAAGACTCAATGTGCTTTCCAATATGTCCAGATCGCCGACAAACCACGGCGCGAAGCTGAAGGTGTAATTGACGCAAGTCTGGTTGGCGGTCGGATGTGAGATCGTAAAAGTACCTGCCGGCACTGTTTGGTCGTAAACCTGATTGGTCGCGTAGGTCACGACGGCGCCGTCGCCCGGGCAACCGCCGCCGCAGACGACGGCATAACGCGCCGCCCGCTCCGCCGCATATTGCAGCGAGCTTTTGGCCCACCATCCCCGGCCGAATTCGATGACCGCGAACAGCAACAAAAACAACAGCGGCGCCACAAACGCAAATTCAACCGCGGCAGATCCGGCGCTGCTGCGGCCGAACGCTCTGATGCGATTGAATGCCATCGCCATATCGCCGATCTACTCCAAACGGTCGCGCACTGGAGCGAAGCTCGTGACGGTGCAGGTCCAGTGAAAATCCTTCCAGATTGCGAGCGGCGCGTAAGTCACCCGCGCATTGGCCATCAGGCCGTCATTGACGGCTGCCCCATCGGGCATCGCCGGCAAACTGTTCGGCAAATTCCTCGGGCTCGATTCACTGCAACTACTTACCTTCATAGCCAGACAGCTCCGTCGGATTTGCGATTGTTGGGTCAATGGAACTTTATAAAGCCACCAGGAGCGATACCATTCAGCCGCATGGACTAAGCCGAACGGACCACACGGCACTGCTGACGTTTCGGGCGGCGCCGATAGCCAAAAGCGGCTCGCCGCGCAGCGCGCGTGCCGATTGTCCTGCCGGCCGAGGTAACCCTAGCGTGCGCCTTCGAGTACTCGTTTGGCCGTCATCGACCCGCGCCAGCGCTCGATCGCGGAATTGATGATCTGCTCGTTCACGTTAGCTTGCGAATATTCGATGCTCGCCGCTTCGACCCGCGGAATGCAATCGGCCGGCAATTCCGGAAAGGTGAACAGCGTCGGCATCGGTATGCCGGCGCCGAAGGCGAGAGCCTCGCGCGGCCCCAACGACGGTAGGAAGCGAAGGAGATTGGTCGCCGCATCCGAAGCCGCCGCCAAAAGAAGCTGCTGGTCCCGGTCGTTTGCAATGCGCATCGCAAACAGCGTGCTGCATTGGGACACGATATTGGCATCGATTTCGGCCGGACGCTGCGTAATGAGGCCAAGAAACACCTTATACTTGCGCCCCTCTTTGGCGATGCGCGACAGCGCCCGCCGCGTCGGCTGAAAACCCAGGCTGCGGTCGGCCGAAACGTAGCGGTGGGCCTCTTCGCAAATGAAAAGCAGCGGGATCGCGCCGTTGCTCCACAAACCGAAGTCGAATGCCATGCGGCACAACACCGAAACAACCGCGTCGACCACCTCAGAGGGAATTCCGGCGAGCTGCATGACCGTCATCGGTTTGCCTTCGGGGCGCCACCTGAACAGATGGCGCAGGATTTCCGCCATCGTGTCGCCGCCGACATTGGCATTGGCGAACATAAAAGCGTAACGCGGATCGTTGGCGACCGCTTCGATGCGCGTGATCAGCCGGCGATGGTTGATCCGTGACGAACGGTTCTCGAGCTTGCCCATGCGCTCGTCGATGAGTGCGAGCAAATCCTTCAGGCGATACGGCACCGGCGTATCGATGCTGTAGTCCATGGGCCTGACATCGCCGCTGCGCCTTGTGGTCGACGCTTCTCTGGATTGCTGCTGGTAAAACGACTTTGCTATTGGAACGAGCTCGGCGAGAATCTCGACTTCTTCGTCGTCGCCGGGCCGGCCGGAAAAGATAATCTCGAGCAGCTCCTCGAAGGTGAACAGCCAAAACGGCAGTTTGAGATTTGCCGGATTGACCACCAATGCGCGATCGCCGAAGCAATTCCCATATTCATTATGACCATCGAGCAGGAAAATGCGCTGCTCCGGGCACACCGCCAGCATTTGCCGCAGCAGCGAAGCAAGGCCGCTGGATTTGCCGACGCCGGTCGTGCCGAGAATTGCGAAGTGCTTGCTGATCATGTCGTGGATATTGGCGTAGGCCTTGACGACCGTATCTTGCTGCAGGCAACCGAGCTCGACGCCGGCGGACTTGTCGACGTTGTAGATCATCCGCAGTTCGGGCGTGCCGAGCAGAACCACGATGTCGCCGATCGCCGGATAGGTGGTCACGCCGCGGAGAAAGTGGGGCGCGCCGGCGAGCTCGCCGGTGATGATTTCACCCATGAGATCGACGTTGGCGACCGCGTGATAACCTTCCTCGCGGATCAGCAGCGGAACCTCGGTCGACACTTGACTGATAATGGCGACCAGCAGCGAGCGGTTTCTGACAATACCGATGAATTTTCCGACCGTGAGCGCCGCATTGTCGACACCGCCGGCCAATCGCAAACTTTCCGCGACCACGCCGATGCGCGCCTCCGAGCCACTGACGGAGAGGACTCGCCCAATATTGCGTTCGGTTCCGATGCTCACTATGTTTTCCGTGACGACATGTGACGGCCTGGCATTGCTTTACTCGCTGCTCGGCCGCAGAAGATGAACGGCGGCGTCCACCTTCAATGGCCGATGTGATACTGAATGACCGCGGGGCCGATGATGATCGCGAACAGAACCGGCAGGAAAAACAAAATCATCGGCACGGTAAGCTTCGGCGGCAGCGCGTGCGCTTTTTTCTCCGCCGCGCTCAGGCGCTGGTCGCGGCTCTCCTGGGCCAGAACCCGCAGCGATTGGCCAACCGAGGTGCCATATTTCTCCGATTGCCCGAGGCTGACGACCAGGGCGCGCACGACGTCCAGTCCGATGCGCTCGGCGAGATTGTCGTAAGCCTTGGCGCGATCCGGCAAGTAGGACAGTTCGGCAGTGAGCAAGGTGAGCTCCTCCGCCAATTCCGGGCATTGGCTGGCGACCTCATCGGCGACTTTCGAAAGGGCGCTTTCGAGGCCCATGCCGGACTCCACGCAGATCAGAAGCAGATCGAGCGCATCCGGCCAGGCGCGCCGTATCGCCAATTGTCGCTTGCCGATCCGATTGCGGAGGTAAAGCCCCGGCGCATAGTAGCCGAACAAGGTCACCGCCATCACGCCGCTGAGCTTCGCGAATACCGGGTACTCCAGCTGCTTGAGCACGACGAAGGCATAGAATGCCGCGATAATGAACATCACGCCGGGCAGGATCACCCGAATGGCGATGAAGGTCACAACCGGACTCTGGCCGCGATAGCCGGCCATGCGCAGCTTCTTCACAACGTCGGCGTTATTGAGTTCGCTCAGCAGATTGAGACGATGCACGAGGTCTTTGAAAATCTTTTTCGGCTCGTTTCGCAGCGACGGCGAACCGACGCCCAACAGTTTGCGGCGTTCGCGCAGCCGGATCTCCTCGCGCTCGTCGCGCACTTTCTTCATGCGCGCGCCGAGTGTGTCCGTCATCAGATAAGGCCAAGTCACCAGAATAAACGACAAGAACGCGGAAACCGCGGACATCATCGCGATGAGGAGGTTCACATTGGATGTAAGGCTCGACATTGGCGATCTCAGATCTGAAAGTTGATCATCTTGCGCATGACGAGACAGCCAATCGCCATCAAGACAACGCAAGCGCCCAGCACCATGTGACCGCTCGAATTGTTAAACAGCAGCCCGATGTAAGTGGGGTTGACCACCGACAAGATCGCGATCACGGCCACCGGCAGCGCACTGATGATGCCGGCCGACGCTTTCGCCTCGGAGCTCAGGGCCTTGATCTTGCCGCGCATCTTCTGGCGATCGCGCAGCACCTTTGAAAGATTTCCGAGCGCCTCGGCCAGGCTGCCGCCCGTGCGGCTTTGAATGGCGATGACGATGGAGAAAAACCGGGCTTCCGGAATCGGCACGCGATCGGGGAGCCGCTCGGTGGCGTCGGCCAAAGGCAGTCCGACCGCCTGATCGTCGACGATAATCTGGAACTCTTCCTTGATCGGGCTCCGTGCCTCCCTGGCGACGATCTTGAAGCACTCGGCCAGGGGCAACCCTACTTTGACGCCGCGGACGATGACATCGACGGCATCGGCAAGATTTGCGGTGAATTGCTTGAAGCGGCGGCGCCGCTTCAAGCTGACGTAAAAATGTGGAAGCAGAACACCGGCTGAAATGCCAAAGCCGAGAGCCGGTATTGCTCCCAGCCCGGTCATCATCACGACCACCGAAATCACGGCCGTGACAACAAAGCACACGACATAATATTTTGTTTTGCTCCAGTCCAATTGCGCTTGGCGCAAGCGCGTGGCCAGCGACGGCTTGGCTCTCTTCTTGGCCTTGTCGGCGGCCTCTCGCACCGTCTCTTCGACCGAGCGCTTTCGGATCGCGTCATTGCCGCCGCGTTGCGTCGTGCCGACGGCGCCGGTCTCGGCGATCAGTTCAAACCGCTGATTGAGCGGATAGTCTTTGCGGACGCGGGGATAGCAAACGGCCACCAATACGCACAGCATTGCGACGGCGCAGAGAATGAAAATCGGAAGAGCGAGAAATGCGTGTGACATGGTTTGCTTGCAGTCCGTTTTCGTAATGTCTTATCCGCTGCTCGCCGTACCCGCTTCGTCAAGCGCGGCCGCGAGCCGGCGCTCCTCGCCATAGTATTGCGCGCGTTCCCAGAACCGCGGCCGGCCGATGCCGGTGCCGCGGTGGCTGCCGATCAGCATGCCGTCGTCGTCCTCGCCGGTGATGTCGTAGATGAGGAGATCCTGCGTGGTCGTGACATCGCCTTCCATGCCGAGAATTTCGGTGATGTGAGTGATCCGGCGCGAGCCGTCACGCAGCCGCTGGGTTTGAACGATGACGTCGATCGAGGCGCAGATCATTTCGCGAATGGTCTTGGCCGGCAGCGTGAAGCCGCCCATCAGGATCATGGATTCGAGCCGCGCTAGCGCATCGCGCGGGCTGTTGGCGTGCAGCGTTCCCATCGAGCCGTCATGGCCGGTGTTCATCGCCTGGAGAAGATCGAATGCCTCGTCGCCGCGCACCTCGCCGACGATGATGCGTTCCGGCCGCATGCGCAGACAGTTGCGCACGAGATCGCGCATCGTGATCCGGCCTTCGCCTTCGAGATTGGGCGGGCGGGTTTCCAGGCGCACGACGTGCGGTTGCTGCAGCTGCAGTTCGGCCGCGTCTTCGCAGGTGACGACGCGCTCGTCGGTATCGATGTAACGGGTGAGGCAATTCAGCAGCGTTGTTTTGCCGGAGCCGGTGCCGCCGGAGACCAGGACGTTGCAGCGAATTCGCCCGATGACCCGCAGGATTTCAGCGCCGGGCTGTGAGATCGAGCCATAGTCGATCAGCTGGTCGAGCGTGAGCTTGTCCTTCTTGAATTTACGAATGGTGAGCGCGGTGCCATCGACCGCGAGCGGCGGCACGATGACGTTGACACGCGAGCCGTCCGGCAGCCGCGCATCGCAGATCGGCGAGGACTCGTCGACACGGCGGCCGATCTGACTGACGATGCGTTGGCATACGTTTAGAAGCTGCGAGTGGTCGCGAAACCGGATGTTGGTCTTGCGGACCTTGCCCTTGACTTCGATGAAGATGTTCTTGTCGCCGTTGACCATGATGTCGGCGATGTCGTCGCGAGCCAGCAGCGGCTCAAGCGGACCGTAACCGAGAACATCGTTGCAAATATCTTCGATCAGCTCCTGTCGCTCGGTCAGCGACATCGGCACTTTCTTGGCGACGATAATCTCGTTGACGACGTCGCGGATCTCGGTCCGCGCCGCCGCGGAATCCATCTTCGCGATCTGTACCACATCGACGATTTCAATCAGCGCGTTGAAGAGTTCCTGTTTGATGTCGTAATAATCGTTCGATTTGATCTCGTAAGTTTCTTCGATCGGTTCCCCGGCGGCCGGCGATCTCGACGCACTAGGCGCGGCGCCGTTCGCGCCCGTCGTCCGCTTGGGCGACGGCGCGGCGCGCGTCGGCAGCACAACCAGGTTTTCCTCGGATTGTTTCCTGCCGAACATCATCTGGCTCTTGTTATTACAGTCGAGGCCAGGCGGCTTGGCGCCGATGACTCGACGAGGGGTTGGCGCTTTCGACTCGATCGGCAAAATCGATTGGGATCGATTCCGCCTTGGCTTTTATTGTTTGAGCATGGTCGTTGCCGAAATCTGATTTCAGTTTCGGGATCATGCTTTCACTTCGCGACCTTCCACATTTACGAACTGACTTCCATTCACCACCTGGCGGGCAGCGCGCCTGAGAGTGCGCCGGCGCCGAGGAGAACCAGTGAGGAGGGGAGCGATGGCCTCACGGCCGGCTGCTGCTGGGCAACCGGCCGTAAAGCACATCGTCGAACCCTCCTCAGCTCCGTTCAGGCCGCAGCCGCGAGCTGAGCGGAAATGTTGGTGAACACCGCGGCCAGGTTGGTGCCGACCACGCCGGCGGCGCCAATGATCACGACCGAGATGAGAGCGGCGATCAGACCATATTCAATGGCGGTGACGCCGGATTCGTCTCTGAGGAAACGAGAGAAGAGGGTTTGCATCGAAAGGATCCTTTTCGTGGTTTGCTCTGAACTTCAGATGGCAGCTTTCGAAAGACACCATCCAGAACGTCACCTTATTGTATCGGGTGACGTAATCTATTCGGCCTGATGGACTAGTAGCCTGATCGGTCTAGCGACGTTTCAACAAACGATTTAGCAACTCCTCGAACTTGGTCGCGCGACTTGCAGCTTTTCTGCCGGTCGTTATTTCCGCGATGTTAATTACGCTTTTGACGACAACGGATTTTGGCGCGAGATCGGCGATCATCTGACCGTGATTACCGGCGGTAGCGACCGAGATATCGAACGGGATGCAGGCGATCGGCTGGATCTTGAGACCTTCCGCAAAGTGCTCGGGCTTGAGCTCGGCGCGCTTGGGAACGCCAATCTGATTGAGCACCAGCTTTGGCGGCTCGTCATTGAGCCGCGCTTTCTTTAACATTTCGACGAGGTTCTTCACGTTTCGGAAACTAGCAAGATTCGGCAATGCCGTGATGATGACCTCATCGGCGGTCAGCAATGTCTTTCGCACCCAGGGCGTCCACACCCGAGGCACATCGACGACGACGAACGATGCGTTGGCCTGGGCCACGTCCAGCACCCGTTCGAATGCATCTTCGGTCAAATCGTGCGACTGCTCCAAGGTGGCCGGCGCCGTGAGCACCTGAAGATGCTCCTCGTGTTTGGTGAGCAGGCGCTCCAACAAGATGTCGTCGAGACGACTGCCGTCATTGAGCGCTTGGGCAATGGTTTCGTTGGGATTGAGATCGAAGCCGAGCCCCGCCGTGCCGAACGGCAGATCGAGATCGGCGAAAATCACGCTGGCACCGTAGGACCGCGCGATCGTCGTGGCCACATTCTGCGCGATGGTCGAGGAGCCGGAGCCGCCGCTTGCGCCGACAAAGGCCAAAACGCGGCCAAACCGGCTGGTTTCGCTCTCCTGGTAAGCGCGCGAGACCAACGAAATGATGGCGAGCGGGTCGAGCGGCGCCACCGCATAATCGCTGACGCCCCTGAAAAGAAGTTCGCGGTACAGAGCGACATCGTTCGCATTTCCGATCACGATCACCTTGGTGCCGGCAACACAGAGGTCGGCAAGCATCTCCAGCTGGACATAAAGCTCGCTGGTCGGCGACCGGTTCTCGACGATGATCAGGTTCGGCGACGTTTCCTTGTGATATAGATCGATGGCCGCTCTGATACCGCCCGGAAGCAGCTTGGCGCGCGCCCGCGACAGCCGCCGATCGGTCACCGCGCGTTCCATCGCGCTGATGAGCGAAGGCGTTTCGCAAAACGCGTGGATCGTTATGTGTGGGATGCGCAGCGCCTCGACGTTGCCGGCGCCGGAAGCCGCGACCGGCGCGGGCATGGAACCGGGCATCGAACCGGGCATGGAATCGGCTGCGGGTTCCGGGGCTCGGGCTGTTGCCAATACCGGGTTCATGAGCGGTCTTGCTCCATCGGTCTGAGCCATAGGGCTGAGCTATTCCATTTGTGTTGCACTTAATACGGCGCGTTGAGGATTTCGCTGTGGCCGGCGCGGATGATCCGCACCGCCTGTCTGCTGCTGAGCTCGAAGTTGTCATTGTCCTTGGCGGAGCGGAGCGACAGCGACAGCGTACCGGCCGATTCTGCCGCGGTGAGAAGTTCCGCCTGCGAGGGATCCAACTCGAGCGTTGCCGTCTTGCCGATCACGTTGGCTTTGCCATTCTCAGTCTTGCCCGCATCGTCGACCACCTGATCGATGGCCAACACGCGAACGTTGGCGAGGATGGTGTGGCTGACCGGACTTTTGCCGTCACTGTGCAGAACAGCGACGCGGTCGTTCGGCAGAATGAAACCGCCGGCCGTGCTCTCCGCCGAGATCCGGACCGCCATGGCGCGCTTGCCGGCGGGCAACACCGTGGCGAGATAGCCGGCATGGCGAGGTATCAGATTCTCTTCGCGGATCGGCTCGCCCGCCGCCATCCGGTTGCGGATCACGGCGCCGGCGAAGACGTCGATCGCGTCCGGGCGGGACGTCCGGGTGACATAGACAGAATTCATGGCGTTCAGCGGCCACGGCTGCCAGCGCAAATTTTCCTTGGTGATGGTTTGCGCCGGCAAGAGGGCGCCGGCGGCGACCAATACGTCCTGGGTGGCAGGCGGCGGCGCAGCCTCGACGACCTT
>JBQCCX010000029.1:0-2872 GCA_051961815.1 Xanthobacteraceae bacterium
CCTCCCGCCGGCAGGCTCGTGCAGACGAGGGAGATAACGCATGCAAGGCCTGATGCAGGACTGGCCGCTGTTGTGCCATCGCATCATCGATCACGCCGCAATCAATGCCGGCGAGCGGCCCGTGATTTCGCGATCCATCGAAGGGCCCATGCATACGACCAATTACGCCGAGATCCGCAGTCGCGCCTTGCGCGTGGCGCAACGCCTTGAGCGCGACGGCGTGCGGCTTGGCGACCGGGTGGCGACCTTGGCCTGGAACACCTGGCGACACCTCGAGAGCTGGTACGGAATTCTTGGCATCGGCGCCGTCTATCACACCGTCAATCCCCGGCTGTTCACCGACCAGATCGTCTGGATCATCAATCACGCCGGGGATCGCGTGATCATGACCGACGTCACATTCTTGCCCATCCTGGAAAAGATCGCTGACCGGATTCCTAGCATCGAGCGCACCATTGTTTACTGCGACGCGGCGCATATGCCGTCAACCTCGCTGCGCAACGCGGTGGCTTACGAGGAGTGGCTGGCCGAAGCCGATGGCGATTTTGCCTGGAAGTCGTTTGACGAAAATACCGCGGCGGGGATGTGCTATACCTCCGGCACCACCGGAAATCCGAAAGGCGTACTGTACTCGCATCGCTCCAATGTGCTGCATGCGATGACGGCGTCGCGGCCCGACATGATCGGACTCTCCGGGCGCGACATCGCCATGCCGGTGGTGCCGCTGTTTCACGCCAATGGCTGGGCAATCGGATTTGCCGCGCCGATGGCTGGAGCGGCGCTGGTGCTGCCCGGGCAGAAGCTCGATGGACCCTCGATCTACCAGCTCCTCAACGATTACAAGGTCACCTGCACGGCCGCAGTGCCGACGGTGTGGTTGGGACTGCTGCAAGACCTCGAAAAGACCGGCGGCAAGCTGCCCTATTTGCGCCGCGTGGTGATCGGCGGCTCCGCCTGTCCACGCGCGATGATCTCGAAATTCCAGGACGTCTACGGCGTCCAGGTCACGCACGCCTGGGGGATGACCGAGATGAGTCCGCTCGGCACCACCTGTTCGCTCAAGGCCGAATATGCGGAGCTGAAGGGCGACGCGCTCCTCGACATATTGCAGAAGCAGGGTCACTCGCCTTTTGGCGTCGAAATGAAAATCACCGATGATGAAGGGCGCCGAAAGCCATGGGACGGCAAGACGTTCGGACGTCTCAAAGTCCGGGGGCCCGCGGTGGCCAAGGCTTATTACAAGGACGACACCGACATTCTCGACGAGGAAGGATTTTTCGATACCGGTGACGTGGGCACCATCGATCGCTACGGTTATTTCACGATCACCGACCGCTCCAAGGACGTGATCAAGTCCGGGGGCGAATGGATTTCTTCGATCGAACTAGAAAACATCGCGGTAGCTCATCCCAAAGTGGCCGAGGCCGCCGTGATCGGCATCCGTCATCCGAAGTGGGATGAGCGGCCGCTCCTGGTCATTGTGCTCAAGACCGGCGAGAAAGTGAGCAAAGACGAAATGCTGAAATTTCTCGAAGGCAAGATCGCCAAGTGGTGGATGCCGGACGATGTCACCTTTGTTGAGGAAATCCCGCACACCGCGACCGGCAAGATTCAAAAAACCGCGCTGCGCGACCGCTTCAAAGACTACGTGCTGCCGGGCGCGGCGGCCTGATATTCGAGGCCGCGGCCCGAACGAAGACGACCGCTAAAGGTTGCGTGTTCCGCGCTGCAATATGATCAAGGCGCGTTGCAGTCACTGCATAACTGCGCGTTGCCGACCTGCTTGGTAAACAGCGAAAATGCCAAAAAGCATAACGTTCTTAGTAATTTGACCGCCCCACACGGTGGGCACTTTGTTGCCACAAGAATTTCATTCTCCGCTGCGGCGATTTTCTAGAATATTGCGACGCACAATCGTCACATTTCGCTGGTCATAGCGCGCGCAGTTCGCGAGCCGCGGACTCAATCACCCTTCCCACCAACAATCACACAGGATGGTCATGGCTGTTTCTAGCCTGAAGAAAACTTTGTTTGCATCGGCTCTCGTCACCTGCGTCGCGGGTCTGCCGCTGGCAGCGTCGGCGCAGAGCGGAATTGCCTCGGTCTACGGGTACGGCCGCACTGCCAACGGCGAGCATGTATCGGCCGGTGCGCTCACTGCCGCGCATCGCACCCTGCCGTTCGGCACCATGGTGCGGGTCACCAATAAGAGCAGCGGTCGCTCGGTCGTAGTGCGGATCAATGATCGCGGGCCCTTTGTCCGCGGCCGCATCATCGACCTCACTCCGGCGGCGGCGCGGGCGCTGGGCTTCTCCGGTCTCGCCAATGTCGAGGTCGACGTCGTCGGCCGCAGCTGAGCTTTCGAAGCTAGTGCCAGGCACGGGGACGGGAGGCGCGAGCCTCCCGTTTTTCTTTCCGTTAGGGGATCAAGTCTTCTCTCGGCGCAAAAATTATTCAGCCGGCTGTTTCGGCTTCGGCTTGATAAACGTGCCCTTGAGATTGCTCCACAGTTCGATCTTAGCGCCGTTGCGATGCATGATGACGCTCTGTTGGATCACTGAAAGCGTGTTGTTCCAGGCCCAGTAGATCACCAGTCCGGCCGGGAATCCGGCCAGCATGAAAGTGAAGATCAGCGGCATCCAGCTGAAGATGATCTGCTGCGTGGGGTCGGGCGGCGCCGGATTGAGCTTCATCTGCACCCACATGGTCACACCCATGATGGCCGGCCATCCGCCCAAATGCAGGAAACTCGAATACAGCGCTGGATCGAACGGAATGAGCCCGAACAAATTGAAAATATTGGTCGGATCCCCGGCGGAGAGATCATGAATCCAGCCATAGAACGGCGCGTGCCGCATTTCGATGGTGACGA
>JBQCCX010000030.1:0-3660 GCA_051961815.1 Xanthobacteraceae bacterium
CCCGGCCAGGGCGTGGAAATCGTGCTGTTCGAGCCCTATTCGGCGGGGCTAAGCGATGCCAGCCCGTTGATCAACAAGGTCAAGGCATCCGGCGCAAACATGCTGTTTCCTGTCTCGTATCTCAACGACCTCATTCTGATCATCCGCGCCATCAAGCAGGTCGACCTAAAGATCGCGATTAACGGCGGCTCGGGTGGTTTCGTCATTCCCGATTTTTATCGCAATGTCGGCAATACTGCCGAGGGCCTGCTCGGCGTGGCGCACTGGAATCACGATATCAACGACGATGCGCAAAAGGTGAACACCGCGTATCAGAAGCAATTTGGCGAGTTCCTGTTCGAATATGCCGGCGGTCTGGTTGCTCAGACATTCATGATTGCCGACGCGCTTGAGCGTGCGGCGTCGACCGATCCGCAAAAGGTGCGTGACGCGATTGCCGCACTGGATGTGTCGGAGGGCTATGCCGCGATGTGCCCAGGGGGCAAAGTGAAATTCGGGCCGGACGGCAAGAACGTCTACGCCCATCCGGTCGGCGTGCAATGGCAGCGCGGCGACTTGGCCAGTGTTTTTCCCAAAGACGAAGCCCGCGCCCAACTCATCAAATCGTAAGATCGGCAGCGGCGCCGATGCTGGCGACACTTGCACAGGCGGTGGTCAACGGCCTGCTCATTGGCGGCATTTACGCGCTGGTGAGCATCGGCGTCACACTCATTTTCGGCGTGGTGAAGATCGTCAATTTCGCCCAAGGCGAATTCGTGATGATCGGAATGTATATCAGCTTCTTTCTCGCCAGCAGTTTCGGCATCGATCCGCTGCTGTCGCTGTTGATTTCCATGCCGGTATTGTTTGCGATCGGCGTGCTGGTGCAGCATTTCCTGATCCGCCGCGTTCTGGCGCTAGGCGACATGCCGCAAATTTTTCTCACCTTTGCGCTGTCGCTGTTGCTGATGAATATCGCGCTGTTGCTGTTCACTGCCAACTATCGCACGGTGCAGACCGCCTATAGCGAGCTGTCGTTCCATATCGGCCCGCTTTATTTCGCGGTGGCAAAGCTGATCGCGTTCGCTATTGCCATGCTGCTCAGCGCCGTCCTGTACCTGTTTCTCCACGGCACCGATCTCGGCAAAGCGATGCGGGCCGCGGCACAAAACCGCGAAGTGGCCATGCTGATGGGAATCAATCCCGATCGCGTGTTTTCAGTTGCTGTCGGCGTGGCCTTGGCGCTCGCGGGCGCCGCCGGCTCGCTGCTGATGCCGTTTTATCCGGCCTATCCGCTGGTCGGCCAGGTCTTTGTGCTGATGGCGTTTGTCGCGGTGGTTCTCGGCACGCTCGGCAATATCACCGGCGCACTGATCGCGAGCCTGATGATGGGGGTTGCTGAGTCGCTCGGCGTGCAATTCGTAGGCGCCGATTCCGGTCTGATCGTGGTCTTCGTCATGCTGCTCCTGACGCTCGCGCTGCGCCCAAATGGTTTGTTCGGGGGTTGGGCGCGGTGAAATCGGCGCTTCTCACACGAAATTGGTTTTGGATTGCCGCGCTCGCGGCGGCCGCGCTGGTGCTGCCGATTGCGGTGTCGGATCCCTTCGCGCTCGACATTTTCATCAGGGTCTTGTTGTTCGCCTTTATCGGCGTCGCCTGGAACCTGATGGGAGGTTATGCCAAGCAGCTATCGCTGGGCCATGCGGCCTTTTTTGGCTTGGGCGCCTACACCTCGACGATCCTGCTCATCCGTTTTGGCATTTCGCCGTGGATCGGCATTCTCGCCGGCGGAGTGGTGGCGATGCTGGCAAGCCTGCCGATCGGCGCGCTGTGCTTCCGGCTGCGCGGCCCCTATTTCGCGATCGCCACCATCGCGACCGCGCAGGTTTTGATGCTGCTGTTTCTCAAATTCCGCGATTTTGCCTGGGGCGCCGAAGGCACGACTTTGCCGAATCTCGGCGACGCACCGTTGATGATGCAGTTCGAGTCCAAAACCGGCTACTACTATCTCGCCCTCGCTTTGTTGGCGCTCGGACTCATTGTCACTTACCTCGTCGAGCGCTCCTGGATGGGCTTTTATCTGGTCGCCGTCGGTGAAGACGAAGATGCGGCGGAGGCGGTCGGCGTTGATACGACGAAGATCAAGCGCCAAATCTACATGATCAGCGCATTCCTGACCGCGCTCGGCGGCACGTTCTACGTCGAATACATTTATTTCATCGATCCGAATACCGCGTTCAGCTTCAATGTGTCGGTCGAGGCCGCGCTGGTCTCGATCGTGGGCGGCATCGGCACCTTATGGGGCCCGGTCGTCGGGACTGTCTTGCTCGAGTCGACTTCCGCGCTCCTGCAAAGCTGGTTAGGCAGCGGCCACGGCGGCGTGCAATTGACCGTCTACAGCCTGATTCTGATTGCCGTCATTCTGTGGCGGCCGAACGGGCTCATCGGCCTCTTCACCGAGCTATACCAGCGTTTCGCCCATGCCGGAGCGGCCCGCGCAAAAGAGGTGCCGCTCGATGGCTGAGGCGCTGGTCATTCGCAATCTCAGCAAGCGGTTCGGCGGGCTGCGCGCAGTCCAGGATCTGAGCTTTTCGGTTCGCGACGGTGAGACCGTGGCACTGATCGGCCCCAATGGCGCGGGCAAGACCACAAGCTTTAATCTGATCACTGGCTACTACCGTCCCGACCTTGGCTCGGTCTCGGCTTTCGGCCGCGAACTGGTCGGGCTGCGGCCGCACGAAATCTGCGATTATGGGCTGGCGCGCACATTCCAGGTCGCGCGACCATTCGGGAAAATGACGGTGCTGGCTAACGTGATGACCGGCGCCTTTCTGCGCAACAAGAACCTCGAGATCGCGCGCTCGCGCGCCCGGGCCGCGATCGATTTTGTCGGACTTTCCGCCAAGGAACACACGCCGGCGCGCGAACTCACGACGATTGATCAGCGGCGTCTGGAAATGGCCCGCGCGCTCGCGACCGAGCCGCGGCTCCTGCTGCTTGACGAAGTGATGGCGGGATTAAATCACGCCGAGATCGATCAGGCGGTGGCGCTGATTGGAAACCTGTCGAAGCGCGGCCTGACGATTGTCATCGTTGAGCATGTGATGCGCGCAATCATGGCCGTGGCCCGGCACATCGTGGTGCTCGACCATGGCCAGAAAATCGCCGAGGGCAGCCCGAGGGACGTCGTCGCCAACGAGGAAGTGATTCGCGCCTATCTCGGCAGCGGCTACCGCCACGACGCGGCGGCGGGGGGCGCAGCATGCTGACACTCTCCGCAGTCAGCGCGCGTTACGGATCGGTGCCGGCGATCAGCGATATCAGCATCACCGTTAACGAGGGCGAAGCCGTCGGCTTGCTCGGCGCCAATGGCGCCGGCAAAAGCACCACGCTGCGCGCGATTTCCGGCCTGATACGCCTGACGTCCGGCACCGTCACGTTTTGCGGCCAGGACCTCGCGGCCCTGCCCCCGCACAAAATCGCGGCGTTGGGCATCGCTCACGTTCCCGAAGGGCGGCAGGTTTTTCCCGAACTCACCGTGAAGGAGAATCTTGAAGTCGGCTCGTACATCCCGAGCGCCAAAGCCGAGCGCGACCGCACCCTCGATCTCGTATTCGCGATCTTTCCGGCGCTTGCCGAGCGGCGCAATCAGCTGGCCGGCACCATGAGCGGCGGCGAACA
>JBQCCX010000031.1:0-5150 GCA_051961815.1 Xanthobacteraceae bacterium
GTGGGCTTCATGGTTTGGGGGCACCACATGTTTGTCGCCGGACAATCGGCGGTCGCCAATCTGGTATTTTCGTTTCTCTCATTCATCGTTGCCGTTCCATCCGCCATCAAGGTGTTCAATTGGACGGCTACGCTGTATCGCGGCCATATCGGCTTCGAAGCGCCGATGATTTATGCGCTTGGCTTCCTCGGCCTGTTCACGATCGGCGGATTGACCGGGCTGTTCCTGGCGTCGGTTCCAATCGATATTGCGACCACCGACACCTATTTCGTGATCGCCCACTTTCACACCATCATGGTCGGCGGCACGGTCTCAGCGTTCATGGCCGGCATCCACTACTGGTGGCCGAAAGTGACCGGAAAAATCTACAACGAATTCTGGGCGCAGTTCGCCGCCATCACCATGTTTCTCGGCTTCAATCTTACTTTTCTGCCACAGTTCATCATGGGTTGGCTCGGGATGCCGCGCCGCTATCACCTCTATCCCGACGTCTTTCAGATCTGGCACATCCTCTCCAGCGCGGGCGCGGTGATCCTGGCGGCGGCCTATTTGATGCCGCTGTTTTATTTCACGTGGTCGATCTTTTACGGACGAAAGGCGCCGGCAAATCCGTGGAATGCCACCGGGCTTGAGTGGCAAACCCCCTCGCCGCCGCCGAAGCCGAACTTCCTGCGGCCGCCGCGTGTCGACGCCGATCCTTATGAGTATCACGACTTTGGCCGTTCCGAAGAGATCGGCGGCGAGGCGCGGGCGCGCCCGCAGGGAAGACAGACATGACGGACGCCTCGCATGCAGTGCGCGAGCCGTGGCCGAACCTGAGGCTGCAGCGCGAAGGCGTCGGGCTCGGCATGTGGATATTTCTGGCAAGCGAGATTTTATTTTTTGGCGGCCTGTTCTGCAGCTACGCGGTCTACCGTAGCTTCAATGATGAGGCCTTCCGCACTGCCGGCGAGCATACGCAGATCGTCTACGGTTCGATCAATACCGCGCTGCTCCTCACGTCGAGCCTCACGATGACAGTGGCGCTGCGCGCTGCAACGGTGGAAATGCGAAGGCTCACGCTGGTTTTTCTCGCCGCCACTGCGGTGCTTGGGGTGGCCTTTCTCATATGCAAAGGCCTTGAATATCGCGAGGATCTGAAAGAGCACCTTTTCCCCGGACCGCAATTTCCCCTGTCGCCGCCGGCCACACAAATGTTCTGGGGCTTTTATTGGGTCATGACCGGCGTTCATGCCGTGCACCTCTCGGCCGGAATCGCTGTGGTTCTGGGCGTCTTCGCGCTGTTCAAGCGGAACATAATCCCGGTGCAGGGCTCGACGATGGAAGGCGTCGCGATCTACTGGCACTTTGTTGATTCGGTGTGGCTCGTCCTTTTTCCGTTGCTCTATCTCGCGGGCCGGTCATGACCGACGGCAGTCGCGACAATGCAAGGCGCTCATGGTGGCTGTGGCAGAGCCCTGCTCTGGTGTGGCTTATGCTGCTGATCCTGTTTGGCGCCACGCTTGGATCGGCGTATTTGCCACTGGGCGCCGGCAATCTCACCATCAACCTTGTGATCGCAGCAATCATGATAGTGGTGTTGGTCATTTTCCTGATAGATCTGAAAGGGGCGACAGCATTGATCCGCGTCGTGGCCGCGGCGGGCTTGCTCTGGTTGATCCTGATGTTTGCGCTCACGTTCAATGATTATCTTTCGCGCTACTATTGACTAGCACCCGAAAACTGGAGCGGACAAAAGAAAATCCCCCGGCGAGAACGCCGGGGGATTTCAATTTACGACAGAACTCGATCTAACGATTTTGCTGGCCTTGCCCGCCTTGTTGACCGCCACCACCTTGCTGGCCGCCTTGGCGTCCGGGCTGCTGTTGCTGTTGACCGGGCTTCTGCTGGCCGCCTTGCTGTTGACCGCCTTGCTGCTGGCCGCCTTGCTGCTGGCCGCCTTGCTGCTGCCCACCCTGTTTATTACCCATCTTGTCGTTAGACATGGAGAGCTCTCCTTCGCGGAAGGACTCCGCAACGAAATAATCGTTTTGCCACCAGCGTGGTTCCGCAGTGGACAAATGTGGTTGGCAGCAATGCCGGAACCACGATGCAAGCCTGCCGTTAGCCCAAATTATCGGCGTCCCAGGGGTAAGGAACCCGCCTCTTGGCCGTAAAATGGGCTACCGGCAATGGCCAAGCGCTATCCAAATTCTGGAACAATTGCCCCGCAATCCGGCCCGGATCGCCGATCCTTGCTGACGGGAACGGTGTCGGCGGCCGCTGTACCTCTGATCGCACGCGGCGCCCATGCACAGCTGCCGTCCGCCGCGCCATCAGCGAACATCGCCACACCCGTCGACATCGCGCTGACGATCAACGATCGTGAACACACTGTCTCTGTTGATGTCAGAACGTCATTGCTTGATCTGCTGCGCGAGCGCCTCGGACTGACGGGCGCCAAAAAAGGTTGCGATCACGGCCAATGCGGCGCTTGCACGGTTCTGGTCGATGGCCGGCGCGTATTGTCGTGTTTGACGCTCGCCGTTGCCACGCAAGGACACGGCGTGACCACGATCGAGGGCCTCGCCGCTGGCAGCGAATTGCATCCGATGCAACAGGCCTTCATTGATCACGATGCTTTTCAGTGCGGCTATTGCACGCCCGGCCAGATCATGTCGGCGATCGGCTGCGTCAATGAAGGTCACGCCGAGAACGACGCCGACATCCGCGAATATATGAGCGGCAATCTATGCCGCTGCGCCGCCTATCCGAACATCGTTGACGCGGTGAGGCAGGCGAAATCGGTAATGAAGACAGCGAGCACGCAATAACGATGCGCAGGTTTATTTACCAGCGCGCGCACGAGCCGGCGGAAGCAGTGCAAATGGCTGCCGCTTCGGGAGCGGATTCTCCCGACCGCAGCGAATTTTTGGCAGGCGGCACGACGCTCTTCGACCTCATGAAGCTTGATGTGACGCAGCCGGACACGGTGATCGACATCAATCCGCTCGCCGCCGCCGGCTATGGACGCATCGAGCTCGGCCGGCATGGTTTGCGGCTCGGCGCTTTGGTGCGCATGGGCGATGCCGCGGATCATCCTCGCGTCAAGGCAGACTATCCAATTATCGCCCAGGCATTGACCCAGGCCGCCAGCCAGCAGCTGCGCAATATGGCGAGCCTCGGCGGCAACGTATTGCAGCGGACGCGCTGCACCTATTTTCGCGATGTCTCCTATCGCGAATGCAATAAGCGCAATCCCGGTTCGGGTTGCGCCGCGCTGAGCGGATTTAATCGCATGCACGCGGTGCTTGGCGGGAGCGATCATTGCATTGCCACCTATCCGGGCGACTTCGCGCAAGCGTTGATCGCGCTCGAAGCAGCGGTCGAGATTGTAGGCCGCGACGCAAACAGGACCATCCCGTTCGCGAACCTTCACCGCAAACCCGGCGACACGCCGGACAAAGAAACGAATTTGCGTTCCGGCGAGATGATCGCATCTTTTCTGATACCGGCGGCGCCTTGGACCCGGCGTTCGCTTTATCTGAAGGTGCGCGACCGGCAATCCTATGAATTTGCGCTTGCCTCCGCAGCGGTAGCGCTCGATCAGCAGGACGGCATCGTGCGCGCCGCGCGGATCGCGCTCGGCGGACTGGCAACGGTGCCGTGGCGCGCGGTCGAGGCCGAGGCTTTCTTGCGCGGCAAATCCGTCGACCAAGGCAACGCTGCGGCGGCTGCAAACGCTGCGTTCGTCAGTGCGCAAGGTTACGGCCATAACGATTTCAAGATCGAGCTTGGCAAGCGCACGCTGGCCCGCGCCCTGCAGCAGGCCGCAGCGTTGGAAATTTGAGCGGAGATCAAGCGATGGCGAACCCGGCAGCACCGCAGCCGAAGGACAATATGGGAGCGCCCGCCCCGCGCTACGATGCGCGCCTCAAAGTGACGGGCCAGGCCCGCTACCCGGCCGATACGCCGCTGGCAAACCCCGCCTATGCGGTTCTCGTCACCAGCGCCATCGCCAAGGGCGCGCTGACATCGCTCGAACTCGACGAGGCGCGCGCGGTGCCAGGCGTTCTCGAGATTTTCACTGCCGAAGACATGACCGGCCTCAAGACGGTGGAATTCGGCCCACGCTGCTCGACGTCCATCCAAAAGCTTGGGCCGGAAATCCAGCACGCCGGCCAGATCATCGCAGTGGTGGTGGCCGACACTTTTGAGGCCGCTACCGAGGGCGCGCAGCGCGTCAAAGCAAATTACAGCGAGGCGACGCCGTCAGCCACCTTCGATGCGCCGGGCCTCGAGGTCGCTGACGCTACCAAAGAATCCAAGTCCCACCGCCATGTCCCACAGGCCGGCGACGCGGTCGGCGCGATCGCCGGCGCCGATGTCATTGTTGATGGCGAATACGCCACGCCGGCCCAGCACCACAATCCGATCGAATTGTTCACGACGACATGCGCCTGGAGTGGCGACCGGTTGACCGTCTATGAGCCAAGCCAGTTTGTCTATGGACTGAAAAACTCCGTCGCTGAGCGCCTCGCAATGGATCCCGAGAAAGTGCGCACCGTGTCGCATTTTGCTGGCGGCGCGTTCGGTTCGAAAGGTGCGATGACGCCGCGCACTGCCATGATTGCGCTCGCGGCGAAACGACTTAACCGGCCGGTCAAGCTCGTTCCGACACGTGCGCAAGGATTTACGATCGCGACCTATCGCGCCGAAACGCGGCACCACATCCGGCTCGGCGCTCGACGCGATGGCAGGCTCGTCGGTTATTTCCACGAAGGCTGGGAAGTCAGCTCGCGTCCCGACCCCTATGTCGTGGCCGGCGTCGAGGACACGGCGCAGCTTTACGCCTACGGCGCCGTGACGACGAAGGTCAATGTGGTGCACGCCGATCGCAACACGCCGGGTTATATGCGCTCGCCGCCGGTCGTGCCTTACGTTTACGCGCTGGAAAGCGCCATGGACGAGATGGCGATCAAGCTGGGGATCGATGCGATCGAATTCCGCCGCATCAATGACACCATGATCAGTCCGATCGGCGGCAAGCCCTATTCGAGCCGTTCACTGATGCAGTGCTATGACCAGGCGGCGGCGGCGTTTGGCTGGAAAGAGCGCACGCCGGAGCCGCGCTCCATGCGCGACGGCGATTGGCTGGTGGGCTTTGGTTG
>JBQCCX010000032.1:0-2398 GCA_051961815.1 Xanthobacteraceae bacterium
GGACATTCTAGGAATGGAACTGGTTAACGATCGATTAAGTCGCGGCAAGCGGCTACCGGAAGCCGCTGCCATGAACCGCCTCGCCCGATCGGGGGATGCAATGAATCCATTCCCGTGACAAACTTCGCTCCCTGCGGACTCGAAAGCGGGCTTGGACGGGGGCACGGGATGCGTGTCGAATCTCTCGTCGACGATATCTATGGCGCGGTGGCCGATCCGGCGCTCTGGCCAAGTCTCATCGCGAGGGTCGCCGACTACACCGGCACACTGGGCGGCATGCTTGCGTACATCAATCTCCGCCGCAATGAGAACATGATGGTGATCGGCCGGCTGTCTCCGGTGTTCGCCAAAGTTTACGAAGACCACTACCTGAACAATCCGTGGAACAAGGCCCTGGAGCGCGTCGCGCCAACCCTCGACATCGTATCGATGTCATCGCTGGTCCCGTTCGCCAAGGTTGCCAAGACAAGGTTTAACGCCGACGTCCTCGTGCCTGGCACCATTGTCGACGGCCTCAATGTCCTGCTCCCGTCCTTGGCCATCGAGGGCGGCTTCGGCGGGCTGCATTTCTCGATCTACCGCGCGCGCGAGAAATGGGCGGACGAAAGCCGTCGACGTTTACAGGAGCTTGCCCCTCACTTGCGCAGGGCGCTGGAGGCGACGATCAAAATCGCACCGCTGATCAGCGAAAATCGGCAACTCGAGCGCATTCTGAGTCTGATGCCGACGACCGCGCTGCTTGTCGATCGCAGGCGGCGCGTATGTTACGCGAACCAGGCCGCCGAAACCTTATTTGCGGCGCGCGACGGTCTTGCGCTCGACGGCGAACGGCGACTGTCCGCCGGAAACGTTCCGAATGCCGAAGCGCTCGCATTCTCGCTTGCGTTGCGACAGGCGCTCGATGTTTCGGCGGGTAGCAGCGAGGCCATCGGCGAGCCGGTGCGGCTTTCGCGACTGTCCGGCGCTGGCCCATTACTGGTGATTCCCGTTCCTCTGCCCCCACCCGCTTTCGAATTATGGCGTCTCAGCGAGCCGGCACGGGCGCTGGTTTTGGTGGTTGACCCAACCGCACATCGCCAGCCGATGATCAGTGGACTTCAGCGGGCTTTCGGGCTGACCACCGGCGAGGCGCGCGTTGCCGTCCAGGTCTCCAACGGACTCAGCGGCCCTCAGGCCGCGCGCGCGCTCGGCGTCACGCCGCATACCGTAAAGACGCACCTCGCACGATGCTTCGACAAGATTGGCGTTCATTCGCAGGTCGGCTTGGCGCGCTTGCTCAGTGCCTGGCCCGCGACCGAACAGGCCGGCAAGGCCGCACAGGTCGGGTCGCGCGATCCTTGAAGATTCGCCGTGGCATGATGCCTAATAATTTTATCGGCATCATGCCACGAATGTTTATTTGAGCATCGCCGTTTGCCGAAAACCGGCATCCACTTTTCGGCGCGGCGCTTCAAGCTCCATCGCATCGCGAGAACGGAGCGACGGCGACCCGCCGTTCGTTCCAGCGTGGATCAATGTCCAGAGCCGGAATAGATTGATCGGCAGCAGCAGCCCGTGCAGCACGACGACTGGCGCGAGATTCATCCGCGCCGCGTATGTCAGAAACGCGACGTTGCTGAGCAACGCCGTGACGCGTAACGCATACATGCGCTTCTGGCAGAACGTCAGGAGCACAAGAGCCGATGCGACATAACCAATCAAGTCATCGAGCGGCATCGCGCACCTCCACTGTCGCGCATACGGTCGCGCGGCGTCGCTGCAAAGTCACGATGACGATCCCGGCGCAGCAGCAGAAATTCACCAAGAAAACCGAGGTGACGTAGCGATCCCCGAGCACGAGCGCCGCGTAAGTGACGGTCGACAGGTTCGCGATGGCGAACATCGTCCACGTACAGCACGAGATCGCTCGTGCGCCACTTTCATCGCGCAGAATGCGGACGATTTGAGGAAAATAGGCCGCGATACGGAACGCATTGCCGACCGCAAAGAAAAGGAGGGGAACGTAGTCGATGGACATTGAGATCGCCCTTCGCTTCCGGCCCGCAACGCAATGCATCGCGGGATAGCGAAGTGACAAAATCACACAGCACGAACGCGCGCGTCAGCCGAACGGGTGAGCCGAAAACAAATCGGCGTCAATCACGGATGCCCTTTCTAACCGAGCAACTGCTCGAGCCGGTCGCGCAACTGATCCTGGTGATAGGGCTTGGCCAGTCGCGGCACGTCAGTCGAAACGCCTTCGGGTAAGTCGGCATATCCCGTCGCCAGCAACACCGGCAATTGCGGGCGCACTTCACGCGAGGCAGCGGCGAGTTCGATGCCGGTCATGCCGGGCATCAAGTGATCGGTCATCATCAGATCGATCTGCTGATCGCTGCGCAGAATGTCCAGCGCGTGC
>JBQCCX010000033.1:0-12117 GCA_051961815.1 Xanthobacteraceae bacterium
GATAGGTCACGCTCACCAGATCGACGGCGGCCATCATCTTGAACAGCTCGCCGGCGACATCGAGCGGCGTGCCCTTGCCGGCGGTCGCCATGTTGATCTTGCCGGGATTGGCTTTGGCGTAAGCGATCAATTCGGGGACGGTTTTGGCCGGCAGCGCGGGCGACGCAACCAGCACCAGCGGAATACCGCCGATCAGCGCCACCGGGGCGGTGTCGCGAATGAAATTGTAATTCAGGTTCGGATAGAGCGATGCGTTAATGGCGTTGGCCGACATCGCCACCAGCAGCGTCTGGCCGTCGGGCGCCGCACGCACGACGAATTCGGTACCGATATTGGCGCTGGCGCCAGGGCGATTCTCGATCACGAACGGCTGCGTCAGGTGATCGGACAACCACTGACCAAGCAAGCGGGCGACGATGTCGGGCGAGCCCCCGGCCGGAACGGTGACGACAAGGTGTACCGGCCGGGTAGGATAGTTCTGGGCCGCGGCCGCATCCGCAAGGAGCGGCAAAGCGGCCGCACCGATGACGGTTCGCAAAATCTGCCGCCGGGATTCGTTCATTTACCGCGCCTTAACTACCGCGCCTCAACTTTGGTCCATCTCGGCACAAATCTATCGGACGAGATCAACTCGGTTGCGCCATCTTGCAGCCGGTCTCGGCGACCGAGCCCGCGGCTTGTTCGCCGGAGACCAGCGTGGCAAGGGTGAACACGTCGTCGGCGCTCGACTTGGGCGGATGCACATTGCCAACAAAGATGTTGGTCATCAATTGGTGATCGCCGGCGCGATAGCGAACCCTGCCCGGCTGCAGAGCGACCTCGGGCGGCAGCTCCAGATCCTCGAGCGCAGCCGCGAGCTTCGGAGCATCGAACGATTGGGCTTTCTCGGCGGCCAGCCGGACCGAATGCATGGACACATAACCGAACCAGTCACGCGCCGACGGCGTCTTCTTCATGGTGGCGCGGTAGTCGGCGACAAATTTGCCGACTTCGGGTACGTCGGGCTGATCCCACCACCATTCCATGTCCCACCAGCCGGTCTGCGCCTCGCGCGGGCAGCTTTTGATGACCTCCAGTTCAAATAATCCGCCGCCGAGCGCCATGTCCTTCTGCATGCCGAGCTGGGTGAACTGCTTCATGCAATTGATCTGCGTCATTCCGCCCATGTTGTTGAGCAGCACGTCGGGCTTGTAGGCCCGCGCCTTAGCGAGCGTGGCGGAGAAATCCGTTGTATTGATCGACAGCGAATCGGCATCGTAGCTGCCGCCGAGTTTGTTCAGCGTGCTGGCGAATGCGTTTTGTAATGTGTGACCGTAAGCGTAATCCGGCGTGACGAAGAACCATTTCTTGCCAAAGCGCTTGACCAGCTCTGGCGTGATCGCATTGACCTCCATCGATGTGCTGTTGCAGACGCGGAATACATTCCACTTGCAATTGGTGCCGGTGATCGGATCGGTATGGCCGCCCGGCACGATATGAAAGACTTTCTTTTCGTTGGTTACCTGCGACATCGCATAGGCGATGCCGGAGTTCACGTCGCCGAGGATCGCATTGACGTTGTCGCGCTCGATCAATTTGCGGGTCTTCTGCACACCGGCGCCGACGTCATTGCCGGAATCCTCGACGAGAAGCTCGACCGGCCGGCCGAGGATCCCCCCGCTGTTGTTGATTTCCGCTTCGGCATATTTGGCTCCATCAATTTCGCTTTGAGCCGCCGCCGAGAGGACGCCGCTGAGCGGATTGACCATCCCTATTTTAACGGACTCCTCGCCGCGCGCGGTCAGGATGAATGGCGCGGCAACTACCTGACTGGCGCCGAGCGCCAGGGCGCTTTGAAGGAGGGTGCGGCGGCGCAACGGTGCGGTCGTCTTTGACATCTCACGCCCTCTTCGGGTCGAAATATTGCAGCTCTCGCGCGCCGGTACGATGGGGCGCTCAAGCGGCCCGCGAAACCAAGGACGGTATAATCCAATGCGCTTTCGTCAACAAAACGGCAAAGCAATGCCAAGCGCGCTAGGTAACGTAATCGCGTGCGCTGCCGGCGGAATTCTTTCGCCGCGCCTTGGCCTGCTCGGCCAGAAAATGCGATAGCCGATTGCGCACCGCATCCGCTTCTTCCCGCGTCCACTTGCGAAAACCTTCCCCGGTTTTCATGCCGAGCTTGCCGGCTTTGACCTTGTCGCGCAGGAACGGATGCGGCCCGGCGGTACGGTCAAGGTCGGCATAAAGCACCTCCGCGATATCGAGGGCGAGATCCAAGCCGACGAGATCGGTTTGCTCCATGGGCCCCAGCACTGCTGTGCGCGCGCCGAAGCCTTCGCGCACGACAGTATCAATCGTCTCGGCGTCACAGACACCCGCCGCGACCAGCGCAACGGCTTCGCGCTTCATTGCATGCTGGAGCCGGTTGCCGACAAATCCGGGGATGTCGCGGCGGACATGGACCGGCACTTTGCCCGCATCCCGCAGCAGCGCCATGGTTCGCTGCACGACCGCGCCGCTGGTTCTTTCGTTTTGAATGACTTCGACCAACCGCACCAGATGCGGCGGATTCCAGAAATGCGTGCCGACGACCCGCTCGCGGTGGCGCAGATGCCGGCCGATTTCGGTTGAGGGGATCGCCGAACTGTTGCTGGCGAGTATCGCAGTCGGCGCGACCAGTTTTTCGATCGCGGCGAAAAGCTCCTGTTTGAGCGGCAGCTTCTCCGGCGCAGCCTCAAAAACCCAGTCCGCGCCACCCATCGCGGCGGAAAGCGAATGGTGCGCCGCAATCCGTTGCAAGAGGCGCGGATCGTCGCCGAGCAATTCGACGATCGCCTGCAACCGCTGCGTCAGCGAGTTGCGCACGTCGGAAGAAGGTTCAAACACATTGACGTGATGACCGGCGGCAGCGAACAAATAAGCGATGCCGTGACCCATCAGGCCACCGCCGACGACGCCGATTTGTTGTTCTCTGTGTTCGTTCATGGACTCCTCGAGCAAATAAAACTGCCGGAACTGGCGTGAGGCTGAAACGTTGATTGAGCAGCGTTCAGGTGACCCAACTCGCAGAGGAGGAAAAGGTCATGCCTGCTTTGCTTTGGATCGCTTTCTGGTCGTCGCTGATGGCGACTGCCACCTGTTTCGGTGAAATGTCACGCGCCGCTTCGCTTGACAAGTCTGGCGGCACGGACTGATCGGACGCTTAGCGTCTCCCCACTGACTTGATTCTGCTGCAGGCGGCTGCGCGGTGCGCGGCCGTTGGCATGGTTGGCGCAGTGTTAATTCCCGCCTCCGCAGCACAACGGGCTTGGCAATGGCGGGCCGTTTGTGCCGGCCATCTCGGCATTTTGTTCAGCCTTGTTGCGGATCGGCCACCTCGCCGGTATGTATACGCGCGCGTAGCGCCGGCCGGGCCATGCGATGCCGGCCGGCGCCTTTACATCGGACGACCGAGATCGCGGCACGCAGGTCGACCCCGTAGCTCGATACCACGACCGCATCGACCAGACCGCCGACCAGACTCGCGATCAGACCCCCGATCAGGCCCCAATGGCTCGCCTCGTGATGAAATTCGGCGGAACTTCGGTCGCCGATCTCGACCGCATCCGCAACGTCGCGCGCCACGTCAAGCGCGAGGTCGACGCCGGCAATGAAATCGCCGTCGTGGTCTCGGCCATGGCGGGAACGACCGACCAGCTCATTACCTGGTGCGAGGAGGTTCTGCAGCGGCGAGCCCTTTTTGACGCCCGCGAATACGATGCGGTGGTCGCCACCGGCGAGCAGGTCACTGCCGGACTGCTCGCCATTGCGCTGCAGGATCTCGACCTCAATGCGCGCTCCTGGCAGGGATGGCAGCTGCCGATCGCCACCACCGACGTCCACGGTTCGGCGCGCATTCTCGACATCAATGCCGAAACCTTGATCCGGCGTTTTGCGCAATCCAGGGAAGTCGCGGTGATCCCCGGCTTCCAGGGCGTCCATCGCGACAGCGGGCGCATCACCACGCTGGGGCGCGGCGGCTCGGATACTTCGGCGGTGGCGATCGCGGCGGCGATCCGCGCCGATCGGTGCGACATCTATACCGACGTCGATGGCGTCTATACGACCGATCCGAGAGTCGTGCCGCGCGCGCGGCGGCTCGAGCGCGTCGCATTCGAAGAAATGCTGGAGCTTGCTTCGCTCGGGGCCAAGGTCTTGCAGGTGCGCTCGGTCGAACTTGGAATGATGCGCAATGTGCGGATCTTCGTGCGTTCAAGCTTCGACCCGCCAGAAAAAATCAATCCGCACGACAGCCCGCCCGGAACATTGATTTGCGACGAGGAGGAGATCATGGAGCAGCACACGGTCACCGGCATCGCCTTCTCGCGCGATGAGGCGCAAATCTCGGTGCGCGAAGTTCTGGACAAGCCCGGCGTCGCCGCCGCTATCTTCGGCCCGCTGGCCGAAACCAACGTCAATGTCGACATGATCGTTCAGAATGTCTCCGGCGACGGCAAGACGACCGACATCACCTTTACCGTGCCAGCTTCGGATTACCAGCGAGCGCTGGACGTGATCGCCAAAGCCAAGCGCACGATCGGTTATGCCCGGCTCGACGGCGCCACCGACGTCGCCAAGATTTCGGTGATCGGCATCGGCATGCGCAGCCATGCCGGCGTGGCGGCGCAGGCGTTCAAGGCGCTGGCCGAGCGGTCGATCAATATTCGCGCGATCACGACCTCCGAGATAAAGTTTTCGCTTTTAATTGACGCCGCCTTCACCGAACTTGCAGTGCGCACGCTGCATTCGCTCTATGGACTCGACAAAGCGGCCTGATCCGCCGCGGTTGCGTTGCGGCGCACAATAGCCTGAACCGTCATATCGCTGTCTTTGGCTTGCGGTTTGCATGCCGCATTCGATATAGCCTTTAGGACATTCGCTTTCGGACCTGTCCGGGCGAATTCCTCTTTGACGAAGACCGGCGCGTCGCGGGCTCCGCCCCGGTCATAGCCCGGCCCGAGGGACCTCACGCCATGCGTGGCGCGCTTGGTGGTCCGCGCGTGCTGTTGCGTCGGCTTCGCGAAGTCATGGCGGAGCCGGTCAGCGCGCAGGAGCGCCTTGACAAGATCGTGGTGCTGATCGCCGCCAACATGGTTGCGGAGGTCTGCTCCGTCTATGTGCTGCGCGTCGATTCCACGCTCGAACTCTATGCAACCGAAGGCCTCAATCGCGACGCCGTGCACCGCACGGTAATGCGCTCCGACGAGGGCCTGGTCGGTTTGGTGGCCAGTCAGGCCAGCGCGATCAACCTGTCGAATGCGCAAGCCCATCCGGCGTTCTCGTATCGGCCGGAAACGGGCGAAGAAATTTACCACTCGTTCCTCGGCGTGCCGATCCTGCGAGCCGGGAACATATTAGGCGTGCTGGTGGTGCAGAACCGGGCGCGCCGCACTTATTCGGAAGAAGAAGTCGAGGCGCTACAGACCACGGCGATGGTGCTGGCGGAGATGATCGCCTCGGGCGAACTCTCGGCGCTGGCGCTGCCGGGGGCGGAGCCCGCCGCGCGCCGCTCGGTTCATGTCAAAGGTTCGGCCCTGAGCGAAGGTATCGCGCTTGGCCACGTCGTGTTGCACGAGCCGCGTGTCGTCGTGACCAATTTCATCGCCGACGACGTGCAGAAGGAACTGGCGCACTTGAACTCGGCGGTGGAGAGCCTGCGCACCAGCCTCGACGAAATGCTCGAACATGGCGATGTGGTCGAGGGCGGCGAGCATCGCGACGTCTTGGAAGCATACCGGATGTTCGCCTATGACCGCGGCTGGGCGCATAAGCTCGAAGAGGCGGTGATGACCGGATTGACCGCCGAGGCCGCGGTGGAGCGCGTGCAATCCGACACGCGAGCGCGGATGCTGCGGCAGACCGATCCGTTCCTGCGCGAGCGCTTGCACGACCTCGACGATCTCGCCAATCGCTTGATGCGCCAGCTCACCGGCCGCGATCACGCTCCCTCGCGCGAGAGCCTTCCGGAGAACGCCATTCTCGTTGCGCGTTCGATGGGCCCGGCGGCGCTGCTCGACTATGATCGCACGCGCTTGCGCGGCCTCGTGCTCGAAGAAGGCGGCCCGCATTCGCACGTCACCATCGTGGCGCGCGCGCTGGGCATTCCGGCCGTCGGCGACATCGAAAATGCGACCGGAATCGCCGACCCCGGCGATGCCATCATTGTCGACGGACTGACCGGCGACCTGCATATCCGGCCGCTTCCCGATATGGAAGCGGCCTATGCCGAGCGGGTACGCCTGCGGGCCCGGCGCCAGCAGCAATATGCGGCGTTGCGCGACAAGCGCTGCATTACCAGGGACGGCCAGGAAATCGCGCTGCTTCTCAATGCCGGCCTGAGCGTCGACCTGCCGCACATCGCCGATACCGGCGCAGGCGGCATCGGGCTGTTTCGTACCGAATTGCAGTTCATGGTGGCCCCGAGCTTTCCGCGAACCAGCGAACAATACGCGCTCTATCGTGCCGTGCTGGACACCGCCGGGACCAAACCGGTGACATTCCGCACGCTCGATATCGGCGGCGACAAGCTGCTGCCCTATATGCGCAATGTCGAAGAGGAAAACCCCGCGCTAGGGTGGCGCGCTATCCGCCTCGGCCTCGACCGCCCGGGCTTGTTGCGCACCCAGCTGCGGGCGCTGCTTCGCGCCGGCAGCGGGCGCGCGCTCAAGATCATGTTTCCGATGATCTCGACGGTGGACGAATTCGATCAGGCCAAGGAGCTTGTCGAGCGTGAGCTGACGCACCTTCGCCGTCATGGTCACAAGCTTCCCGACCAGGTCGAGATCGGCAGCATGGTTGAAGTGCCGTCGCTGCTTTACCAGCTCGACGAATTGCTCGAGCGGGTGGATTTTCTCTCCATCGGCTCGAACGACCTGGTGCAATTCCTCTACGCTATCGACCGCGGCAATCCGCGGGTGTCGGGCCGCTTCGATGCACTCTCGGCGCCGGTCCTGCGGGCGCTCAAAGATATTGCCGATAAAGCGCGCGAGCACGGCAAGCCGGCCACAGTGTGCGGGGAATTGGCCTCACAGCCGCTCGGCGCGTTGGCGCTTGTCGCCATCGGCTATCGCTCGCTGTCGCTCACCGCCTCCGCGGTCGGACCGGTCAAAGCCATGCTCTTGGACGTCGACTGCCGCAAGGCCGCCGCGTTCCTTTGCCCATTGATTGAAAAACCATCCGGCATGCCAATCCGCGCGCAACTTGAAAAGTTCGCCGCTGAAACCGGCCTGCAGGTCTAACTCCTCGTTTCGGCAGATCGACAATGTTGCCCGACCAGAAACTCGATGCTCTTGTCACGCGACATGCCGCATTGGAGCGCGACCTGTCTGCGGCTTTGCCGGCCGAGACTTACGTCAAACTGTCGCGGGAATTTGCCGAGCTCGCTCCTGTGGTCGACGCGGTGAGATCGTATCGCGCTGCGCAACGGGAGTTGGCCGACTTGGTGGCGCTGATCGCCGACCCCGCGACCGATCCGGAAATGCGCTCGATCGCCGAGGCGGAAAAACCGGAAGTAGAGGCGCGCCGCGCCGAACTCGAACAAGAATTGCGGCTGGCGCTGTTGCCGAAGGACGCGATGGACGAGCGCAACGTCATCCTTGAAATCCGCGCCGGCACCGGCGGCGACGAGGCCGCCTTGTTCGCCGGCAATCTGTTCCGGATGTATGAGCGCTATGCCGCCAACCAGAGGTGGAAGGTCGAAATCGTGGCCGCCAGTGAAGGCTCGATGGGCGGCTACAAAGAAATCATCGCCGAGATCCGCGGCCGCGGCGCCTTCGCCAAGCTCAAATACGAATCGGGCGTACATCGCGTGCAGCGGGTCCCCGACACCGAAGCATCGGGCCGCATCCATACATCGACGGCGACGGTCGCGGTGCTGCCGGAGGCGCAAGACCTCGACGTGGCGATCAACGATACCGATCTCAAGATTGACACGTTGCGTTCGAGCGGCGCCGGCGGCCAACATGTCAACAAGACCGAATCGGCCGTTCGGGTGACGCACATTCCCTCCGGCATCATCGTCATGATGCAAGAAGACCGTTCGCAGCACCGCAATCGCGCCAAGGCGCTCGCCGTGCTGCGGACACGGCTCTATGACCTTGAGCGGCAGAAGCAAGACGCGGCGCGGGCTGCGGAACGGCGCGGTCAGGTCGGAACCGGCGACCGCTCCGAACGCATCCGCACGTACAACTATCCGCAAGGGCGAGTCTCCGACCACCGGATCAATCTGACGCTTTACAAGCTGCCGCAGATTCTGGAAGGCGAAGCGCTTGGCGAAATCATCGACGCCCTGGTGGCCGAAAATCAGGCGGCCCAGCTTGCGGCGCAAGACGCGTGAGCCCACGCGTGAGCGAGCCTATGCGACAAGCCGTTGTTCCCGCCGCGGTCGAAAGCATCACCGTCGCCGATTGCCGGCGTTCCTGGACCGCCGAATTTCGGGCCCGCGGCATCGATTCACCGGAACTCGATGCTCGGGTGCTGATCAGCCACGCGCTCGGCCTCGATCACGCCGCGCTCGCGGCAGGCGCCGATCGGCCGCTCTCGATCGAACAGCAAAGTGCGGTTGCGGCGCTGACACGACGACGTCTCGCGCACGAACCGGTGGCGAGGATCACCGGAACCAGGGAATTCTGGTCGCTCCCGCTGCGCGTCACCGACGCGACATTGGTTCCGCGGCCGGAGACCGAAATCGTCGTGACCGCCGCGTTGCGGGCGCTTGGCGACCGCGGGCCGCGCGAGCGGCCGTGGCGCATCGCCGATATCGGCACCGGCTCCGGCGCGATCGCGCTGGCGCTCTTAAGCGAACTGCCGAACGCTTTCGCCGTGGGCACAGACGTCAGCACGGCCGCGGTCGCGGTCGCCCGCGACAAAACGCGCCGGCTGAAAGTGAGCCGGGCGGCCTACCTCGTCTGCGACATGGCATCCGCGCTGCGCGGTCCATTCGACCTGATCGTCTCGAATCCGCCCTACATCGCCAGCAGTGATCTCGATCGGCTTGCGCCGGAGGTGCGGCTGTTCGACCCGCGAACCGCGCTGGATGGCGGGTCCGATGGGCTGTTTTGTTATCGAAATTTGGCAACAACGGTGGCGCCGCTGCTCGGCCGCGGTGGGATCCTGGTGGTTGAACTGGGAAAGGACCAGGCGGAACCGGTGGCCGCAATATTTGCCGCCGCGGGACTTGCGCCCATGGCGCCGCACCCCGATCTTAGTGGCACACCACGCGCTTTGATTGCAGAGAATGTGGCGCTCGAGCTATGACGCGCAACATTGCAGGTCTGGCTTGCAGACCCCGGCAATGGGCGCGAGGAATAAAAAAGCACTTGGAATGTCCGCCGGAACCGATTAGCTTGCGGCCACGGAATCGCCCTTGGATGAGGGTGCCGCGTTGCCCTGAACGCCCGGAGCTTAATTCTCCAAGAGGTCGGCAGCGCAGGTCAGGCAGAAAAAGCGAAGCTGAATAGCGAAAGCCGGATTGGACGGCATACAGGATCGCCAGATTCAGATCGTGCTCGGATCGCGACGCTTCATGGGTTTAGCGCGCACGTCATTGGCGCGCGCCGCCGCAAATGGCATTGGAACTCGGCGGGCAGTTTGCCGATGAAGTGCGATTTATCGAGCTTGTAAATTGGGACCGGACTCGAGAGCCGAAAACGAGACGAAGACTTCGAGCGGCGCTTGGCCGTCCGACGCAATGTAGTGAATTGGAGAGAAGCGGCGGCACAGGTGCCGTTGCGGTGAACGGGGGGTTGGCGGAACAGCAAACCATGAGAAACGGTCAGAACAAACGCATGCGCGGTCGCAACCGCAAAGGTGGGCATCATCAAAATCCATTGTCACGGATGTATGAGTCCAACGGGCCCGACGTAAAAATTCGCGGAACCGCGTCTCACGTCGCCGAAAAGTACCTTCAGCTCGCTCGTGACGCACAAAGCTCCGGCGATCCGATTGCAGCGGAAAATTACTACCAACATGCCGAGCACTATTTCCGCGTCATCGCTGCGGCGCAGGAGCAGCTCCGGCAAAGTCAGCCCTATTATCAACAGCAGCAACAGCCTGGCGAGATGCGCGGGGCCGAAGAGGGCTACGACGAGGGTGACGGCGAGCAGCCTCACGTCGGCGGCGAGCCGTTCGCGCCACGCGAGCCGCAGCCGTATTATCCGCGCGAGCAGCAACACAATCAGCAGCAGCACTACCATCAGCCGCAACAACAGCAGCAGCATTTTCAGCCGCGTTCGCAGCCTTCGGGCTCGGACAACCAGCAGGGCGACGTCGACCGCCTGCCCTCGTTTATCACCGGCGCTCAGCCCCAGCATCCGCAGCCGCAGCACGGCAATAACGGGCCGCACGGGCAAAATGGCCCGAACGGCTATGACGGAACGCAAGATCGTTTTCCGCTGCATCGGCGGCGCCGGCGTCATCGCGGCGGCGGCGGGCCGCGCGAGCACTCCATGGATCATTCGATCCGCGGCGACGATGATGGGTCACCCTCCGGCTCGCATTCGTCGGACGAATAAGCACAACCGGTTGAGAGAGAAAACGAGACGGCTGGGCTTGCCCAGCCGTTTTGTTTTGATCCGCTCTATAGGCCGCGCGGCGCCTTGGCCAGCCGCGCTAAAAACCAGATCGGCAGAACGATCACCGCGCCCAGAAGGAAATACCGCCACAGCCAGCGCACGGCATCGAAACCCATGTTCCAGATATGTTCGATGAGGCGCTCGACAGACTCAATGACATTCCAGGGGTCGAGCCCGATGGCGGCGAGGATGACGCCGACCAGGATCGACAGCAGGATCAGCCGGCCGACCACCGCGAGCGGCGGGCCGCCAAAAAAACGATAGATGAAGGGCTGGGACGTTCGCGAGTCCAGGGATTGAGTCATCGAAACCCTCCGGTGGGTCAAGTAGGCCTTCGTTGAGCCACCTGCAAGCGGCGCCCAGCAGGTTTCGCCTGTGGCGCGCCGGTGCATTGCCTGACCTTGACCACTGGCGCTAAGTTGCGTCCGCCGCTGCGTTATAGGGCATCCCGAAGGACCTTTCATGGCCAAAGCCGAAGACCGCGCGCTCGCGCCGAATGCGGGCCTCAACGACGATATCGGTGAGGAACAGCGGCTGCGCATGTACCGCATGCAGGTCGAAATTCGTGAAGCCGAGCAGCGCGCCTTCGACCTTTTTCTGCAGAATCTGGTTAAGGGCACCAGCCATCTGTCGCTCGGACAGGAGGCGGTCGCGGCCGGCTGTGCAGCGGCGATGAAGCCCGGCGACCTTTCATTCTGCACATATCGCGGGCACGCGCACACGCTCGCTCGCGGTGTTCCGATCGAGAAAGTCCTGGGTGAGCTGATGCAGCGCGACAACGGTCTGATGCGCGGCAAGGGCGGCTCGATGCATCTGACTTCGGTCGAACACGGCGTGATGGGTTCGTACGCCATCATCGGCGCGCATTTGCCGATCGCTTGCGGCGCGGCATGGCGCGCCCAGTACAAGGGGCAGAACGACGTTTCGGTTTGCTTCTTCGGCGACGGCACGACCAATATCGGCGCTTTTCACGAAGCGCTGAACTTCGCCGTGGTCTGGAAACTGCCGGTGATCTTCGTCTGCGAGAACAATCTGTACATGGAATACACGCCGATCGGCGAAGTCACGGCAGTGCCGAATCCGGCCGCCGATCGCGCCGCTGCTTACGGCCTGCCGCGCATCGTCGTCGACGGTAACGACGCGGACGTCGTCTATCGCACCGCTGCGGCGGCTTACGACAAGGCGCGCGCCGGCGGCGGCCCATCGCTGATCGAGTGCCTCACCTATCGGCACAGCGGGCATTCGCGCGCTGACCCGGCCAAGTACCGCCCTGAAGGCGAGCTGGAAAAATGGAAGGAGCGCGATCCGATTAAAATCTATCGTGAGCGGTTGAAGCAGTTCGGAGTCAGTGAGGACATCATCGCCGGCATCGAGCTCTACGCGAAACGCCGCGTCGACGAAGCCACCGAGAAATGCAAGGCGGCGGCCCCACCGTCGCTCGAAATTATCACCACCGATGTATACGCCGACGGGGGCTTCACATGGCGGAACTGACTTATCGCGAAGCGGTTGCCCGCGGCATCGC
>JBQCCX010000034.1:0-7279 GCA_051961815.1 Xanthobacteraceae bacterium
ATATCGAGCACAATATCCGCGAAGTTAAAAACCTGCACCGCCCGTTCGTCTTGCACATGGCGATGAAAGACCGCTGGGTGCAGGCCGAGGTCAACGAGCTGCTCGAGCGCCGGCTGTCACCCAATCCGCTCGTCGTTATTCACAAATATCCCGGCGCCGATCATGCCTTTGCCCGGATCGGCGGCAAGACCTACAGCAAGCCCGAGGCCGATCGTGCGCTGTCCTTGACGCTCGATTTTTTCAAGGAACGGTTGGGGTAGGGCTTTCACGCCAGGGTCTAAGATCGACATTCAGGCAAGTGACTGGCTGGGGAACTAGGATTCGAACCTAGATTAACGGAGTCAGAGTCCGCTGTTCTACCATTGAACTATTCCCCACCAATTCGATCGCAGTCTCAATAGCTTGCGCAAACGGTTTTGCAAATCAAGGGGGGTCGATTTTGCAAATTCGGTGGTCAGTGCGCGATATATGCGATTGGTTTGTTCTCTGTCCAGTCCGTTCAGCGATTGATGACTCTCAAGCGGGCCAAGCCCGGCGGCATCTGATCGCGAAAGCGCATGGAGCGCTCCGACCATGCCTCAACGCGGCAGGGAACACGCTGAAGTTCTTTCAGGACAAGATTCGATAGACAGATTTGTCGCTCTGGCTGCCGGATTTATTGCGGCCGCATTCGACGCCAGTTAGCGCCAGCCCCAGTAGCGCCAATAGCCCCAGCGGCCTCCCCAGTAGCAACAGCGGTCCCAGTATCGATAGGCTGGAGCGCCCGGATAATCACCCGGAAAATAATGGGGCGCCAAATTGTAGAATGGTCCGAAGGGGGGCACGACATAGTAGCCGAAGTTGGCGTCCCAAGGAGGCTGAGCCATGGCAAGTGTTGCTCCGCCCAGTGACAGAGCCGCTGCGACTGCCGCGATCCGTGCTGCTCGCTTCATGCTCTCCACACCAAGGCTAATTCTTGGGTCGTCATCGGAACGCCGCAAGCACGAGAAGTGAAACGAAAGCACTGACGCACGCTGACAGCGCCATGACCTGCGTAATCTCTCCCCCAGTCATACCGTCCGCTCCCTCCGCCAAAAGGTTTTTAGCTGAATTACAGAGCGCAGGGACCGTATTGTCGGCGTAAACCTTAACTTCAAAGCTTTAACGATCGCGGCGGGATCGCGGCGGATAGCGCCAAGCTGCCGAAGCTATTGCGCAAGGATTGATTGGCGGCAGATAATCGAGGCCATCATGGCAACCGGACAAATCGGGCGTGCCATTCTCATCGGCCTGTTCTGGGCTTGGGGCGCGTTTGGCCTGATCGGCAACCTTCTTTCTTTGAACAGCCAAATCGGCATTACGGCCCTGTCCAGCCAACTCCTATGGATCGGTGGAATGGTCCTATTCGGGCTTGGTGCTTTGTTGCTGAGAGCGAGCAAATAAAGTTGCGGCCAATATGGCGAAGGGAGGCGTGGGATTTGCAAACGGTCTGATCGTCGCGCGATTACTCAGCACTGTCAGAAGTTAGCAGCACATTCATATGCTTGATCGATCAAACGTACGGCCCGCGCGCAGTCGTGCACGCTGATGGGCGGCGGCGCGCCGCGCTGCCAGTGATCGAGCACATCACGCACCGTGGTGAAGTAGGGCGCGGTGATGTTGGTGCCGGGAAGGGTTTCGTCGCCATCAGCGGTCGCAAGCTTTAGCACGCCATCCTTCATGGTGAGGATGGCATCACGACCGGCGATCTTCCATTCACCGTCGGTGCCGTCACGCGGGAAGCCGTTGCCGACCTCGACGGTGCCGAGAATGCCGCTGGCCGATCGAAGGAATACCGAGGCGTAGTCCTCGACGTGCTGTCCATGCGCGCGCCGGCTCAATTGTGCGCCAGTCACCTGCGCAGACTCCCCGGTCAAATGGAGAAACATGTCGAGGCCATGCGAACCGAGGTTTCGCAGGCACCCGCCGCCAGACTCGGCGGGATCGAGCATCCAGGGGCAATCCCAAGTCTGGTATCGTGGCGGTGCCGGGCGGTTGATCCGAACGTAGATATGCGAGAGCGGGCCGAAGCGGCCCGCCGCGAGAAGCTCCCGGGCGCGTTTGGCGAAGGGCGCGTACCGCTGAGCCAGCGGGACAGCCACGAACGCATTTAGCGCGGTGGCTTTCGCGGCCACCGCCTCTACCTCCGTTGCGTTGATGCCCATCGGCTTCTCCATCAGGAATGGATAACCCTGATCGAGCAAGTCGTGCGCAATCCCAGCCATTTGCCGATGGCGCCCGAGTGCCACGACGAAATCAGGATGGCTCGTTGCGAGCATCTTTCGATAGTCGGTGAAGATCGGCGGACTTTTCACCTCGGCCGCGCGTTTTGCTGCGATACGGGCATCGGAATCTTGAATTGCAACCAGCTCCACGTCCGGCATGGCGATGAGATGGCGAAGATAAGCGGCGTCATAAACCGCATGCCAGTGGCTCACCTCGATGGCGGCAATGCGAATGGTCATGGGCATCCTCGTCTTTCCCCAATGGCGCTTAGCTCATATTGACATCGCCGAACGCAAGAAGAGAAGTGGATGCTGTTGCAAAATCGAAATGCTGCGATCCCGCTTGAGAATTTGAGGACGCCGACTTGCCGAGAGCCGTTCCTCC
Organism: Xanthobacteraceae bacterium; assembly: GCA_051961815.1. Classification (GTDB taxonomy): domain Bacteria; phylum Pseudomonadota; class Alphaproteobacteria; order Rhizobiales; family Xanthobacteraceae; genus BOG-931. The sequence continues at coordinate 2,629 of JBQCCX010000034.1, forward strand.
ACGGTTCGATGACCCTGATGTGTTGGATGACTTTTTGAGCCGACCGATTTGGGGATTGGAGCTAGGAGCGCACCCGCGAGCCGCGCCTCGCGCTGACGTTCAGCCGCTGATGTTCAGCCGGTGAACATCGACTTTAACGCGATGACTGGCCTCGCTCGCCCGCAACACGTCAGAAATATTTTGCGTTGACAATTTGCCGCCGACTCATGGCCATAATTGATCTTCGATAATGTCGGCCCCGACCTAGGTCAGACATCTTCGGGGGATGGGGGACACTACGATCGGGGCCGCGCTCTCGTGAGGCGAGAGCGGCCCCGATTTTACGACGGCCATAGCCAGTCCCGATCGTCAACTTTGGTTAATTACGAAGTTGTGATCACTGTTCCCGCACCGGAACAGAGAAACAATTCCCCTGATCGCAGCGCACGTGTTGCACGAGCTAACAGACCTAGCGTGCTGCCACCACCATGATCTCGACCTTGTAGTCTGGCGACGCGAGCTTGGCCTCGACCGTCGCTCGCGCCGGGGTATTGCCGGGTGATACCCACGCATCCCAGACCGCATTCATCTCCGCGAAATTTGCCATGTCGGTGATCCAGATATTGGCGGACAGGAGCTTAGCCTTGCTGGTCCCGGCCGCGGCCAGGAAGCCGTCGATCTGCGACAGGATGCTTCTCGTCTGCTCGGCGGTGCTTTTGCCTTTCGGGTTTTCGGCGACGATGCCGGCGAGATACACGGTATCGCCGTGAATTACGGCCTTGCTCATGCGCGGTCCGGTCTCGTGACGTTCGATCTTCATTGTTGTTTCCTTTCCAATCTGTCTGCTCTCTCTCATCGGCATGAAGAAAATAAAGATTGTCGCGGTGGCTCGCTCAATAGTACCCGACGGTCGAGCCTCCATCGACCGCGATCGCAGTGCCCTGAATGTGACGCGCTTTCTCTGAACACAGAAATAGCACCAGCGCCGAAATGTCCGCGGGTTTGCCAAGCCGGCGCAAACCATCCTTGGTCGTCGCCTCCTGTTTTAACTGTTCGACCGACTTGCCCGATGCCTGCGAACGTTGCTCCAACAATTGGTAGAAGCGTTCGGTCTCGGTTGCACCAGGATGAATAATATTGACGTTAACACCATCGCGCTTGCCAAGTTGCGAGAGCGCTTTCGAGAAATTCCCCATCGCGGCATTGACCGACGCCCCGATCGAGAAGTCGGCTCCCGGCGAGCGGGCGGCGCCGCCACCAATATTGACCACAGAACCGTGGGCCGCTTTGAGCATGGGCCAAAACAGCCGACACATTCGCACACAGCCGAAAAATTTCAGGGCATAGCCGTCGATCCAGGCTTGATCCGGCAGCTCGATGAAGTTTCCTGCTCGAGTGGCGCCGGCTGAGCAAACCAGTATGTCGCACCGATGGAATCTGTCCTGCACGCTGTCAAACACGCGCTGACAGCCGTCGAGCGTGCGCAAATCGGCAGCAATCGCGAATGGTGCGGCACCGGCCGCCGCAATCGTTTTGCTCGCCGCGGCGAGATTTTCAGCCGAGGACGATACAATGACGGTCTGTGCGCCAGCCCGCGCGAGGTCGACCGCGCTCTCCCGCCCGATGCCACGGCTGCCACCGGTGACGACCGCCACCTTGTTCGAAAACTCCCCTGACACGATTGAATCCTCCGTCGTTGCGGGTCATCCCCTCTGTGTTAACTGGAACCCAAACAGCACGATCAGTAACCCGGCGACTTGAAGAAGGGTCGGCGCCTCGCCAAGCGCCAGCCATCCGATCAGCAATACGAGCGGCGGCATCAACGAGAAAAATATGGCGGCCCGCCCAGCTCCAACACGGGCGATCGCATTGACAAACAGATACAAAGCCACCGGTCCCGCCAACACGCCTTGCAAGACCGCCTGCAGGAGATTTTCGCGCCAACCCAGCGAGATCATGTGGGCCAAGCCGTAATACATCAAATAGAAGGGCAGCCCGAATAACGAGAGCACGCCGACGGTCGCCGCAGCAGGCATTGGCGCAATGCGCCACAGCCGGAGTAGGGTAGTGAACCCGGCAGACATCAATCCGGCGCACACAAAGAGGAGATCGCCGGCCAGACCCTGTTCGCCGAATGTGACCGCTCCTTCGCCGCCGATCACCACAAGTCCGCCAACGATGATCAGTGCGCCGATCAGGCGCGACGTTATGAGCTTTTCTCGTAGCACCAGCGTGGCAAGGAGCAGCCCGCCCAATGCTCCGCACGACGGCTGAAGTACACCTCCGTGCGCGAGTGGCACCAGCAGAAAACCCGCATAGCCAATGATCGCGAAAACCGGGCCGCCCAATAACGTGAGCAAAATTCCGCGCGCCCATCCGATTCCATTGAGATCGCCGATGCCGGCTCGCGCCACGACTGGCAAGAGTGCAAGTCCCGACCATAGATAGCGGTGAACGGCGACATCGGCTGGAGAAAATCCGACCTGGAGCCCATGGCGCACGCCGACAAAACCGGCCGCCCAGAAGGCGGCCGCCACAATGCCGAAAACTACACCGACAACTGTTGGATTAAGCCGATTCTTGAGCTCCAAGCACCCTCCGATTGCGGCGACGTCCGCGCGCTGAAATTATTTGCGACGATGCTTCGGCCTTTTTCTAGATCGAGCGATTGATGCCGCCATCAACGACGATCGTCTGACCGGTAAGATAGCCGGCTTGTGACGAGCAAAGATAAGCGCACAGATCACCAATCTCGTTCGGTTTTCCCATTCGCCGCAGCGGAATGGTTTCGGAGAAGAGCTTGAATTGCTCATCCAGTGTCATGCCCAAGGTCATCGCTCTGGCGGAGAGTATCTCGATGAGGCGATCGGTGACTATGGGACCGGGCGCGATATTGTTGACGGTGATGCCGTCTGGCGCGAGATCAGACGCAATGGTTTTGGCCATTACGGTGACCCCGGCGCGAACCGAATCGGACACAACGAGATCAGTCAGTGGCTCTTTTACGCCGTAGCCAGTCAGATTGACGATACGGCCGCGGCCGGAGGCCTTCAGTGCCGGCAACGCTTCACGAATGAGGCGAACGGCGCTCATCAAATTGAGCTGATAGGCTGTATCCCAGTCCTCATCGCCAGCCTTTTCGAACGGTGCGGTTGGTGGACCGCCGGCATTCGTGATGAGGCAATCGAGTCCACCCAAGGTGGTAATAGCCTCGGCCATGACGCGTTTCACCTCGGCAGGACGGGAAACATCGGCGACTGAATAACCGGTCGCGCCGACTTCACCCGCAGCGCGCTTAAGCTCTTTGTTGTTGCGCGCACAGATGAAGACACGAGCACCCTCGTCCGCGAGGGCTTTGGCGCAAGCCTTACCGAGCCCCTTGCTGGCCCCCGAAATGAAGGCCTTGCAGTCTTTCAATCCAAGGTTCATCGGGGAGCCTTTCGGGCTGACAAGACCAGACGGAAAATTCAGCTGGAGCGGGGCGTATGCCTGGCGGTAGCCAAATAGGCATGCTCCAGCCGCGCCGGCAGATCAGCTTCACCTGTTCGGGCTTCGAGAACGATTGACCCGCGGGCGAGGGCATAAACGCGATTGGCGACGGCCAAGGCCTTTTCGATCAGCTGCTCGACCAGGAGCACTGCGGTTCCAGCCTCGCGCAGCCGCCGCACCACCACAAGGACGCGATCGACCAGGACCGGCGACAGGCCGGCGGACGGTTCATCCAGCATCAACAGTTTCGGTCGTCGAACCAAGCCCTGCGCGACCGCCAGGATCTGCTGCTGACCGCCAGAGAGCGAAGCCGCGCGTTCGTGACGCTTGGCGGCAACCTCGGGGAAAATCTCGAGCACTTCCTCGACACGCGCGGCGCGTTCGCGATGCGGCAGGTCGTAGGCTGCCAACAGCAGGTTGTCGAGCACGGTCAGCTGCGTAAAGACCCGATGGCCTTCGATGACATGCGCGAGCCCCGCTTTAATGACGTCGCGCGGACTGGCCCCGGTGAGATCGCGCCCGGCGAAACGCACGTTTCCCGAACAGGGCAGTAACCCCGACAGCGCGCGCAATAGCGTTGTTTTGCCCGCGCCGTTCGGCCCAAGCAGCGCCACGATTTCGCCGGCGCCGACCTCGAGGTCGACACTGTGCAGGACTCCGATCTTGCCATAACCGGCAGAAAGGCCGGAGGTCTGAAGCAGTGACTCACCCGCCAAGATAGGCATTGACCACCTCCCGGTGCGACCGGATTTCGGCCGGCGTCCCCGCCGCCAGTAACCTGCCGAGATTAAGCACGGTGACGTGGTGGCATATGTCGAAGATCAGATCGGGATGATGCTCAACCACGAGCACGCCGGTACCGGCCCGGGCGATCGCCAGGAGCAGCGCGCCAAGCCGCTCGATCTCCTCCGCCGTGAGCCCGGCCGCTGGCTCGTCAAGCAACAGGAAAGCCGGGCGCAGCATCAATGCCCGAGCGATCTCCGTGAAGCGCAATTCGCTGTGCTGCAAACGGTCGGCGCGTACCTGCGCCAACCGATCCAGTCCCACCGTTGCCAAAGCCAGCATTGCCGTGGCCTGCAGCATCCGTTCATCGCGATGATGGCGCGGCAGTGACAGTAATGATTCGACGAACGTTCCTTCGCCGTCGATGGTTCCGCCAATCATGACGTTCTGCAGGACCGAC
>JBQCCX010000035.1:0-13393 GCA_051961815.1 Xanthobacteraceae bacterium
GCCATGCCAACCCCAGTTGTAGTGGCACCAAAGTGCGGAGCCGACGAGGAAGCCGACGCCGAAACCGATGACCGCGGCGCCGACGACGTATCCCGGCGGGTACCAGTAGAACGGCCGGTAAGCCGGCCACAGCCACGGACCGTAGACCACGTAGGGGTCATAGATCGGCACGTAATAGACGCCGGGATCGACCGGTTCGATCACGATGTATTGCGGCGGCGGTGGCGGCGGCAGGAGCGCCGGCTCGACGCCAACCGGCACCGGGCTGGGCGGTGGCGGCGGGCTTGGCGGAGCTATCGTGCTGACCCTGATCTTGTCCGAAGACTGCAAATTGCCATTGGCTTGCGCCTTGCCGCGTAACTGCTGAATGCCATTCGAGACGTCATCCGGCTGCGCCAGGAACGCTTCACCGAGCGCCTGCGTCCAATCGAGCTTGTCGTTCATCATCGCCAGAACTTGCGGAACCGCCGTCAATCCTTTCACGCTGGCATCCCACGGTTCTTGCTGCATTGCGTCTTGCAGCGCCTCGCCATGGACGTTTGGATGCGCATTCACCCAGCGCTCGGCTTGGACGACTTCGATAGGATAGGTCGAAGCGGTGAGGATTTGCGCCACCAGATCGTCGGGATAGAGCGCGATCGGTGCGAGCAGCTTTTCCAGTTCGGCTTGACCCAGTCGTGGCCCGGCTGGCTGCGCTTCGCCGGGCGGCGGCAGTTGCGCTCCCGGCGGCGGCTGGTCTGGCGTCATTCCCTGCGCCATGGCCGGAAAAGTTGAAAACACAAGTGCGCCGCTGGTCAGGATCGCGCAAGACCCCCGCAGCATTTTCGACAAGCTCATCATCGCGAATCCCCTACCATGCGACGTATCTTAGAACACAGTTTATGCGGATCTCTCGCGGCCTTTCTGTGGCCGACGAGTCAAGACCGCGTGACCTTTTCTGAATATCCATAAAGGATTCGCGCTTTCTGAACATCCATATAGAAAGCGATCGAATCAAATTGTTTGACGTTGCGGCGCGGGCGAAAGGCTTTACGTTCCGCCGCCGTCGCCGATCACCGAATAGGGCGCCCAGAACAGCGGGTGCGCGTAGCTGTAGACGGTGCGGCCGGAACCGTCGACAGCGCCGGCGCCGTCGAGGAGCGCCATCATGGCTTGCCGCAAGGCTTCACCGCGGGTGAGCGCCGGATCGGCGCGCTGGCGCCGGAACAGGTCGGTGATCAATTCGCGCGCCGAGGCCGAATGCACCGACCAGTTGGTTACGAGGAGCGCGCGGGTGCCGGCGTAAAAGAACGCGCTGCCAAGCCCGGAAGCCGCTTCGGCGCCGGCGCCCGCCCCGGCGGCGGTGTTGCACGCCGAGAGCACTACCCAGTCGGCATCGAGTTTGAGCGCGAGTATCTTCTCCATGGTGAGGAGCCCGTCACCCTTCACATTGGCGACTTCCGGCGCGGTGAGCGCCAAAGCCGGCTGGCTAAGGCCGTCGAGATCGCCGGGCACCAGCCCATGGGTCGAGAAGGCGACGATCCGGTAATGCGCCAGATCGAGCGTCTCGACATTCTCCTCGTTGGCGGCCTTGCCGAGGTAAAGCGCCTTGGCCGGATCGGCCTGCAGCGCTTCCGCCATGGAGATCAATTCAAAACGGGTGTCGGGCAGTCGCGGCAATATGCTCAACGTTGCGGCATCGTTTTCTTCGGTATGCGGCGAGGCGCGCAGCCGCAGTGGAATGCCGCGCGTGACGTTTTCGCCGTCGGCAGCGGCGGCCGAGGCGATAACGGTCGGAGCCGCTTGTTCGCTTTCGGCTTCGGCGGCCTGGTCGGCGTTGAAATAGGGGTCGCCAAAGCCGATCAGCTTGTCGCGGGCCGGCGAGCCGTGCGGCAGCCGCCGCAAGGTGACAATCGCCGATGCCGAGGGCACGACGGTGACCGCATGACTGCGCGCGAGCCAGGCGACAGCGCGGTAATTCGCAAACAGCGGCTTGGCGGCCGGGTCGATTTGCGTCGGCGCAGTCGGCAGGAGACTAAGCGGCAGTTCGCCCAGTGCACCATTGGTCGCGACGATCAAGCTCTTGGCCGGCTGCCACGCCGCTTCGACCGGCTTGAGCAACAACATGTAAAGCTCATAGCCGAGCGTCACGTCGAACGGCGGAATTTCCGAGACCATGCTGACCTGCGGCTCGAGCGCGCCGCGCAAGCGACGGACCTTGGCTTCAAGATCGAGCGCGGTGGCCGGCACGCTGGCGAAAGCGACATCGCCATCTTTGGGCACCGCCCAGACGAAGCTCGCATTCTGTCCGAAATAATAGGACAGCAGCGCCTCGCCCGGCCGCAGCGCGTTCTTGATTTCGTCGACGCTTGGCGGCTTAGGATCAATCAGATCGGTGTAGGACGGGAAGCGGCGCTTGATGTCTTGTTGCGCGTTCTTGCGGTCGGCGCGCAGCTTGTCGATCGCGGCGCTGGTGGCGCGCACCGTGGCGTCGTCGCGCTGGTCGGACGGCAGCGCCAATAGATTGTTCAGCGTGCCGAGCGCGGCGCTGATCTGTTTGCCGAGGTTTTGCTCGTTGCGCACCACCTCTGCGAGCGCGGCATCCTTCGCCACCATACGAGCGCTGGCATTGGCCAAGGCCTTGTGCACGGAACGGCCGCGGATCGCGTCGGCGAGCGCGAAGGTCTCGACGGCAATGTCGTTCGACTTGGTCGTCCCGCGGGCGAGCACGCCAATATAGGATTCCACGATCCGCTGCAGCCGGGCGCTGCGCGCGGCGACGACGGTGGGATCGTCTTCGTCAGTGTTGTCGCGCGCCGACGCCATCAGAACCGGGATCGCAGTCTTAAATTCGCGGATTGCGTCGGTGTCGCGTCCGGCGCGCGCATAGCCGATCGCCAGCGTGCCATGCGCCGCCGCAGTATCGAAACTGGTGGCGCCGGTGCGCGCGGTCTGCTGTTTCACCAGCGCGGTCGCCGCAGCGATGCCGGCTTCGACCTGGCCCGACGCATAGAGCGCGGCGATGCGCGAGCCATTCAGCTCGAACATTTCGCGCTGCTGCGCCGGCCAGCCCGCCATCGCCCTGTCGAGCTGCGCATAGATTTCGCCGGCTTCCTTCATCTTGCGCTGCAGCACCAGAATGTTGCCGAGGCCGGAAAGAATTGCCACGCTCTGCGGGGCCTCATCGGCGACACCGATCGTGCGCAGCACCTCGAGCGCGGAGCGACCGAGTCGTTCGGCCTCCTTGTAGCGGCCTTGCTCGACCAGAATGCCGGCGAGCCCGCTGATGAATTTTGGCGTCTCGGGCGTATATTTGCCTTCCAGGTTGAGAATGCCGAGAAGCGCGCGGCGCGCATCCGCTTCGGCGGCGGAAAGCTTGCCCTGTTTGATCTCATTGCGGGCAACCGAGAGCAGAAAGCCGTTCGCCGCCACCAGAAATTGCTCGCGCGGCGGCACCGGCGGTTCGAAACGCGGCAGGTCCTTCACCGCGGCGCGCCGGAAAGCTTCCGCGCGCCGATACGCGGCCTCGGCTTCGGCATATTGGCCGCGCGCTTCGAACACCAGACCGCGCGTGGCGTCGACGTCGGCCTCCCAGCCATGGCCGTAGATCGAATAGGACGCGCGCCATTTGGGGTTGGGACTGCCACGCGCCTCCTGGGCCTTCGCCTGAGCGCGGCTTGCATAGGCATTGGCCTGGCTGACGTCGCCGATCGAGACCATGATCTGCGCGACGAAACGCAGCGTGGCGATGATCGTGCCGCTGTGACCAATCACATCGCCTTCGCCGAGCTGCGCTTGCAGCATCGCGACTGCGTCCTTCGGGTTGCCGGTCGCTTGATACTCCTGAGCGACCAGCCGCCTGGTTCGCGCCAAAAACCGCAGATCCATTCCGTGCTTGCCGATCTCAAGCGCCTGAAGCGCGTCGGCCAGCGCGTCCTTGTTGCGCGCGAGCAAAGCGCGCGCCGAAGCGCGATCAAACAAAAACTCCGCAAGCTTGGGGCCGCTTAGCCCGCCGGGCGACGCATCGGCGGTCGCCTTGCGTTTGGCGATCTGCGCCTCGTCCGGCTTCTCGCTGTCGAGAATAGCGGTGATGTCGGCGATGGTCCGTGGCGGCGCGACGAACGAGGTGCGAATTTCGAGCGGCACATCGGGAGCCGCCGCGACGTCCTTCGGCGCCGCCGGCGCCGCTACGCCGGCCGCCTGCTTTTGCTCTTCGCGCAGCACACAGGGGCGCACGATCGCGCCGCCGCAGGCTTGCCGCGCCTTCTCCAGTTCGGGGCCGACGGCGGTTTTCGGATTGCCGACTTTGCCGCGCACGCAGGCGCGCAGTTCTTCCATATGCGCTTGCTTGCACGACTCGATGATTTGCTCGTGGGAGGCGGCGAACGTGAAGGAGGACGAGGCGATGATTGCGCCAGAGGTGCAGAGCATCGCCGCAAGACCACGCCATAGTTTCAGGCGATCGGGCATGCCGCTTTCCGACAAAAGCCACCGCAACCGGAGTTTAAATGGCGCTTCGGCAGGCAACAAGCGCCCAGCTTCGCTGTTTTGCTCGCCCGCTCGCGGGGAAGGTTCGCATGTTCACGTCCCCACCTTGATCTCGGCGACGAGCCCGCGCAGCGCCGCGATCACGCTCAGGGGCACAATGCGCCCGGTGCGCGGATTCTCCGATGGAATGCCTTCGATCGCCATCGAAAATCGGGCGGTATCGGCGTCGACCTCGATACGATGCGTATTGCGCGACAACGCCGGATCGGCCCAGATTTCGAGCCGCGTTTTATCGGGCCCGATCCCGGCGAGACTGAGCGCCGCGGCGACATTGACGTTGGCGGGAAAGCCGCGCGCGCCCTCACGTGCGCTGCCGTCGAAAATCTTCGTTGGCGTCTCGAGATCTTTGAGTGAAATGCCCCGCTCGACCAGATATGGGGCTCCCTCAAGCCCGCTCGGCGGCTTGCGCGTCACCATAGTCACCGAATGGATCGTGCCTTCGGCGGCGGCGCGCACCGCGTCGAGGCCAAGGAGCGCACCGGTCGGAGCCAGAATGCGGGCGCCGCTTTGCTTGGCGCGCTCGACGAGATCCCAATTGTCAAGGAGCTGACCGACGCTCAGGGGCATGAAGATTTTGCCGCGGTCGATCACGGAAAGCCCGACGCTGCGGAACAGCTGCGGCGGCAGGCATTCGATGACGACGTCGCAGGTCTCTGCCAAACTCTCCGCGGCGACGATCGGAATGCGTTCTCCGGCACCGGGCAGAATGCGCCGCGCCTTGTCGCGGTCGCGCACCGCGACGGCTGCGAGAACAAGACCGGGAATGCCCCCTTCCAGCCGGCGCGCGACATTGAGGCCCACGGCGCCGAGGCCCGCTATTCCGACCTTTAGTGCATTGCGCGGCACGGCCTTCCCTTCACGCTAGCAGCCGGGCATCTAGCCGGATAAAGTCGGCGCCCCACATTCCTTGCTTAGGCGCGTGTTTTATGACGCGCAACAGGACGAAACGGCAGGCCGCATGACCGAAGCCAACAGACGCGTTTTCATGACCAATATCAATCCGAACCCGTTCACCACCCGTCCCGAGATCGAAGGCACGTTCGGGGTCGTGACCACGACCCATTGGATCGCCACCGCGGTCGGAATGGCCATTTTGGAAAAAGGCGGGAATGCCTTCGATGCCGCCGTGGCCGCCGCGTTTACCCTGCAAGTGGTCGAACCGCATCTCAACGGCCCCGGCGGCGACGTGCCGGCCATCGTTCACGACGTGCGGCGCGGCAAGACCGAAGTAATTTGCGGTCAGGGCGTGGCGCCAGCCGGCGCCACCATCGCGCACTACCGCAGCGAAGGCCTCGATCTCGTTCCCGGCACCGGCCTCCTCGCCGCCGTGGTGCCCGGCACGTTCGAGACCTGGATGCTGCTCCTTCGCGATTACGGCACAATGTCCGTTGCCGAGGTGTTCGCGCCCGCGATCGGCTATGCCGACAACGGCTACCCGCTGCTCGAGCGCACCAATGCCACGATCGCGACCGTCGCCGCGATGTTCCGCGACCATTGGCCGAGCTCGGCCGCCGTTTATCTGCCCAACAACGAAGTGCCTGCGACCGGCTCGCTGTTCACCAATAAGACTCTGGCGGCAACCTATCGCCGCATCGTCAAGGAAGCCGAGAGCGTCGGCGGCGACCGTGTCGGGCAAATCGAGCGCGCGCGCCGATCCTGGAGCCATGGCTTTGTCGCCGAAGCGATCGACCGTTTCTGCCGCAGCCAAGAGGTGATGGACTCAAGCGGCCGACGCCATCGCGGCGTGCTCACGGCCGACGACATGGCGCGCTGGACGCCGCATGTCGAAGCGCCACTGAACTACAATTACAATCGCTACACCGTCTGCAAGACCGGTCCGTGGGGCCAGGGACCGGTGACCTTGCAGCAGCTCGCGCTCCTCAAGGGCTTCAAACTCGACGGCCTCGATCCGACCGGACCTGATTTCATTCACCTGATCGTCGAAGCTTCGAAGCTTGCTTACGCCGACCGCGAGGCGTTCTACGGCGACCCCGATTTCGTCGAAGTGCCAATGCCGACGCTGTTATCGGATGCCTACAATTCCGAGCGCCGCAAGCTGATCGGCGAGACCGCGTCGCTGGAACTGCGCCCCGGCTCAATCGAAGGCTTCGGTGCGGTGGTCAAGCTGCGCCGGGCGCCGGCGGACATGGCCGCCGGCGTCGGTGAGCCGACCGTCGGCCGCATGGGCGCGAGCCGTGGCGATACCGTGCATTTCGACATTATCGATAAAGCCGGCAACATGATCTCGGCGACGCCGTCCGGCGGTTGGCTGCACTCTTCGCCGGTCATTCCCGAACTCGGCTTCTGCCTCGGCACCCGCGCGCAGATGTTCTGGCTGGAAGAAGGCCACCCGGCGGCGCTCGCGCCCGGCAAGCGGCCGCGCACCACCTTGTCGCCGACCTTGGCGCTCCGCGACGGCGAGCCGTATCTGGGGTGGGGCTCGCCCGGCGGCGACGGCCAGGACCAATGGATCACGCAGATGTTCTTGCGCCACGTGCATTGCGGCATGAATCTGCAAGAGGCGATCGACGCGCCGGCCTGGCACTCCGAACATTTCCCGAGTTCGTTCTGGCCGCGCACCGCGCGACCCGGCGTGCTGGTGGTCGAAGGCCGCGTGCCGAAAACGACCACGGCCGAACTGGAGCGCCGCGGTCACACCGTCGAGACCGGCCCGGACTGGTCGGAAGGCCGGCTCACGGCAGCCTCGCGTGTCGGGCCGCGCCGGCGCGCCGCCGCCAATGCGCGCGGCATGCAGGGCTACGCGGCAGGACGGTAAATGGCGTCATTCCGGGGCGCGCGGAGCGCGAACCCGTTAATCCATAACCCCTGCGCGGCGCCAAGATTCTCGGCAGTGCAAAAACTGTAATCTCGGTGAATATGGATTCCGGGCTCGCGGGCTTCGCCCACGTCCTGGGACCTTACGCCGCGACCGTGCTCAGGAAATCTTCGACTTCGCTGCGCAGCTTGGCGGTGGCCTGTTCGACTTCCTCTGAAGCCATGAGCATGGTCTGCGCCGAGCCGCGCGTCTGGGTGACGTCGCCGGCGACCTCGCCGAGCGCCGCGGCGATTGCTTTGGCGCCGTTGGCGGCGCTGGCAACGTTGTGTGAAATCTCGCCGGTCGCGAGCTCCTGCTGTTCGACCGAAACGGCGACCGCCCCGGTATAGGTGCTGATGTCCTGCATGCGCCGGGTGATTTCGCGGATCGCGGAGACCGCCTTGCCGCTGGAGGTCTGCACCGAGAGAATTCCATGCGTGATTTCTTCGGTGGCCTTGGCGGTCTGCACGGCGAGCGATTTGACCTCCGACGCCACCACGGCGAATCCGCGTCCGGCCTCGCCCGCGCGCGCTGCCTCGATCGTGGCGTTGAGCGCCAAGAGATTGGTCTGTCCGGCAATGTCCTGAATAAGTTTGACCACGTCGCCGATCTTCTGCGCGATGTGAGCGAGCCCGGCAATGTCCTCGTTGGTGGCGCTGGCATCAGCGGCGGCAGCGCGCACCACCTGATTGGCCTGGCCGAGCTGGCGGCTGATCTCCCTGATCGAAACCGAAAGCTCCGCCGCGGCGGTGGCTGCGGTTTCAACGTTCGCGGACGCGGCGTTCGAGCCATGCACCGCACCCTCGGCGCGTTGCAAAGTGTGGTCGGAAGTGGTCAACAGCAACTTGGCCGCTGCCTTCATCGCCGTGGCGCTTTGGCTCACAACTTCCAGAACGCTTTCGACCCTCGCGCGGAACGCACTGATCGCGACGTCGACCGCGCGGCGCCGTTCCTCGCGTTGGCGCAGCGAGTCGCGCTCCTTCTCCGCGGCCAACTGTTCGGTAACGTCGGTATGGGTGGCAAGCCAGCCGCCGCTGCGCATCGGCCGGCTGACCAGCGCAATGACGCGGCCGTCCTTCAGCTCGATGGTTCTGGTATCGGTTCGATTTTCCGCAGCATGGCGCAGACAATCGGCGACATAGCCATCCGGGTTGCCGTCGAAGTTGTCGGCGGCGAGCCGATGCATCAATAGATCGCGCAGCGGCGTACCGGGCCGCGCATGCTCCGACCGCAGATCATACATGTCGATGTAGACCTGGTTGCACAGCACCAGGCGCGCGGCGCTGTCGAACATGCACAGGCCTTGCGTCATGTTGTTGAGCGCGGCGCGAAACAATCGCGTTTGCGCTCTGCGCCTGCTGTTGACGAACAGCCCGGCAATAGCCGCCGCGCCGAGTCCGAATGGCAGGCCGAGCACAAGCGCAGCCACTGGCGTCGATGTTTGCGTCAGGGCGGCGACGACCCATGACGTTCCGCACAGCGCAAAGATAACGATACCGAGCGCACAGGCCGCAGCGCCGGCCATCAGCACGAACGGCCAGTTGCGGCTGAGCTTGGGAAGGTTGGGCACGGCAGTGAACATCGCGTCCTGTCTCGCGACAAACGACGCCACCTAGCCGTACACCGGTTGTTTTAACGTTAAACGCGCCGGCGCGGTTTGCTTAACAAAACTTCACCGCGACCGCGTCCCTGCAAGTTTCGGCGGGCGCATGACGACGTAAGTGAGCCTGCAGCAGGCTTTGCATCCTCGGCGCTAAGGGCTGGCCCGAAATCCATGCAGGCTGTGCGCGGCGTCTTTTACGGTAAAGAAAACGACATCGCGGTCGGCGCTGGCCGTGCCGGAATGCACGACATTGGCCGGAATGTAGATCACGGCACCCGGCTTGGCCGCGATGGCCTCGCCGCCGACGACCGCATGAAAGGTGCCTTCGAGGATGTAGATCCATTGCTCGTTGGGATGCGAATGCGGCTCGGCGCCGGTGCCGGCCGGCATGCGCATCAATCCGACGATCATGCGATCGCCTTCCACGCACGAGCCGTTCGCGGTCGAGTAATCTGGCCCGCCAAGGATGTGATTGACCTTGGCGAGATCAAAGAGATATTCGCCGGCGCCGGCGCGCTTGGCGCCGGGGGTGCGGGGCTGCGGTGCTGATGGCTCGCTCATCGGAAGCTCCTTTGTATCAATCTTAGCTGACAGGCTTTGCCGAGGCGAGGCACGCAATTTGCGTTCACGGTTCCGACACTTTTCTGATTGCATGGTCTGGTGGAGGGGGCTCTCCAATGATCCGCCGGTTCGGCCTGGTACGCAGTTGTGCCGTCGCGATGGGCGCAGCGGCCCTGTTTGGCTGCACCGGCAACAATATTCCTGAAGGCCAGCCGAGCTTTTATCAGGACCTTGCCGGACCGGCGGCCGCGCTCGACGCCGAGGCGGCACAATCGATGATTTCCGGCTATCGCCACAACAACGGCCTCGGCGCAGTCACGATCGATCCGGAACTGATGCGGCTTGCCAACGAGCAGGCCACGGTGATGGCGGCGCGCGGCACGCTCGATCACAGCGTCAGCGCACCGTTCCAGGAGCGCATCCGCAAATCGCGACTAGACGCGACCGTCGCGGTAGAGAATATCGGCGCCGGCTATCACACCCTGGCGGAGGCGTTCTCGGGTTGGCGCGATTCACCGCCGCATCGCGCCAACATGCTCAACGCCAATGTCACGCGCATGGGAATTGCCGCGGTCTATTCGCCGAAATCGAAATACAAAGTCTTCTGGGCTTTGATCCTCGCCGCGCCTGAAGAGCGGCGTAGCTGATCTCGTAAGGGCTTATTTTCCCCTGAAAATGGCGATGCTATACTTCCCTCGCCCCGAGGGGGTGAGGTCGCGCGCGCCAGCGAGGGGGTGAGGGGGATCAGAGTTCTCATTTCAAACTCAGTCCCCCCTCACCCCAACCCTCTCCCACCGGGGAGAGGGAGCACATTGCCCGCCTGCACAGCGCCGCCTAGACTTCCCAAAACTTTGGGGGGAGACGCGCCTTGTCGACGATCGAGCTCACTTACACCGCCCGCGAGCGCCGCTTCGTGACCTGGTCGGCGATCCTCGGTTATGCCTTCGATTTCTACAATCTGATCATCATGGCGTTTCTGCTGACGCAGATTCAGAAATCGCTCGGCATGACGCTGCCGCAGACCGGCTTGATCGTTTCAATGACGCTCACCGGCTCGGTGATCGGCGGTATCGCGATTGGCTGGTTGGGGGATAAGATCGGCCGCAAAAACGCGCTCCTGGTCAGTCTCGCTTTGCTCGCCGCCGGGTCGATTCTGTCCGCTTTCGCCTGGGACTTCGTTTCGCTGCTCGCGTTCCGCTTCATCACCGGCATCGGGGTCGGCGGCGAATGGGGCGCCGGCATGGTGCTGCTCAACGAGGTGTGGCGCAGCGAGCGCCGCGGCTTCGGGTCCTGCGTTGTCCAGGCGATGTCGGCGGCCGGCACCGCGATAGCGGTCCTGGTCGCAACCTATGCCCTGACCAATCTCAGCGAAAATCAATCCTGGCGCGCGGCGCTCCTGTTCGGCGGCTTGCCGATCTTTCTGATGATTTTCATTCGCGCCAAAATGCCGGAATCGCGGCTGTGGAGCGAATATGAACGGTTGCGCAAGAGCGGTGCGCTGCCGCCGGAGAAAGCCAGGGAGCGCACATCGATTTTGGAAATTCTGCGTGGCGCCTCACTGAAATATTTCGTCATCGGCGCCTTGATGTGCGGCGCCTATATCATCTCCTACCAGGCGATTTCGATCTTCATGCCGACCTTGATGATCCGCGATCTGCACGCCAATCCGGGCGCGGTGCGCAACGTGACGTTGATCTGGTCGGCATTTTCGGCAGCCGGACTTCTGCTCGCCGGCCTCGCCAGCGATCGCTTCGGGCGCAAGCGCGCCGTGCTGGCCTCGACCTGCGTCTGCATTGTCGGCTTTATTGCGATCCATCTCTTCGGCCGCGTCGATTACCCGGGCGCGGTCTTAAGCTGGCCTCTGTTTTGGTGCTACGCGCTGTGGGGGCTCGGCCAAGGTTCGATCGGCGTGTTCGGGCCGTGGTATGCCGAATTGTTTCCGGTCGAATTGCGCTCGACCGGCGCCTCGGTCACCTTCACCGTCGGACGCCTGATCGGCAGCGCCATGCCCTATCTGGTGCCGGTGATCGCCGCGCTTATTGGCAATCTCTTCAATGCCATGATGTTTGGCATTGTCGGCGCCGTGCTCAGCCTGTTGTTCGCGCTGTTGCTGCCCGAGACCGCAGGCCGCAAATTCGCGGTGATCGAGGGCAAGGAACACGGTTGAGAGTGTCTGCAATCATGACAACTGAAATAGAGACTATGGTCACTCGCGGCACGCGCGCTCGCATGCGCCGTGCCGGCACAGGCCAGCCGGCGCTGTTCCTGCACGGCGCCGGCGGGTGGCCGGCCTGGCTGCCGTTCTTCGAGCGCCTGTCGCAGCGCTTTGCGCTCACGGTGCCCGAGCATCCGGGCTTCGGCGGCTCTGACGATCCGGACTGGCTGCGCGACGTGCCGGATCTCGCGATGTACTACCTCGACGTGCTCGACGCCGCCTTCGCATCGCCGGTTCATGTGATCGGCCATTCGCTCGGCGGCTGGACCGCAGCCGAGGCGGCTGTGCGCAACACCCGCCGCATCGCCAGCTTGACGCTCATCGCACCCGCCGGCATCCGCGTCAAAGGCGTGCCGCCCGGTGATAATTTCATCTGGTCACCGGAGGAGGCGATCCGCAATCGCTATCATGACCAGAGCTTTGCCGACGCTTTGCTGCAAGCGCCGCCGCCCGACGAGGCGCAGCTCGACCTCGACCTGCAGAACAAAGTCGCTGCCGTCAAATTCGGCTGGGAGCCGCGCTGGTTCAATCCGGCGCTGGAAAAATGGCTGCACCGGATCGACGTGCCGACCCACGTGGTCTGGGGCGCGCAGGACAAGATTCTGCCGAGCGCCTATGCGGGCCTATGGGAAAAGCGCGTCAATGGCGCACGCATCACGATGGTCGAGTCTTGCGGCCACAGTCCCCATATCGAGCAGTGCGAGCTTGTGACCGGTAAGGTCATTTCATTTCTCGAGCGAGCCGGCACATGAAATTCACCTGCTGTCATTTGATGCCGTATCGGCCGCTCGATCTGAAAGCGGCGGCCGAACATCGCTCCGCCTGGGTGGTTCTGCCCAACAGCTTCTACGATCCAAAAAAGGGCGCCGCGGAATACGATTCTTATCTCGATCAGCTGAGCTATGCCGAAGAGCTCGGCTTCGACGTCATCGGCGTGAACGAACATCACCAGACCGCTTACGGCATGATGCCGGCGCCGAACCTGATCGCGAGCGCGCTGATCCAGCGCACCAAGGCCGCCAAGATCGCCGTGCTCGGCCGGGCGCTGCCGATCGTCGGCAATCCGATCAACATCGCCGAGGAATTCGCGATGCTCGACGTCTTGTCGAAGGGGCGCCTGATCGCCGGCTTCGTGCGCGGCATCGGCGCCGAATATCACTCGACCGGCGTCAATCCGGCGTTTTCGCACGAGCGCTTCCACGAAGCGCACGATCTGATCATCAAGGCCTGGACCACGGTCGGACCGTTCGAATTCGAGGGCAATCACTTCCGCAATCGCTACGTCAATCTGTGGCCGCGGCCCTATCAGAGCCCGCATCCGCCGGTCTGGATCCCGTCGATGGGTTCGCGCGAGACCATCGAATGGGCCTCGGCGCCGGAGCGCAAATATCCTTTCCTGGTGACGTTTTCCGCCGAAGCCGCCGTGGTGCGTTATCTCAATATGTACAAAGAGACGGCGCAATCGATGCACGGCTATGCGGCGTCAGGAAGCCAACTCGGTTGGGCAGTGCCGCTCTACGTTGCCGATACTGACGAGCGCGCCAAGCAAGAAGCCAAGGCCGGCATCGAGAGCCTGTTCAATAATTTTCTGCCGATGCCGTGGGAAATGCTGCTGCCGCCCGGCTACACGTCCAACGCCTCGCTCAAAGCGACGATGAAAATCCGCACTGCG